>CAZSZN010000097.1:0-10521 GCA_964610405.1 uncultured Macromonas sp. | reverse complement strand
GCAGCCACCTTGGAGTTGTAGGCGTAGTCGTTGTTGGTGCGCGGGATCAGCTTTGGGATGCCGGTGGTGCCGCCCGAGAGCTGGAAGATGCAGGGGTCGGTCGGCTCGATGCGGATCTCGGCCAGGCGCGAGGCGGGCAGCTGGGCGGGTGTGGCGATCAGCTCGCGCAGCGAGACCTCGCCCGGGCCGGCCTCACCCAGCACGATGCGAAACTTCAGCGACGGGTGCTCAGCCTGCACGCGGCTGATGACCGGCGCGAAGGCAAAGTCGCCCGAGGTTTCAGGGTAGACCGCCGTGGTCGCACCCGAGAGCTGCACGAACTGGCTGATCTCGGCATAGCGGTGCGTCACCAGGGCCGCGATGGGGATGCAGCCGATCTTCTGCAGCGCGAAGTACAGCACCACGAACTCGTGCACGTTGGGCAGCGTGGGCACCACGCGGTCCAGCGGCTGCAGGCCCAGGCCCAGCAAGTTGAGCGCGAGGTTAGTGCTGACGCGGTCGAGTTCGGCGTAGGTGTAGACCGTGTCGCCGTCGATCAGCGCCACACGGTCGGCGTAGCGCGCGAACACGTCGGCGAATTCCTGCGCCAGCGAACGGTCCTGCCAGTAGCCTTTGGCGCGGTAGCGCGCGGCGAACTCGGGGGGGAAGGGAACAAAACCTTCAAGCATGGAAATCTCCTCTTGGGTGTTGCGCAACGGGTCAGGTCGAACTGGTGAAGCCACCGTCGATGACCACCACTTCGCCAGTGACGAAACGCATCCCCTGAATCAGGTTCAGCATCACCTCGGCCACGTCGTCGGCCGTCACGCAGCGCTTGAGCGGCGTGGCTTTGGCGCGCGCGCCCATCAGCGCGTCGTACTTGTCACCCAGCATGCGTTCCATCCAGTCGCCTTCCATCCAGCCCGGGGCGACCGCGTTCACCCGGATGTCTGGCCCCAGGTTCCAGGCCATCATCTTGGTCAGGCTCACCACCGCGGCCTTGCTGGCGGCGTACGGCGGCGGCTGCGGGCCGGGGCGCAGCCCCACGATGCTGGCGGTGTTGACGATGCAGGGCTCGCCGCCCACGTCCTTGCTCTTGCGCAGCAATTCCACCGCAGCGCGGGTCACCTGGAAGTTGCCGCGCACGTTGACCGCGAAGGTGTGGTCCCAGGCGTCCATGTCCAGACTCTCCAGGTCTTTGACTTTCCAGGTCGCGGTGGTGCCGGCGTTGTTGATGAGGGCGTCCAGGTGGCCGAAGGCCTCGCCCACTTTTGCCAGCATCTGGCGCACCGCCGCGTCGTCGCTCACGTCGCACTGCAGCAGCACGGTTTTCGCGCCCAAGGCCTGGGCTTCTTCAGCCACCGCCTGCGCCGCTTTGGCGCTCGATGCGTAGTTGATGGCGACATCAAAGCCGGCGCGGGCCAGGGCCAGCACGGCGCTGCGGCCGATGCCGGTGCCGCCGCCGGTGACGAGGGCTTTTTTGCGAGGGGTCATGAGGTGGTCTCCTTGGTGTGGGGTTACTGGGGTTGAATGCGCAGTTCTGCAACCAGGCGTTTCATGGCGTTCTGCTGCTGTGCGAAAAACTCGCGGCTGGCGCCAACGCTGTCTTGCCGGGGGTACACGCCCAGCTCTGCCAGGCGGGCCACCATCTCGGGCGCGGCCGTGATGCGGTTCACTTCGGCATTGATCTTGTCCACGATGGCCGCAGGCGTGCCCGCCGGCACCATGATCTGGAACCAGCCAATCACTTCGTAGCCAGGGTAGGTCTCGGCGACGGCCGGTACGTCTATGCCCGGCAACCGCTTGCCCGACGTCACCGCCAGGGCCTGCAGTCGGCCAGATCGCACATGGCTGATCACCCCCGGAATGCCGTCGGCGGACACGAGCGCATCGCCGGCCAGCAGCGATGAAATGGCTTCTGGTGGTGCGCGAAACGGGATGGTGACCAACCCCATGTTGCCGGCCCGCGCCGCCATCTCACCCGCCAAGTGGGGCAGGGAGTTCAGCTGCGGCGCCGCGAAGTTCACCCGACCCGGGTGGGTCTTGGCGTGTTGCTCCAAATCTTTCAGCGACTTGATGCCTTTGTCCGCTGCCGCCACCAGCATCAACGGGCTGATGCCGACCGTGGCTACCGACTGCAACTCTTTCTCTGGGTTGAATTGGGGGTTCTTGTAGACCAGCGGCGTGATCGTGCCCATGGCAGCCGGCACAAAGCCCAGGGTATAGCCGTCGGGGCCCGAACGTGCCAATGCCGACATCCCGGGTATGCCTCCTGCTCCGGGTTTGTTGTCCACCACCACGCCTTGTCCCCAGGCGGTGGAGAGCTTCTCCGCCACCAGTCGAGCGATCACATCCGGCGCGGCGCCAGCACCGGCTGGCACCACCATTTTGACCGGGCGCTCTGGCCATGCTTGGGCCTGGGCTGTGGTGTGCATCAAGGCGAGGGTGGCGGCAGCGCACATGAGCGTGCGCAAACGTTGAAAAGCCATCTTGGTGTCTCCTGTTGTTGTGAAGGGGTGCCTGAATGCGTACAGGCATGCCCACTTTAGGGATCGCCCTTGATGGTCGTAAGATGGCGCATTCGATCAGGTGATTCGATTTGTGAATCATCTGGATGGCACTCATCTCTTGTCACTTCCCATGAAACTCGACCAGTTGCAACACCTTGTGGCCATCGCGGAACACGGCAGCCTGCGTGCGGCCGCGCGCCGCCTGGACGTGCCCCAGCCCGCCCTGACGCGCAGCGTTCGTGCACTTGAGCGGGAGTTGGGGGTGAATTTGTTCGTGCGGCAGGCCACCGGCATGACCTTGACCGCTGAGGGCGCTCGATTTCACCGCCGCGCCAGTGCCATCCTGGCCGAGGCACGCCGTGCCCGAGAAGAAGTGCAGCAGCCTGGCACCGCTTATGAGGGTGAGGTGTCCGTCGCTTTGTCCATCATGCCGCACCTGGGCATGCTGCCCGACGCCTTGCCTGTGTTCCGCCGTACCTATCCCAAAGTCAAGCTGCAGCTGATCGAAAGCCTGATGCCGGGGGTTGAAAAGGCCCTGCGCGATGGCAGCGTGGACTTTTACCTCGGCGCCGCGCCCCGCATGCGGCCCGCGCCGGGTTTGGCGGTGCAAACCCTGTGCACCAATACCCGGGTCGTGGTATGCCGCAAAGGCCACCCATTGGCGCGGTCGCGCAGCTTGGCGGACCTGGCGCAGGCTGCCTGGGCGGCGACCACCATCGACCACAATACCGAGGAAGATTTGGGCCGCCTGATGGCTGACTACGGCTTGCCGGCCCCCAACATTCTGCTGCGCGCTCATTCAGGGTTGTCGGTCATGGTGGCCTTGGCCCAAACCGACCTGTTGGCCATGTTGCCGCGTCAGTGGTTGGATTGCGCGCAGACCCGCGACCAGTTGGCCACGATCGCCGTGCAGGAGGCCTTGCCTGCCCCCGACATCGTGCTGGTGCGGCGGCCCGACTTGCCGCTGTCGCCTCCTGCGGAGTTTTTGTGCGACGTGTTGCTGCGCAGCTTGCCTGCCACCGGGCCTGGCAGCGCGCCTGGCACTATCGGGTGATGCCCTGTGTAACCCGAGCCACAAACGCTTCCAGCGGCGCGGACACGGTGCGGTCCGCCGTCCCCAAGGACATCCCCGGTGAGAAGTGGTTGTGGTGCCGCCACCAGTGCAGCTCTGGCTGGTAGTCGTGTTCACGTATCAAAGTGGTGAACAGGTTGGCGGCCTGCACCTGCATTTGCAGCAGGTCGCGCTCAGCGGCGGCAATCAGCACCGGTAACGGGGGCGCATCGATCTGGCGCACCACGCTGGCTTCGTTCCAGCGTGTTCGGTCGGGGCCGAAATAGGCTTCGTTGCGCACGTCAGGTTGCGCAATGCGCAGCGCTTCGGGCGCAGCGGCTTCCAAGCCGGCGTCGTAAGGGCCGGACAGCAGCGCCACCCCCGCCAGGGACCAGTCGGCAGGCTGGAGCCTTCGCAACAGAGCCGCCCCCGCCGCGTGGGCCGCGCCGGCCGACTCTCCTATCAGCAGCAAGGGTTGGCTTGAACCGGTCAGGTCCGACAGGTGTAGGCGCAACCAGCTCACGGCGCTCACCACGTCTTCGGCACCGGCTGGCCAACGCACTTCGGGCGCGAGCCGGTAATTCATCAACACCGTGGTGTGGCCTTGCTGAGCCCCCCACCAGTCCACGTTGCACCGCTGACTTTTATCGCCCCGAATGAAACCCCCACCGTGCACATAGAGCAAAACGCCGGGTTTGCTCGGCGTGGCTGGGGCGGGGTGATAGATGTCCAGGACGTGTCGGGCATGCGGGCCATACCTCAGGTTCTGCGCGCAACGTGCGCCCTCTGGTGGTGCCGGTTGCCAGGGGGCATACAACGCTTCGACCGCGTCGGGGCGGTGGCAAATGCCCAGCTCGGCCAAGCCCCGTATCAAGGCTTCAGGGGGTCGCAGGAGCGGGTCATCCGCAGAATGTGTGGTCATGCTCATGGGCCCAAGCGTTCATCACCGCCACTGTAAGTGGCATGGACTGCGGTCAGGGGATGGCAATTTGCGCAGGGTGATTGACCGACTGTATCGCCACCGCCTCGACCTCCCCCCTGAGCCACTGGTGCGCCGGGTCGGCTTGGTAACGCCGGTGCCAAACGAGGTACATGGGCATGCGCGGGCAAGCCACAGGCACTGGCGCACTGGCCAGGTCGCGCAGCAGGTGCAGGCGCAGCAGGCCGGGCGCTGTGGCCAGCAGGTCGGTACCCTGCACAAAGGAGGCCAGCCCCGCAAACCCCGGCACGCTGACCCGAAATCGCCGCTGCACGCCGCGCGCCAGCAACCACTGGTCCAGGTCCAGCGCGCGGCGCGGCTCGTACACCACCGTCACGTGCTCGGCGGCCAGGTAGTCCGCTTCGCCGGTGGGCGCGTCCCGCACCGCCGGGTCGTAGAACACGCGGTACTCGTCCTCGAACAAGCGTTTTTGCAGCACGTCCGCCCCATCCGGTGGCCGGGGGCTGATCACCAGTTGGCAGTGTTCCTGGCGCAGCATCTCCAGTGAGGGCACACCCGAGGGGATGATGCGCAGGCTCAACCCCGGTGCCGCGCTGCGCAGCCGTTGCATCAGCGGTGGCAGCAGCACGTCGCGCTGAAAGTCGTTGGCCGCGATGGTGATCTGCTGGTGCCAGCGGGCCGGGTCGAAGGCACCCACGTGCACAAACCCTTGCAGCTGGCGCAACAGTTCGCGCGCTTCGTGCGCCAGCGCCTGCGCCCGCGCCGTGGCCACGATGCCTCGGCCGCTTTTCACGAACAAGGGGTCGCCCGTGATGGCACGCAGCCGGTCCAACTGGTGGCTCACCGCCGATTGCGTCACCCCCAGGGCCTGCGCGGCTCCCGTCACGCTGCCCGCATCCACCACCGCCACCAGCCACTGAAGCAGTCGGGCGTCCAAGTCTGACCAATCTAATTTATTCATGGGTTAAATCATGAATCATGTATTTATCTTTGTCTATGACCCCGCAATACTTTCGCCATCGCCCACCCCGTGGCCTACGCAGGAGACACCTCATGACCTACACCATCCCCGGCACCGCCCTGTTCGACGGCGACCTGGCCCAGAAGGGCTATGCGCTCAACAAGATGTGCTTTTCCTTCAACGATCAGGCCAACCGTGAAGCTTTTGTGGCCGACCCCGAGGCCTACATGCAGAAGTACCACTTGACCGAGCAGCAGGCCGCAGCCATCCGTTCCAAGCAGGTCTTGGCCTTGCTGGAAGCCGGTGGCAACGCCTACTACCTAGCCAAATTCGCGGGCATTTTCGGGCTGAACATGCAAGACATCGGCGCCCAGCAGACCGGCATGACGAAAGACGCCTTCATGGCCAAACTGGTGGCGGCCAACCAGCAGCCCACCTGGCCCGCCGCGCAGGTCTGAACCCCCATTTTCACGTTCAAGGAGACATCCCATGGCTCAACTCATCGGTGGTCTGGCCACTTCCCACATTCCCGCCATCGGCAACGCCATCCAAAAAGGCCTGCAGCAGGAGCCGTATTGGAAGCCCTTTTTTGACGGCTACCTGCCCGTCCACGACTGGCTGGGTCAGGTCAAGCCCGACGTGGCGGTGGTGTTCTACAACGACCATGGTCTGAACTTCTTCCTCGACAAAATGCCCACCTTCGCCGTAGGTGCGGCGGCGGACTACAGCAACGCCGACGAGGGCTGGGGCATCCCTACCTCGGCGCCGGTGGCCGGCTGCCCCGATCTGTCCTGGCACCTCATCCGGCACCTGGTGGCCAAGGAATTCGACATCGTCACCTGCCAGGAAATGCTGGTGGACCACGCCTGCACCTTGCCGCTCAAGCTGTTTTGGCCCAACGACGCAGTGGCGCCCGTGCGCATCGTACCCATCGACATCAACACCGTGCAGTTCCCGCTGCCCACGGCCAAACGGGTGTACAAGCTGGGCCAAGCGGTGGGCGAAGCCATTCAGTCGTGGGACAACGACCAACGCGTCGTCGTGCTGGCCACGGGCGGCCTGAGCCACCAGTTGGAGGGCGAACGCGCCGGTTTCATCAACAAGCCCTTCGACCTGCAGTTCATGGAAAGCATGATGTCCAACCCGGAATGGGCCACCCAGTTCAGCGACGTGGAACTGGTGGAAAAAGCCGGCACCCAGGGCGTGGAGCTGCTGATGTGGCTGGCCATGCGGGGCGCACTGTCCACCGCCGGGGCTGGCGTGCGCAAGGTGCACAGCAACTACCACATTCCGATTTCGAACACCGCCACCGGGTTGCTGGCGCTGGAAACCATGGTTTGATGTGGCATTGAGAGGGCGCGAGTCAATCTGCTGGAACTAGAATGGAACGAGAGGAAACCACGACAAACACTCAGCCGCTACAGGATCTTTGCGATAGATGAGCCCCTTCTCTCTCCGCATCTTCGTTGCCGACGGCGACCCCGACGGCCTGCGCATCGTCGAAAAATCCAACTGGATCGGCAAGGCGCTGGTGTTTCCGCGGGCGCTGCTGCCGCAGGTGAAGGCGCGGCCGGAGCTGGCACAGACCGGCGTCTACCTGCTGTTGGGGCTGCGGCCGGACGGCGAGGGCGAGATCCTCTACGTGGGCGAGGGCGACCCCATTCGCCCCCGGCTGGAAAGCCACTACGCGCATAAGGATTTCTGGACCCGCGCCATCGGCTTCACCACGGCCACGGCCGGGCAGCTGAACAAGGCGCATGTGCAGTTTCTGGAGGCGCGCCCGATCGCGCTGGTCCCCACGGCCAAGGCCAGCCCGGTGCTGGCCTGCAAAGGCAAGGGCGTGCAGGCCACAGGTTACGAGGCTAGCCAGGGTTTTGTGGTCAAGGCCGGTTCGCAGGCGGTGGCCGAGCCGGTGCCGTCTATGGCGCAACACGTGCGCGGCATGTACGACGTGCGGCAGGAACTGATCGCCAACGGCGTGCTGGCGCTGGAAGCGGGCCTTTACTGCTTCACGCAGGACTACAGCTTCAGCTCACCCAGCACGGCCGCAGCCGTGGTGCTGGGCCGCAGCGCGAACGGGCGCATCGAGTGGAAAGACGCGAAGGGCCGGACGCTGAAGGAGCTGCAGGAGGCGGAGAGCTGAGGGGGCGTTTGAATCACAAGCCGTGCATGCAGCCAGTGCGCTGCAGAGGGTGGAGGACATGAAAGAACAACACCTGCTGGTGGACTACGAAAACGTTCAGCCAACTATTGATGATCTGTTGAAGCTCGCGCCCAAGCTCACCGATGTGTGGTTGTTCCATGGGCCGGGGCAGGTCAAGCGCGCGGAGCAGTTGAAGGCGGCTCACGAACGGGTGACTTTGGTTCCTCACTCGGGCAAAGGCAAGAACGCGCTGGACTTTCACCTGTCGTCCTATCTGGGTTATGTGGCTGCCAAACACCCCAATGCCACCCTGCTGGTGGTGGCGAACGACAAGGGCTACGACTCGATGCTGGCGCACGCCAAGCTGCTCGGTTTCACCGCCGTTCGTATGGGGTTCAAGGCCAAGAAGGCACCTGCGTCCAAGAAGGCGGCCCCAGCCAAGAAGGCTACAGCCAAACCGGCGCCAACCAAGAAAGCGCCTGCGAAAAAGGCGGCAGACCCGAACGTTCCTAACGCAGTCGCGCCTGCCAGGGCTGCCTCGCCGGCCAAGAAGGTGGTCGCCAAGAAGGCTGCCCCGGTTCAGAAGGCCGCTGCGAAGAAGGCGCCTGCCGCCAAGGCACCCACTCCCAAGGCAGCAGGGAAGCATGCCGCGACGGAGCAGACAGCGCCTAAGGCGGCGCCATCCCCCTCAGACAAGTTGGTGGCCCGGGCAAGGGCCTCTTTCTCCAAATTGGGCACGAACCGTCCGATCAAGCTGGCCTCGTTGCTGCGGCTCCTGAAATCCATCGTCGGCCAGGGCGCGACGACCGACGATGCGGACGCCTTGTCGCGCAGTCTGGAGGAGGCCAAGGTCATCCAGGTTGTCGGTGATCTGGTGTTGTACCCCTGAGCGACAGCCATGGCGACTTGCACGGCAGGTGTTTGAATGTTAAATTCCATATTCGCAAATCGCGAATACGGAATAAATGCAGCTCAAACCCCAGGACTTTCTCGTTGCCCTCAAGCTCGTGGCTTGGGGCGATCAGCGCTGGACGTATGCCCGGCTGGCGCAGGAGTTGGGGCTAAGCGCTTCAGAAGCTCACGCTGCGGTGAAGCGGGGTTTGCTGTCAGGTTTACTGTTGCAGAACCGTGAGGCTGCGGCCTTGCCTGCGGGCGCTGAGGGGGTGGCAGCAAAGTCATTGCAGGAGCAGCAGGGCATTTACCGGGTCACGCGCAAAAGGGTACGCCGCCATGCGGCTCCCTCAGACGCCGCCGCGGCGCCAGACAACCCGGTGCGCGTGCATGCACAGGCCATGGCCGAGTTCACCCTGCACGGCGCCAGGTACGCTTTCCCGGCTGTGCGCCTGCCGCTGGCGGTGGGCGTGCCCACAAGCCACAGCGCGCCTGCGTTCGCAGGCGTGTTTGCTCCGGGCAGCACAGACTTTGTGTGGCCGCACCCGAACGGTACGGTGCGCGGCATCGGGGTGGAGCCGCTGCACCCTTCGGTGCCGTTTGCGGCCATGCAGGACGAACGCCTGTACGAACTGCTGGCGCTGTTCGACGCCTTGCGGGTGGGCAAAGCGCGCGAGCGGAACATGGCCTTGCAGCGGCTGCAGGCCCTGATAGACCCGAGCGCGCCGCTGCCCGCCAAGGGGGCGTCCCGTGGCTGACCCGAATCTGGCCTTGCTGGCGGGAATGGCTCAGGCGCTGGGGTCTTTGTGCGAGGAAGTGGTGTTTGTGGGCGGTTGCGCGACGGGGCTGCTGATCGACAACCCGAAACTGATGGACGTGCGGCCGACCGAAGATGTGGACGCAATCGTCGAAGTGGCGTCGCTGGCCAGCTACCACCAGCTGGCCGACCAGTTGGTTCAGCGTGAGTTTCGGCAGACGATGGAAGACAATACGCCGCCCTTCCGCTGGTTCTGGAACCGCATGCAACTGGACCTGGTGCCCCTGGATGAAAAGGTGCTGGGTTTTGCCAACCCTTGGTACCGGCCTGGCTTTGAGGCGGCGCTACGTGCCACGTTGGCCGAAGGGTTGGTCTTGAGACACCTGTCGGCCCCTTACTTCCTCGCCACCAAGTTCGAGGCCTTCCGGGACAGGGGGCAGAACGATGTGTTCCTGAGTCATGATCTTGAAGACATCCTGACCGTGGTGGAAGGGCGGTCGACACTTGCTGCCGAGGTCGGTGCGGCGCCCGACGACGTGAGGCGGCATGTTGCCCGTTCTGTGTCTGGTTTGCTGGCGCTGTCGCCGTTTGCCAATGCCCTGCCCGGGCTGCTGAGTGACCCCGAACAGGAGCACAATATCCTGGTACGCTTGGGCCGGATTTCCCAATTCTCCTGAATCCCATAAACACCAACACCCTTGTCCAGAAACTCTGGAACTATTGCAACCTGTCGCTGCGGTCGGCTATTGAGCAGTTCAAGATGATCGCAGGTGACTTGGCGACCGCAGGCGCAACAGAACCTTGATGCACGGCCATGTTCGCTTGCTGGCCTTGGAATCCATGGCTTGAGCTGGGCTATATTGGCGGTGTCTGTTCGTTGACACCCTCGAAAGGTCCAGTTCATGAAATTGCTCTCCGCTGCGGTTGCCTCGTTGTTCCTCCTGGGTGGTTCCGCCGCCTGGGCCGAAGGCCCCACTTGCCATGCCAATGCCGCTGAAAAGAAGCTGGCCGGCGCGGCCAAAAACTCGTTCTTGAAGAAGTGCGAGAAAGACGCCACCGCTTCCTGCGAAGCGGCTGCGGCCGACAAAAAGCTCGCTGGTGCCGCCAAAAACAGTTTCACCAAAAAGTGCGTGAAAGACGCGGTTGGCGCGGCCGGTTGATGCCATGAAAAAGGGGGCCTTGCGGCCCCCTGAGTCTTTCCATCGCTCGGGTTGAGCGTGGAACTCTGCTTCAGAGCGAGTCGATGAAGCTGCGCAGCTTGTCCGAACGGCTCGGGTGCTTGAGCTTGC
>CAZSZN010000096.1:0-10599 GCA_964610405.1 uncultured Macromonas sp. | reverse complement strand
GAAAACAGTGAACATGTGACTCGGTTATGGGATTCACATTTCGAGGGCAAGGTCACATTGTGGAGCTCGTTGAGTTACAGGCGAAAAGTTTTGGCGTGACCGCAAAAGTCGAGTTTTTGCCCGGTTACCCGGTGCTGGTCAATACCCCTATTGGGGGTCTCCTCGTTTTCAGTGCAATAAGAGGGTCGGCAGGGATTCATGTAAAAAACCGCAGAAACAGGCTTAAGTCCCTGTCCCCGTTGGTTTTTTCTCATTCCTCTTAGTCGATTTTTCGGCATCTTCAATGGGGTCTTTCGCGGCCACATCAGGACTGGGCACCGTAGCGCTGAAACGCTCCAGCATGCTGGCCACGACCTGCTCTTGAGCCGCTACAGATGACTTGGCTGCCGTCAGTGCCAGTTCCAGCTGTTGCTTTGCCGTGGTCAGTTCGTGAACCTTGGCCTGCAGCAGTTCGTTTGAAGCGTTGAGCTGTTGGACGGCCGCTTCCTGCTCCACCAGGCGCCGACCCAACTCCTCAGTGCGTCTCTGAGCAAACCCCAGTTCATCCTGCAGCGGCCGCAGGGCCCGCACCCCCTCCTGAACCTTGTGCAGATCCCCCTGGGCGCGCGACAAATCGCCCAGCAGGCGCGCGTTGTCCTGCAGAGTGTGGACGGCTTGCTGCTGTTTGGTCGCCAGGGTCTCGTTCACCGAGCGCAACTCGGCCTGCAGGTACTGAACCTGCTGCTCATGCTTGCGCTGGTCCTGATCGCGCTGCTCTTTGGTGGACTCCCGGAAATGCTCCAGCGCGTGGCGCGCGTGCTGGTGCTTTTCTTCCAGGGATTGGCGATGGCGTTCCTCGGCCGCGAGGCGCTCCTGCAGGTCGGCCACCTGCTGGGCGAGCTGCGCGCATTCCAGGGTCTTGCTGCTCAGCGCTTCGTTGGTTTGGCTGTGACCGGTCTTTTCTTCGGCCAGCGCTCGCTGGGTTTGCTCCAACTGCTGGCGCGTGGATTGCGCTTCGGTTTTCAGGGCCGCAGCGGCTTGCTGGTGTTGGGTCAACTGCTCGGCGTGCTTGGCCTGGGCCGCAGTGACCCGTTCTTCCGCTTCCTCGTTGACGCGGGCCGCCAGGCGACCCACCAGGTCCTGGATGGCCTCGCTGACGGCTACGCGGGTTCCGACGGCCCCACCTTCCTCTTCCTCGATCTCCTTCAGATAGCGGTGGATGGTGCTCTTGGAGCCGGTACCCAGCTCTTCGCGCACCGCATCGATGGAGGGATTCCGCCCTGTGGCCAGCAATTTATCGCGGGCGCGCAGCACTTCAGACTTGTAGATCCCGGCTCTGGCCATGGCTTACCTTTTTATTTCGTACCGTAGTATGTACTATGTTAATACATACTATTTTTGATGTCAATAAGTTGAGACTTTCAATAAAAATAACATTGGGTAATAGTGGATTACCCAATGTGAGGCTAATTTTTGTCAGTTTTAGCTGTGGCCTCGGTACGGATCGAGCCTGCAGCACCATAGCTGCCAATGCTTGCGGTTGATCACTGATCTTTCAGGGGTGTAGGGCGGATTTCAAATTGGCACGGGGCCGTCTCGTCAACGAGTCCCTCGGTCCGAGCTCCCTGCTTCCGCAGGGCGACTTGCCAAGGAGGTATTTCAACATCCTGATGGACGCGCATCCCACTTAAGAATCCTCGCTTGCTGCAGCTTGCTTGGTCAGCTTGCTGGTTGCCGTGCAAGGCCCTGGCGCACGCCATCGAGTTGCCTTGCGGCGTACAGGCAATACCCAGCTTCAGCCCAAAGTCGTAGGGTTGCCTGGCCTTGCCTTTGTTGGTGCAGTCCATCTTTGACACCGTCATTAAACGGACACATGTGCCGGGTAAGCTGGCGCTCATCCACTTATCTAGATAACTACACATGAGCCTCTACGTTGTCAATCGAGATTCTGGTCTGGCCTTGTACGCACAGATTGCTCAACAACTGGAGCAGGTCGTACTCACCCAATACGCATCAGGCGATTGCTTGCCGTCGGAAGGGGATCTGGCAGTTCAATTTGGCGTCAACCGACACACGCTGCGTCGGGCCGTTGACGAACTGGTTGAAGCAGGGTTACTGGAGCGCCGTCACGGCTTGGGCATCTTCGTGCTCGACACCCAACTGGACTACCAGATTGGCAAAGGCACCCGCTTTACAGAAAACCTGGCCGCACTTGGATTCATGACCGAGAACCGCATCCTGCGCAAGCAGACCATCGGTGCGGTTTCGCGCGTGGCGCAGCGCCTGTCCATCCAGGAAGGCGATGCGGTGCACTGGATCGAAACGCTGCGCATGGTGGAGCAGCGCCCCATGTGCCTGATATCGCACTTCGTGCCCGCCGAAAAATTCCCGAACCTCTTCGAGCGCTTTGAAAGCGGATCGCTGCACGCGCTGCTGAGTTCGGTGTACGGCTGCAAGTTGCGCCGAACAGAAAGTCTGGTGACATCGGTGCTCCCGCAAGGGGATGACGCCAAGACACTGGGTATGCCGCAGAACCGACCGGTGCTGCGGGTCAAGAGTGTGAACGTAGACGACCGGGATGGTACCCCGGTCGAATACGCCATTACCCGGTTCCGTGCAGACCGGATCCAACTGCGCATCAACCCCTGACGGTCTCGCAAACCTATCTTTTTGTCTTCCCACTCACAGGAGCTCTTGTAATGTATCTGAAACAATCCATTCGCCGTACGTTGTTGGTCACCGGCCTGGCTTTGATGGCCAGTCCGTTTGCCGCCGTGGCAGCGCAAAACGACGGCACAACGGCCAAGCCATTACGCGTGGTCTTGGTGCCCGCTGACGGTGGCACCGAAGACGGCACCAAGAAAGATTTCCAACCGATTTTCACGGCCATCGAACAATCAACCGGCCTGAAGTTCGACCTCAAGGTCGGTCAGAGCTACGGCTCGGTTGTAGAGGCCATGTGCAGTGGCGCGGCCGACATTGCGTGGTTCGGCCCTGTGTCCTATCTCCAGGCCAAAGGGCGTGGATGTTCCGAGTTGCTCGCACTCGCCGTCACCAAGGGCCAGTCGGTGTACTACTCCGGCCTCTTTGCCCGCAACGACAGCGGTGTCAACAACGTCGCAGATCTCAAGGGCAAGAAAGTGGCTCTGGGCGATGTGAACTCGACCTCAAGCTTCGCAGTACCCGTAGCCATGATGATGGCGGGTGGTGTACAACCTGCGCGCGACCTGGGCAGCATCAACATGGCGGGCAGCCACGCCAACGTGCTCAAGGCCCTGGCTGAAGGACTGGTTGATGCGGGTGGTGCATCGTTTGACTCATTCGAAAAAGCCGTCAACAGCAAAGCCATCGATCCCAGCAAAGTCAAGGTTGTTGTCAAGAGTGCAGCCATCCCCTATCCGCCACTGGCCATCCACCCCAAGGTAGACGCAGACATCAAAGCCAAGCTGCGCGATGCGTTCAACAACATCGACAAATTGCCAGGCATCACCAAAGACCAGATTCGTGGTTATGGCGGCGGCAAAGTGGACGGCTACACCGCCAATGTCAGCGAAGCGGACATGGCCAACGCCGGCAAGCTGTTTGAGCTGGTCACCGACCAAGTCAAGCAAGACATCATGAAAAAGGCCAGCGCGCGCTGAGCCCCTTCGCACGCAGTTGTTTGGAATACATGCGCCTGGCCCGCTCACCCGGGTTGGGCCGCGCCATGCCCTCAATCAAAGGAAGCGACATGATCCGCTTTGAATCTCTCCAAAAAATCTGGCCCGATGGCACAACCGCCATCAGCGACGTGTCGCTCGATATTCCCCATGGCCAGTTCTGTGTGATCCTGGGTCCTTCAGGAGCAGGCAAGTCCACGCTGCTGCGCGCGGTCAATGGCCTCATGCAGCCGACCCAGGGTCGGGTGCTGATCGACGGAATCGAGTTCAACGGCACCACTCAGCGCGACCTGCGCCAGCGCGTGGCGATGATCCATCAGCACTTCAACCTGACCAACCGCATGAGTGTGGCGGCCAATGTGTTGTCTGGCTTGTTGCCGACCGTGTCCACGTTGCGCGCACTTTCGGGCTGGTTCAAGCCTGAACAGCGACAAAAAGCCTGCCAGCTGCTCGATCGCGTGGGTTTGTCACCCGCACATCTTCAGCGCCGTGCGGGCGATTTGTCGGGTGGTCAGCAGCAACGCGTGGGCATTGCTCGCGCCTTCATGATGGACCCCGAAGTTGTGTTGGCCGATGAGCCGGTGGCCAGTCTGGACCCGAAGATTTCGCGCGACATTCTGGGTTTGATTCGCGATGCCGCGCGCGAACGCAACGCCACCGTGCTGTGCAGCCTGCACCAAGTCGACCTGGCCCGTGAGTTTGGCGACCGCATTGTGGGCATGCGCGATGGCCGGGTCGTTTTCGATGGCACGCCTGCGGAATTCACTGACGAGCGCGTGCAGGCGCTCTACCAAGGTGCGCGCTGGGAAGATGCGCCCCCGACCGAGCGCGGCGAGTCTCACCCGATGACCGAGCTGGCCGCAGCGTGAGGGACGAAATGATGATCACCTCTACCCGCCCGATACCCGTGCCACCTCAGGGCACCCCGCTGCACTGGCAACTGAGCGCACCCTACAGCTATAAGCATGTGCTGGTGCTGATCGCCGTGATGGTGTTGCTGCTCGTGACGGGGCAACGCACCGAGATGGATCGCATGGTGGCGATGTCGGTCCAGGCCATCGCGAAGACCGTGGGCCTGGCCGACGATTCACAGGTCGCGCGAGGCCTGTCGCGCGTGGGGCAAGCCATGTGGCCACCAGCCATTGCCGAAGTCGAAGAGGTCGGCCGAATTCAGAATCTGGACCGGCAAAAGTTGCCCCCCTTCTCACGCATCGAATTGCAGGAGCACGTCGAGCAGAAGATGAATCTGGAGACGTTGCAGATGGAGGCCACGACGGAAACCGTCGAAGTGCTGGTCAAGCCGTTCGGCTATGTCTGGACGGTGTTCGTCAAGATGATCGAGACCCTGGAAATTGCGCTGTGGGGCACGATCCTCTCGGTGCTGTTGTCCATTCCTTTGGCTTTCTTTGCGGCCCGTAACTACAGCCCAAACAGCTACACATACACGACGGCGCGAGGCTTCATCAGCTTTTTGCGCTCTATGCCAGAGTTGATCGTGGCGCTGTTTCTGGTGCTGGCCTATGGCTTCGGCCCCATCGCTGGCGTACTGGCTCTGGGCCTGCATGCGGCCGGCTTTTTGGGCAAGTTCTACGCCGAAGACATAGAAAACGCCGACAAGAAGCCGCAAGAGGCGCTGGAGGCCATTGGCGCGGGCAAGCTCAAAACGCTGTGGTACGGCGTCATCCCCCAGGTCTTGCCACAGTACATCGCCTACACCGCCTACATCCTGGACCGCAATCTGCGCATGGCCACCGTCATCGGCCTCGTGGGGGCGGGCGGCATCGGTCAGGAACTCAAAGGTCGTTTTGACATGTTTCAGTATGGCCACGTCATGACCATCCTGATCGCAATCTTCATCTTTGTCTTCGTGCTGGACCAGTTGCAGGCCCGCATCCGCACCAAGCTGATCTGACGCGACCCCAGACCACAAGGAAAAACATGACCAACGCTACAGAGATTCCGTCTCGCGACCAATGGCTGCGGCTGTGGTCGGCCTTACCGGCCGCCTCCGTCAAAGCCCTGGCAAGCGATCTGGCGGGCCAACACCAAGTGCAGGACCTTGCGCTCCCGCAGTCGGGTCTGGGCCTGCTGCCCATCACCGACAGTGCCTTGGGCGACACCTATTTCATCGGCGAAATTCCGCTCGCCCAAGCGCATGTGCGCGTCACGACGACCCACGGCCAGTCGGTCGAAGGGGCGGCCATTCTGGTGGATGACCGTGCCGGCGTGGCCCGTGCCATGGCCATTCTGGACGCGGTGCTGGCGGCGCGTATCCCGGGCTGCGAGGCTGCCACGGAACTGCTGGATCAGGGCGCAGCTGCGCTCGCGGAACAAAGTAACCAGCGCCGATCCTTGCTTGTGGCAACGCGAGTGGACTTTGCCCTGCTGGGCACCAACGAGGAGGACGACGATGAATGAGCCCATGACCCTGCCCGAGAAGCCTGCTGCAATTGGAGCTGTCTGGCAACCGTCGCACCAGCAGTCTGCGTTTCGCCAGTTGATGACTGCGTTCTCTTATCCAGGACGCGTGGTGCCATTGGCCCGTGGTGCGGAATCGGCGCGCATGCTGGTACTGGCGACCCTGGTGGACAGCGCGTGTGCATTGGCCGACCCACAACGCACCCTCTCGCAAGACGACCTGCGCCGACTCGGTGCACGCCCTGCGAGCGTGGAAACAGCCGAGTTCGTGCTGGCCGACGGCCAGCACCTGCTGCAAGCCACACCGCGCCTGGGATCGCTGGAAAACCCCGAACAGGGTGCAACCGTTGTGATGCGTGTCACCGGCTTTGGTGTGGGCGCTGGTTTGTACCTGACAGGCCCGGGCATTCAACGAGAGCAGGTGTTGCAGGTCGAGGGCATCGATCCTGGCTGGTGGGACCGACGCTCAGACTGGAACAGTCACTTCCCGCTGGGTGTGGACTTCATTCTGGTGGCCGCGCACGAAGTTGCCGTCTTGCCACGAACCACCCGCATCCTATTCAAAGGAGCCCACTGATGGGATACGTTGCTATCAAAGGTGGCGGTCGCGCCATCGCCGGCGCCGAAGGCGCAGTGGAAGCGCTGCGCTGCGCTGAAGGGGAGCACGGCACACCGCTGAGCTTGTCCGCTATCGAACAGCAGTTGCGCTTGCTCACCTCGCGTGTCGTGTCCGAGGGCGGTCTGTACCACCCACGCCTGGCCGCTCTGGCGATCAAACAGATGCAGGGAGACACGCTGGAGGCCGCCTTCGCCCTGCGGGCCTACCGGTCCACCAAGCCACGCTTGATGGATGTGCCCGTGCAGGACACGAGCCGCATGCGCCTGATCCGCCGTATTTCGAGTGCGTTCAAGGACATCCCGGGCGGTCAGATGCTGGGACCGACCACCGACTACGCGTTGCGCCTGATGCGCCTGGATTTGGCCAACGAATCTCCCGAGGACTTTCGCGCGGTATCGCGGCGGTTTCTGGACAGCGTGCCGGATACCGATCTGCCCGACACGTTCCCCAAGGTGGTCGATGCCTTGCGTGAAGAAGGCCTGCTGCCGGCGCTGACCCGGCGCTCCCGCGCGGCATTCGACATCACCCGCGACCCGTTGGTGTTCCCGGTACCGCGTTCGGCGGCCCTGGCCACCATGGCGCGCGCCGAAACCGGCTCGCTGCTGGCCATCGCATACTCCAACATGCGCGGCTACGGCGACGTGCACCCCACCATCGCCGAAATGCGGGTGGGCTATGTGCCGGTGATGTTGCCGCACCCGGTGACGGGCGAGCCCATCGAGGCCGGTGAGGTGCTGATGACCGAATGCGAGGTGGTGGCCATGTTTGAGGGCGATGCCACCGACGGCCCACCCACCTTCACCCTGGGCTATGGCGCCTGCTTCGGTCACAACGAAGTCAAGGCCATTGCGATGGCCATCCTCGATCGCGCCCTGCAAAAAGGCATGCGCGACGGCCCCAGCAATCCGTCTGAAGACCCGGAATTCGTGCTGCTGCATGTAGACGGTGTGGACTCCATGGGCTTTGCCAGCCACTACAAGATGCCGCACTACGTGACCTTCCAGTCCGACATGGACCGGCTGCGCACCACGCAGGACAAGGCCACCGCACAACCGACCCCAGAAGGAGCGCCATCATGAACCCGGGCTACGAACTGCCCCTGGACGAGGCGGGCTACAGCTTCGGTTTCCTGGACGAATACGCCAAGCGCGAAGTGCGTCGCACCATCCTCAAGGCGATCAGCATCCCCGGCTACCAGACGCCCTATGCCTCACGCGAAATGCCCATGGGGCGCGGCTTTGGCACCGGCGGCCTGCAGGTGACGCTGTCGCTCATTGGCGAGGGCGATACCTTGAAGGTGATCGATCAGGGTGCGGACGACTCCGTCAATGCCGTGAACCTGCGCCACTTTGTGGAACTGACCTGCCCGGGCGTGGACACCACCGAGCACACGGCCGAGGCCACGCTGATCCAGTCGCGCCACCGCATTCCGGAAACACCGCTGACCGAAGCGCAGGTGCTGATTTTGCAAGTGCCATACCCGGACCCGCTGGTGGTGGTGGAGCCTTCGGAAGCCCGGCGCAAGGTGATGCACGGAGAAGGCGACTACTCGCGGTTGCTGACCAAGCTGTACGAGGACATCGTGCAGTTTGATGAGATCACCATCTCGCACCGCTACCCCACACGCATCAACGGTCACTACGTGATCGACCCCAGCCCGATCCCGCGCTACGACGTCCCTCAGCTGCACCAAAGCCCGGCACTGATTCTGCTGGGTGCCGGACGCGAGAAAAAAATCTATGCGGTGCCACCCTACACCCGCGCCGATCCGCTGGCGTTCGACGATGTGCCCTTCCGCACCGAAGACTTCAGCGACGAAGGCGGTCAGCGCCGCGCCTGCGAACGTTGCGGCGCGACCGACAGCTTCCTTGACGAGCTGATTGCGGACGACGGCAGCAAACAGTGGCAGTGCTCGGACTCAGATTACTGCAACGGACGATTGCACAGTCAGCACCCCATGGGCCAGGAGACCACACCATGAAAAAGATTTTGGAAGTTCGCGGGCTCACCAAGGTCCACGGCCGTGGCTGCGAGCTCTGCCTGGAGAGCACAGGCCCTGAAATGGACACCAACATCTGCCCACATTGCGGCTCGGTGGTGGCGTGCCACAACATCAGCCTGGACCTGCACGAGGGCGAAATCCTCGGCATCATGGGTGAGTCCGGCAGCGGCAAGTCCACCGTAGTCAAGACCTTGTTCTTCGACGATGCACCCACCGCCGGCGAAGCCCTGTTTTTCGACGGCGAGCGCCAGTGGGACATGTTCGGACTCAACGCTGCGCAACAGCGCTGGCTGCGCAACCACCGATTTGGCATGGTGTACCAGAACCCGCATCTGGGTCTGAATTTCAATGTTTCGGCGGGCGGCAACATCGCCGAACGTTTGCTGATGAACGACCTGGCCCATTACGGCGAAATCCGGGAACGAGCCCGGCGCCTGCTCGCGCGCACCGAAGTACTGCCCGAGCGCATGGACGAGTCGCCCAAAAAGTTCTCGGGCGGTATGCAGCAACGCGTGCAGATCGCCAAGGCGCTGGCCACGCAGCCACCGCTGCTGTACCTCGACGAGGTCACCACCGGCCTCGATCTCTCGGTGCAGGCGCGAATCCTGGACCTGATTCTGGAGATCCAGCAAGAACTGGGCACCGCCATGATCGTCGTCACCCACGACCTGGGGGTCATCCGCCTGTTGACCGGGCGCACCATCGTCATGAAATACGGTCGCGTCATCGAGTCGGGTCTTACCGACCAGATTCTGGAAGACCCCCAGCACGCCTACACCCAGCGGCTCGTGGCCTCCGCGCTGTAACAGGAGACCGACATGCAAGAAGCCATTCTCAAGATCGAAGGTCTTTCCAAACAGTTCCAGTTGCATGACCAGCAAAAGCTGATCCCGTCTTGCGCGCAGGTCCAGCTGGAGGTGTTTGCCGGCGAGCTCACCGCGCTGATCGGCCCGACCGGCGCCGGCAAGTCGTCGGTGCTCAAGGCCATCTACCGAACCTACCTGCCCAGCAGCGGTCGCATCCTTTACCGGGACGCGAACGGCACCATGACCGATCTGGCCCAGGCCAGTGAACACCGCATACTGGAACTGCGCAAGCAGGACCTGGGTTTTGTGACCCAGTTCCTGCACTGCCTGCCACGCAAGTCGGCGGTGGAGGTGGTCGCAGAGCCCCTGGTGCAGCGGGGCAGTCCGCGCGAAGCCGCGGCCGAGCGGGCGCGTGAGCTGCTGGCCCTGCTCAACGTACCCGAGCGGCTTTGGGCGGTACCGCCCGCCACCTTCTCGGGCGGCGAGAAACAGCGCGTCAACCTGGCACGCGGCCTGATCGCACGCCCCCGGCTGCTGCTGCTCGATGAGCCCACCGCCAGCCTGGACCCGACCACCACCGACCGCGTGGTGGCCTTGTTGCAGTCCATCAAGGCCGAAGGCGTGGCCATGCTCGCCATTTTTCACCACCCCGAACTCGTGGATCGTCTGGCCGACCGCGTTGTCACGCTGACGCCCCCGGTCTCTGCCGCCGAACTGCTGGAACCCATCGCATCATGAAACGCACACTGCTCACCCACGCCCGCGTGGTATTTCCCAACGAAGTCCGTGACAACGTGTCCATCCTTGTCGAAGGCGACACCATCACCGCCATTGACCCGACCAGCTACGCTGGCGCGACCGAAGTGAATCTGGCTGGCCGCACCCTGATGCCCGGCATGATCGACTTGCATTGCGATGCGATGGAGAAAGAGGTTGAACCGCGTCCGGGGGTCCACTTCCCCCTGGAGTTCGCTTGTGCGCAGGCCGACAAACGCAACGCAGCAGCGGGCATCACCACGGTGTTTCATGCCCTGTCGTTCGCGAACCATGAACTGGGCGTGTGTTGATTCCGGAAACAAACTGAGCCGTATTCCGAACCAAAATTGAGCCAGTGAA
>CAZSZN010000095.1:0-10802 GCA_964610405.1 uncultured Macromonas sp. | reverse complement strand
GCAGCGACAAGCGTTACCCCATGCTGCGCTACCCCTGGGCCGACACCCGCGCCGCCCTGCTGTCGCTGGCCAGCGACCAGCCGGACCTGGAGTGCGTGCAGGTCACCTACGTCAACCCCGAAACCGGCGAAAACGCCGAGAACGTGCTGGGTTTCTACGCCCTGATGCTCAAACCCGGCCAGACCCTGCGACTGCCCGCGCGTTCGCCGGCCCAGGTGTTCCACCAGATCGAAGGCAACGCCCAAGTGACCGTGGACGGCGCCGGACAGACCTTCACCCTGGCCGAAGCCGACACCTGCTGCGCCCCGGGCTACACCGCCGTCACCTTGAAGAACCTGAGCGCTGACCAGCCCGCCTTCGTCTTCATGGCCGACGAATCGCCCCTGCACCGCAAACTGGGCGTGTACGAAGTCCGCCAGGACGCTCAGCCCAACATGCCGTCCAACCTCTGATTTTCCAGAAGTCGCCTCATGACCCAATATCTGTTCACCCCGCCCGCCGTCCAGTCCCTGCCCATCCGTGGCAAGACCGAACGTTTCCCGATCAACCGCATCTTCTGCGTCGGCCGCAACTACCATGCCCACGCGGTGGAAATGGGCCGCCCGGTCGACAAAAGCGTCGAACAGGCGTTCTACTTCACCAAATCACCGCAAACCCTGGTGGAAAGCGGCGCGACCGTGGCCTACCCGCCGCGCACCAGCAACTACCACTTCGAGATGGAACTGGTGCTGGCGATTGGCAAGCCCGGCTTTCGCGTGAGCGAAGACCAGGCCCACGAACTGGTCTACGGCTACGCCGCCGGCCTGGACATGACCCGCCGCGACCTGCAGCTGGTGGCGCGCGACAAGGGCCGCCCCTGGGACACCGGCAAGGACATCGAAGAAGGCTCGGTCTGCTCCGAAATCGTGCCGATGGAAGGCGTGGTGGTCGAGCAGGGCGCCATCGCCCTGGAAGTCAACGGCCAGACCAAGCAGTCGTCCAACGTGGACAAGCTTATCTGGAACATCCGCGAAATCATCGCCGACCTGTCCACCTACTACCACCTGCAACCGGGCGACCTCATCTACACCGGCACGCCCGAAGGCGTGGGCGCCGTGGTGGCGGGCGACCAGATCACCGGCCGCGTGGAAGGCATTGCCGAGATCGCGCTGACCGTCGGCCCGGCCGAGTGAGTCCCGCGATGAAGCTGTACAACTTCTGGCGCAGCGGCACCTCGCACCGGCTGCGCATCGCACTCAACCTCAAAGGCCTGAGCACCGAGTACGTGGCGGTGCACCTGGGCAAGGAAGCGCACCTGACCGACACCTTCAAGGCGCTCAACCCGCAACAGCTGGTGCCGGCCCTGGACACGGGGGAACAGGTGCTGATCCAGTCGCCCGCCATCATCGAATGGCTGGAAGAAAAGTACCCCACGCCCGCGCTGCTGCCGGCCGACGCCGATGGGCGCCAGCGGGTGCGGGCGCTCGCCGCCATCGTGGGCTGCGACATCCACCCGATCAACAACCGCCGCATCCTGGAGTACCTGCGCAAGACGTTCGGCGCCGACGAGGCCGCCATCAACGCCTGGTGCGGCACCTGGATCGGCGCCGGTTTTGACGCCTACGAAGCCCTGCTGGCCGCCGACACGCAGCGCGGCCGGTTCAGCTTCGGCGACACGCCCACGCTGGCCGACTGCTACCTGGTGCCGCAGGTGGAAAGCGCCCGCCGCTTCCAGGTGGACCTGAACCGCTGGCCGCTGATCCAGCAGGTGGAGGCCGCCTGCCTGGCCCTGCCCGCCTTTGCCGACGCGGCGCCCGGGAAGCAACCCGACGCCGCCTGACCCCAGCCCTGGCCCGCCCACCGCCGCAAGGCGTGGCGGGCCTTTTGTTTGCTCAAGGAACCCACATGACCCGACGCCCCGCCCTCCGCACCCTGGCCGCTGGCCTGGCCTTGGCCGCCACCGCCTTCACCGCCCAGGCCCAGACCCTCAAACTCGGCCATGTCACCCCGCCCACCCACGTGTGGCACCAGGTGTCCGAAAAAATCAGTGCCGACCTGCAAAAAGCCACCGGCGGCAAGATGAAGATCGCCGTCAGCCCGCTGTCCAAACTGGGCAACGAGGCGCAGATGATCCAGCTCATGAGCGCCGGCGCCCTGCAGCTCGGCGTGCTCACCGTGGGCGGCCTGTCCAACCGCGAAGAATCGTTCCTGGCCTGGTCGCTGCCCTATGCCTTCAAGGACGTGGCCCACGCCACCCGCGCCACCCAGACGCCGGCCGCCAAAGCCATGCTCAAGCGCCTGGAGCCGCACGGCCTGGTGGGCCTGGGTTACGCCTTCGCGGGCATGCGCCACGTGCTCGCGCTGCAGCCGGTGGTCTCGGCCAAAGACCTCACCGGCAAGAAGATCCGCTCCTTCCCCAGCCCGATCTACAACGACTGGTGGAACGCCAACGGCGCCGCGCCCACGGCCATGCCGCTGTCGGAAGTGGCGCCGTCGCTGACCACCAAGCTGCTGGACGCGGTGGACGTGGACCTGGACGCCCTGGTCGGCCTGAAATTCCACCAGCAAGCCCCGCACCTGACGCTGACCAACCACATGGCCTTCCCGGCCGCGATCGTGGTCTCCAAGAAGTGGTGGGACGCCCGCACCCCGGCCGAGCGCGACACCATCACCAAGGTGGTGGCCGAGGCCGAGCAGTGGGGCTACAAGACCGCCATCCAGGCCGACCTGGACAACCTGACCAAGGCGAAAGCCGACGGTGCCAAGGTGGTGGCCGCCGACCTCAAGTCGTTCCAGGCCGTGGGCGCCAAGGTGCGCGACCAGTACAGCGCCAAGAACCCGCTGATCGCCGACTTCTACAAGCAGGCCAAAGACCTGTGACGCTGGCATGTACGCCCTGATTCAGACCCTTGACGACTGGCTGGCCCGGCTGGAAAAAGCCCTGGTGGTGGCGCTGACCGCCGGCATCGCAGGCATCATGATGGCGCAGGTCATCCAGCGCTACTTCTTCAGCAGCCCGATCTTCTGGGCCGAGGAAATCTCGGCCCAGCTGCTGGTGTTCGTGACACTGTTCGGCCTGTCGCTGCTGACGCACAGTGGCCAGCTGGTCAGCATCGACTTCCTGCCCCGCGCCCTGGGGCCACGCGCGCAGAACGCCCTGCTGGCTCTGCTGGGCGCACTGTTCCTCGCGCTGGTGCTGTTCATGGCACAACTGGGCTGGACCTGGGTGAACCTGCCCGAATCCCGCCTGGAGCTGGGCGCGACCACCCAGCTGCCACGCTGGTACAACTACAGCGCGCTGCCACTGGCCATGGCCGCCATGGCGTTCCACCAAGTCGCTGCGGTGTTGCGCCACTTGCGGGCTGCGCTCTGGCCGGCACCCGCCACCCCACTGGGAGCCGCCGCATGATCACGCTGCTCGTCTTCTTCGGCCTGCTGTTCGCGGGCCTGCCCATCGTCGGCACCATCCTGGCCGGGGCGATGGCCTTCATGGCCACCAACGACCTGGCGGTGCTGTTCGACTCCATCCCCATCCAGTTCTACGGTGCGCTGGAAATCAACTCGCTGCTGGCCATTCCGCTGTTCCTGCTGGTCGGCGAGATCATGAACAAAGCCGGGCTGACGCAGCGCCTGATCGCCGTGGCCGAGGTGCTGGTGGGCGGCTTCAAGGGCGGGCTGGCCTACGCCAACCTGTTCACCAACGCCATGGCCGCGTCCATCCTGGGCTCGGCGGTGGCGCAGATCGGCGTCATGAGCAAGGTCATGATCCCGGCCATGGAGCGCATGGGCTACAAGCGCGATTTTTCCGGCGCGGTCACCGTGTCGGCCGGGCTGCTCGGCCCCATCATTCCGCCGTCGATGCTGATGATCATCTACGGCGTGGTGGCGGTGCAGCCGATCGCGCCGCTGTTCATCGCCGGCATCGTGCCCGGGCTGCTCATCGTGGGCGTGCTGGCGCTGGTGATCTTTTTGTACGGCGTTTTCGGGCCGGGCCTGCCGGCCGGGCGCTCGGACAGCGGCAAAAGTTCGCTCAAGGTGGTGGTGGAGGGCCTGGTGCCCGCCGTCATTCCGGTGGTGGTGATCGCCGGCATCATGCTGGGCGTGATGACGCCGACCGAATCCGGCGCCGTGGCGTCCATCATCGCGCTGGTGCTGGGTTTCCTGTACCGCGAACTGCGCGTCAAAGACCTCGCGCCCATCCTGCTGGGGGTGGCGGTCAACACCGCCACCATCACCGGCCTGATCGCCGCCGCCTCGGTGCTGAGCTGGGTGCTGGCCTTCCAGGGCGTGCCCGACCTGGTGGTGGAGTACATGGCCGGGCTCACCAGCTCGCCCTTCGTGTTCCTGCTGCTGGTCATTGGCATGATGGTGCTGCTGGGCATGTTCCTGGAAAGCATCAGCGTGCTGATTGTGGTGGTGCCGCTGCTGATGCCGGTGGTGACGCAGCTGGGCATCGACCCGATCCACTTCGGGGTGGTGTGCACCGTGGCCACCGTGGTGGGGCTGGTGACGCCGCCGGTGGGGCCGGGCCTGTACATCGCGATGGTGCAGGCCGACCTGCGCATGGGTCCGCTGTTCAAGGCCACGCTGCCCTTCCTGCTCGCGGTGCTGGCGGCCTTGGTGCTGATCGCGGCGGTGCCGGCGCTGTCCACCTGGCTGCCAGCCGTCACGGCGGGTTGACGCCCCGGTCGGGGCACCGGCCCCTGCAGCGGCGTGTGACAATACCGGCATGACGATGTCTGCCCTGGAGTTGTTGACCGTGGCACTGGCCAGCGCGGCCTTCGGTGCGGGCGGGCTTTGGATGTGGCAGCGCCAGTCCCCTGCACCCGCGTCGCCGCTGCACGACCCCTTGACCGGGTTGCCCAGCC
This sequence comes from uncultured Macromonas sp., assembly GCA_964610405.1. GTDB lineage: Bacteria > Pseudomonadota > Gammaproteobacteria > Burkholderiales > Burkholderiaceae_C > CAZGDZ01. Next base: position 5,955 of record CAZSZN010000095.1, on the reverse strand, counting down.
GGGCCGCCGTGCTGGAAGCCCTGACGCGCAGCCTGTCGCTGGCCGACCGCCTGCAACACCCGGTGACGGTGATGGTGGTGCAGATCGACGATTTTGCGCGCCGCCTGGCGCAAGACCCGCAGCAGGCGGCCGAACTGGAACGTTCGCTGGCGCAGCGCATGGCCGGGCGGGTGCGCACCCACGACCTGCTCGCCAGTTGGGACCGGGGCCAGTACCTGGCGGTGCTGCCCGACGCCGACGTGGCCCACGCCCTGGTGCTGGCCGAAGATTTGCACGAGTTGGCCAGCGCGCACGCCGGCCTGCCCTGCAGCGTCAGCATCGGCCTGCACGGCAAAGCCCCCTGCCCCGACCTGCACCTGCATGACCTGACCGCCAGCATGGCGGTGGCGGCTCAACGTGCCTTGGAAGCCACAGTGGCCAACGGCCCGGGTCGCATCGAAATCGAACCTTGAAACGCGCGCCGCGCTGGCGACCGCATCAGCGCATCGGCCCGGCCGCCCACTGCACCAGTGCGTCCAGCGCGGGCCGCGCAGCCCGGGCGTTGGGGTGGTTGACGATGGCCACCAACACCCGCCGCTCGCCCTGGGGGCCGTGCACGTAACCCGCCAGCGCCTGCACGTCGCGCAGGCTGCCGGTCTTCAGGTGGGCCATGCCCGCGCCCATGGCGCTGCGGCGCAGCGTGCCGTCCAGCCCACTCGCGGGCAGCGAGGCCATCAGCTCCGGCATCATGGGCGAGCCGTAAGCCACCTGCAACACCCGCGCCAAAGCCTCGGCGGTGATGCGCGCGTCCCGGCTCAGGCCGGCACCGTTGTCCACCACCGGCAGCGGCACGTCGGCCCCGATGCGCTGGCGCCACCAAGGCACCAAAGCCTGCCGGGCGCCGTCAAAGGTGGCGGGCTGGCCGGCTGGCGACAGTGCCAGCAGCAAATGCTGGGCCATCACGTTGTTGCTGAACTTGTTCACATCGCGGACCACCTCGGCCAGCGGCGGCGATTCGAGCGTGACACGGAGCGACGCGGTGGATGACACCTCGCCAGTGCGCACCACGCCGTCCAGGCGGCCGCCCAGGGCCTGCCACATGCCGGCCACGGCGCGTTCGGCGAAGCGTTCGGGCTCCGGGTGGGCCAGAGGCCAACTGCGCTCGCCACACGCCAGCGGGTAACCGCCATTCCAACGCGGTTGCAAGGCGTGGGACCAATCGGCACGCAGGGCGGCGCGCCAGTCGTTGCACGGGCCGGGCAGCAAAGGCACGGTGGCGGGCACGGCCACCCCCGCCAGCGGCGGCTCCATCGACACGCGGGCCACGCCAGCTGCTGCGTCTGGCGCAAAGTGGAACTGCTGCGATTTGAAGTTGACCAGCCAGGCATCGGGCGTGGCGTTGTAGGGCCGCAGCGGCTCGCCATCGAAAGCGCCCGGATCGGTCGCCGGCACCTGGTAAGCACTGCGGTCCAGCACCACGTCGCCCGCCACCCGCTCAATGCCCAGCCCCTGCACCCGGCGCAGCAACCACCAGAGTTTTTCCGTGACCAGTTTCGGGTCGCCCTCGCCGCGCAGGTACAAAGACCCCTGCAGCACGCCCTGCACCACGGGCGCGTCGGTCCAGACCGTGGTGCGCCACACGTGGGCCGGGCCCAGCAGGTCCAGCGCCGCGAAGGTGGTCACCAGCTTCAGCGTCGAGGCGGGGTTGACCGGCACCTGCGCCCGGTGGGCCCAACGCACGGCCCCGCCGGGCACCGCGTCCACCACCACGGCGGACAAGGCCTCGGCCGGGACCCCGGCGCGCTGCAGGGTGGACAGCACGCCGGCCGGCGCCGTCCCCGTGCCGGTGAATGCAGTTGGCAGCGCCTGCGACCAGGCGGTGGTCGCCCACAGCAAGGCCAGCGCCCCCAAAACGCCCCTGAACCCGATGCTGCCGCCAGAACGCCCGTGTGTCATGGCGCCATTATCGGGTGGCCCTGCGCCGATAATCGACCCATGACATTGCAAGGCACCACGGCCCAGCCCCAACGGGTGCTGGCCCTCGACACCAGCACCGAGCGCCTGAGCCTGGCCGTGGGCCCGGCGGGCGGGCCGGCCTGGGCCGAACACGAAGGCGTGGGCGGCGCGCAGGCGTCGGCCGAATTGATTCCCCAAGTGCTGCAACTGCTCCGGCAGTGTGGTCTGCGCGTGACCGACCTGGACGCCATCGCCTTTGGCTGCGGACCCGGCGCCTTCACCGGCCTGCGCACCGCCTGCGCGGTGGTGCAGGGACTGGCGGTGGCCGGACGGCCCGGTGGCATTCCGGTGGTGCCGGTGCCCACTTTGCTGGCCGTGGCGGACGAAGCCTGCCACACCCACCCCTTGCCACCCGGCGCCACCCTGCTGGCCACGCTGGACGCCCGCATGGACGAACTTTACGTGGCCGTATGCACGGTGCAAGCCCACGGCCGGCCCCGGCTGAACGGCCCGGCCTGGTTGAGCGCGCCCGAGGCCCTGTCCACCCCGGACGACGGTAGCCTGGCCCTGCTGGCCAGCAACGCCCTGGGCACCTACGCCGCCCGCCTGCCCAGCGCCTGGGCCCAGCGGCCGCAAGTGGCTGCCTGGCCCCGCGCCACCGCCGTGTTGCGGCTGGTGCCCGACCTGTGGGCGCAAGGCCAAATCACCGACGCAGCGGGCGCTCAACCCCTGTACGTGCGCGACAAGGTGGCCCTGACCACCGCCGAACGCGAGGCCCTGCGCGCCAGCCCCGCACAGCCATGACGCTGCCCGTGCTGCTGCCGCTGACCGAGGCGGACCTGGACCGCGTCGCCGACACCGAAAAAACCGCCTACGCCCACCCCTGGTCGCTGCGCCACTTCGCATCATCGCTGCAAGCCGGGCACTGGATGTGGGCATTGACCCTGCCGCCCAACCCGGCGCTGGACCCACCGCAGTGGGCACACGCCCCCACACTGGCCAACGGCCACTGGCTGCTGGGTTACCTGGTGGCCATGGAGGCTGCCGACGAAATCCACCTGCTCAACATCACCACCGTGCCGGCCCATCGGCGCCAAGGCCACGCCCGACGGCTGATGCAGCACCTGCTGGACCAGGCCCGCCCGCGCCACGCGCAATCGCTGTGGCTGGAGGTGCGCCAGAGCAACGCCCCCGCGCGCGCGCTGTACGAAGCACTGGGTTTTGCCACCATCGGGGTGCGCAAAGGTTACTATCCGGCCGGCGGCACCCAACGCGAAGACGCGCTGGTGATGTGCCTGCCCCTGACACCCCCCGCCCCATGAGCCCCGATACCCTGCCCGACACCCGCGATGCCCGCCCCCGGCTGAGCGAGCGCCACAACGCCATGTTGCGGGCGATGGGCGTCAACGTCTGGTGGGACCAGGCGGCGCCCCAGGCCCTGGCGGCACCTGCACCGGCCGCCCCACCGGTTCGATCAGACATCCCGCGTGCGGAAGCCCCTCAGCGGGCGCCGACCAGCCCGCCAGCCCCCGCTCGCGCCCCGGTCATCCCGGTTCATCCGGTGCCCAGCGTGGCCCGTGCGGCCGACCCCGCCTCGGCCGGCCTGGACCGCGAAGCGCTGGAAGCCGCCATCCGCGCCTGCCAGCGCTGCGACCTGGGCCACGGCCGGCGCCACGCCGTGCCCGGCATGGGCGACCCGGCGCCGGACTGGTTGATCGTGGGCGAAGCCCCAGGCGAAGAAGAGGACCGCCAGGGCCTGCCCTTCGTCGGCCGGGCCGGCCAGTTGTTGGACCGCATGCTGGCCGCGATGCAGCTCAGCCGCGAACAGAAGGTCTATATCGCCAACGTCATCAAGTGCCGGCCGCCACACAACCGCAACCCCAGCCCGGTGGAGGTGGACCAGTGCAGCCCCTACCTGCTGCGCCAGGTCGAGTTGCTGCGACCGCGCATCGTGCTGGCCATGGGGCGTTTTGCAGCGCAGACGGTGCTCGGCCAAGGCGGCTGCCTGCCCCCCGAGACGCTGCAACAAATGCCCCTGGGCAAGCTGCGTGGGCAGGTGTACACCGCGCAACTCGGCGGGCTGAAACTGCCCGTGGTGGTGACCTACCACCCGGCTTACCTGCTGCGCAGCCCGGCCGACAAAGGCAAAGCCTGGACCGACCTGTGCCTGGCCCTGCGCACGCTGGAGCACTTGCCCAGCCGGGCATGACCAAATGTAACAACGGTAAAGGTTCTCCCGGACCGTTGCCCCGCGCCCAGCGCAGTGCTAAGGTGGCGACCATGCCCCCTGGGCTGCCCACCGGATCTTCAAGGACACCGATCATGCTGACACTCCGACACCTGGCCCTGGCCTGGCTCACCTTTCTGACCCTGGGCCTGGGGGTACCCGCCCACGCCCAGACCGCGCCCGTCGTCCGCACCTTCACCGTGCAGCAGGTGAACGAGTTGACGCCCGGCACCGAGCTGGTGTTCAAGCTCAACGGCACGCCCGCCGGCAACGCCACGGTGGCGCTGGAAGGCAGCAGCAACGTGGTCACCCTGAGCGAAACCAGCGCGGGCAACTACAGCGGCGCCTACACCCTGAGCATCCGCGATCAGGTCAAGTTCAACAGCCCGGTGCGCGCCACCCTGCGGGTGGGAACCCAAGAGGTGCAGGCGGTGCTGGGCCAAACGCTGCTGACAACCTCGGCCCACCAGGCCGCGCTGGCCGCCGCCACGCCCACCCCGGTGATCGACTACTTCGGCAGCCAGCAAACCGGGCTGACCGGCGGCCACGAAATCACCTTCTCCGTCAAGGGCACACCTGGCGCGCAAGCGACCTTGACGCTCGGCGGCACCGACGCCCGCATCACGCTGGCCGAAGCGCGCCCGGGGGAATACGGCGGCGTCTACACCGTGCGCTCGCGCGACCGCATCACCGACAAGAGCGTGGCCACCATCACGCTGGCCGTGGGTGGCAAAACGGTCAAGGTCAGCAAAGCCCTGTCGGCCCAACCGGTGCAGCCCACGCTGGCAGCGCGCCAAAGCTGCGACACCTGCGGCGTGGTGCAGTCGGTGGACGTGGTCGAAGTGGCGGGCGACCCCGGTTACGTCGGTGCCATCGCCGGGGGCGTGGCCGGGGCCGTGCTGGGCAACCAGATCGGCAAGGGCGATGGCCGCACGGCCGCGCGCATCCTGGGTGCGGTGGGCGGCGCCTACGCGGGGCGTGAGATTGAAAAACAGGTGGTGAAAGACAAGCGCTACAACGTCAGCGTGCGCCTGCACAGCGGCGCCACGCAGACGGTGCAGTTGGCCCAAGACCCTGGCCTGAAAGCCGGCCAGCAGGTGAAGATCGTGGACGGCAAGGTGCTGGCGAATGACTGACATGCGCCGCCAATGGACGCAGGGGCTCGCCCGGCTGGCGGCCCTGGCGGCGACCGCCTTGCTGGCGGCCTGCAGCCCGGGCCTGCAAGGCACGTACGAAGACGCCCTGGGCTTGACCCGCTACACCTTCCAGACCGACGGCAAGGTGCTCATCCAGGCCATGGGCACCGAGGTGGAAATGACCTACGAGAAGGAAGGCGACAAGGTCAAGCTGGGCACCAGCGAGAATCGGGTCGTGCTGACCGTGCTGGAAGACGGCACCCTGCAAGGCCCGATGGGCGTGAAGCTCACGCTGCAACGCCCCTAAGGCCTCTCCCGCGCCAGCTCAAAGCCGCCGCTCCTCCACGGCGTGGCAGGCCACTTTCACGCCCCGCAAGTCCAGCATCACCGGGCGTTCCTGCTTGCAGCGCGCGTTGGCGTGCGGGCAGCGCGGGTGGAACGCGCAGCCGCTCGGCGGGTTCAGCGGGTTGGGCACCTCGCCCTGCACCGGCGTGCGGGCCCGGCCGGTGTCGTGCATCTTCGGGATCGCGTCCAGCAGCATGCGGGTGTAGGGGTGCTGCGGCCGCTCGAACAGCGTGGCCTTGTCGGCCAGTTCCACCAGGCGGCCCAGGTACATCACGCCCACCTGGTCGCTCACGTGGCGCACCACCGCCAGGT
>CAZSZN010000094.1:0-10845 GCA_964610405.1 uncultured Macromonas sp. | reverse complement strand
ATTTTCAGCCACCTGGCCAACGTGGGCGATTGCCGTTCGCTGGTGATCCACCCGGCCAGCACCACCCACTTTCGGATGAGCGACGAGGCGCTGGCCGGCGCCGGCATCGGCCCTGGCACCATCCGCCTGTCCATCGGTCTGGAAGACCCGGACGACCTGATCGACGACCTGAAACGCGCGCTCAAGGCCGCCGAGAAAGTGGGGGCCTGAGCATGGAATTCACCGTCAACGGCGCCCCAACCTACTGCTACACCGGCGGCAAGGCTTTCAACGCCACCCAACCCACGGTCGTCTTCATCCACGGCGTGCTCAACGACCACAGCGTCTGGATTTTGCAGAGCCGCTACCTGGCGAACCACGGCTTCAACGTGCTGGCGGTGGACCTGCCCGGGCACGGCCGCAGCGCGGGCGAAGTGCCGTCGTCCGTTGAAGAAGCCGCCGATTTTGTGTTGGCCCTGCTGGATGCAGCGGGCGTGCAGAATGCAGCCTTGGTCGGCCACAGCTGGGGCTCGCTCATCGCGCTGGAGGCCGCCGCGCGCCTGAAGGGCCGCGTCAACCACCTGGTGCTGGTGGGCACCGCATTTCCCATGAAGGTGTCGCCAGCGTTGATCGAAGCGTCGCTGCACGACCCTGAAAAGGCGCTGGCCTTGGTGAACGTGTTTTCACGCTCCACGCTGGCCGCGCCGCCGTCTGCGCTGGGCCCCGGCACCTGGGTGTACGGCGCCAGCCTGACCTTGGGTCGGCGGGTGCTGCGCAGCAACCCCCAGGTCAACGTGTTTCACCGCGGCTTTGTGGCTTGCGACCGCTATGCCAACGGCGAAGCGGCCATGGCGGCTGTCACCTGCCCAGTCCTGTTCGTGCTGGGTGCGCAGGACCAGATGACCCACCCCAAAGCCGCGCAAGGACTCATCACAACCGCGCGAGCGACCGGGCTCGCCGTGCAAGTGGTGACGCTGCCCGTGGGCCACCACCAAATGACCGAGGCGCCCGACGCCACCTTGTGGGCCCTGCGCGATTTTTTGCACCACGCGCCATGACGAACACCACACACCCAGCGGTCACAGCGACGGACATCACCCCGCCCATGACCCCGGCCCGGGCGCAGGAGATCGCCCAGTCGTTCGACCTGCGGGCCCTGCCCCCGGACTTTTTGGCCAACCCCTACCCGGTGTACGCGCAACTGCAAGCCCACGAGCCGGTGCGCCGCATGCGCGATGGCTCGGTCTTTCTCACCCGCTATGCCGATCTGGTGCAGGTCTACCGCGACGCGGCCACCTTCAGCTCCGACAAGCGCATTGAATTCGCGCCCAAGTACGGCCCCGAATCGCTGCTGTTTGAACACCACACCCACAGCCTGGTGTTCAACGACCCACCCTTGCACACCCGGGTGCGCCGGTTGATCATGGGCGCCCTCACCCGCCGCGCCATCGCCGACCTGGAGCCCGGCCTGGTGCAACTGGTGGACACGCTGCTGGACAAGATGCAAGCGCAAGGCGGCGGCGACCTGATCGAAGACTTTGCTGCGGCCATACCGGTCGAAATCATTGGCAACCTGCTGGGTGTGCCCCACCAAGACCGGGAGCCGCTGCGGCGCTGGTCGCTCGCCATCCTGGGCGCGCTGGAGCCGGTACTGACCCCACAGCAACAGGCCCTGGGCGAAAACAGCGTGCGCGAGTTCGAGGATTACCTGCACGACCTGATCGCCCACCGCAGGCGCCACCCGGGCGACCCGGAGCACGACGTGCTGACCCGGTTGATCCAGGGTGAAGAGAGCGGCGAACGCCTGAGCCAAAAGGAACTGCTGCACAACTGCATCTTCCTGCTCAACGCGGGGCACGAAACCACCACCAACCTGATCGGCAACGCGCTGGTGTGCTTGCACGAATGGCCCGCGCAAAAGGCCACGCTGCAGCAACGCCTGCGCGACGAACGCCACGACCCCGAGGCGCAGACCCTGACCATGACATTGGCCGTGGACGAGTTCCTGCGCTTTGAATCGTCCAACCAGTTGGGCAACCGGCGCGCGGTGCTCGATTGCGAAGTCGGCGGCGTTCCCTTGGCCGCTGGCACGCTGGTCACCCTGTGCATCGGCGCCGCCAACCGCGACCCGGCACAGTTTGCCGCCCCGCAGACGCTGGACCTGCGGCGCGACCCCAACCGCCACCTGGCGTTCGGCTTTGGCGTGCACCAGTGCGCCGGCCTGAGCCTGGCGCGGCTGGAAGGTCGCATCGCCCTGGGCCGCCTCCTGAGCCGATTCGCCGACCACCGCCTCACCGCACCGCCGCAACGCGGCGGCCGGGCGCGCTTTCGAGGCTTTCTGTCCGCACCATTTTCGGTCTGAAACACCCCTACCCCGTGGGGGTGGAACGGTAATTGCTAAAGCTGGTCATGGCCAGCCAACAACCGATCGACATCATCTGGGTGCTCCTCTGCGCGGGGCTGGTGTTCCTGATGCAAGCTGGCTTCCTCTGCCTGGAGTCGGGGCTCACCCGCAGCAAGAACTCCATCAACGTCGCCGCCAAAAACATCTCAGACTTCGCCGTGGCCAGCCTGCTGTACTGGGTGATCGGCTTCGGGCTGATGTTCGGCTGGTCGCAAGGTGGCTGGTTGGGCGCAGACCACTTCGGCGCCTTCGACCAGATTGGCAACGAGCCGGCCCTGCTGGCGTTTGTGCTGTTCCAGATGATGTTCTGCGCCACGGCGGCCACCATCGTGTCGGGGGCGGTGGCGGAACGCATGCGGTTTGGTGCCTACCTGGCGCTGTCGGCCTGTGTGTCGGTGCTGATTTACCCGGTGTTCGGCCATTGGGCCTGGGGCGGCGTGTTGAGCGAAGGCAGTGGCTGGCTGCGCACCCTGGGTTTTGTGGACTTCGCGGGTTCGACCGTGGTGCACAGCGTGGGGGGCTGGGTGGCGCTGGTGGCGGTGTGGCTGATCGGCCCCCGCACAGGGCGTTTCAACGACGGACAGGCGCCCGCCGTGATCCCCGCCGGCAACCTGCCCATGGCCATGCTGGGCACCTTGCTGCTGTTCTTCGGCTGGCTGGGCTTCAACGGCGGCAGCACGCTGGCGTTCGATGGCAGCGTGCCCAGCATCTTGCTCAACACCACCCTGGCCGCCGTGGCCGGCTGCACCACCGGGATGGTGGTGGGCCGGGTGTGGCACGGCTATTACGAAACGCTGTACCTCATCAACGGCTTGATTGCCGGTCTGGTCGCCATCACGGCGGGCGCGCACGCGGTCAGCGGCAAAGAGGCCATCTTCATTGGCAGTGCCGGGGCCTTGCTGATGGCATGGGCACACGAAAAGCTGCTGGTACGGGGCATTGACGACGCGGTGGGCGCCATTCCGGCCCACCTGATGGCGGGCATCTGGGGCACGCTGGCCGTGGGCTTGTTCGGCGATCTCGACCTGCTGGCCACCGGCAACACCCGCATGGAGCAGGTGGGCGTGCAGGCCTTGGGCGTGCTGGTGTGCGGCCTGTGGTGCACCGGCGTGACCTGGGTACTGCTGCGGCCGTGGGTGCGCGACAACGGCCTGCGCGTGAGTGTGGAGGACGAACGCAACGGCCTGAACGTGGCCGAGCACGGCGCTCGCACCGAACTGATCGACCTGCTGGACGCCATGGACGCGCAACGCAATTCGAACAACCTGAGCCAGCGCGTGCCCGAGGAAGACTTCACCGAAGTCGGCCAGGTGGCCAAGGCCTACAACCGGGTCATTGCCGCGCTGGAGCAGGCCACGCACCGCACGCTGTCCATCGTGCGGGACATGCGCGAAGGCATCGTCACCTTCACCCAGGACGGGGTGCTGACCAGCCTGAACCCGGGCGCGGAAAAGCTGCTGGGCGCCACCGCAGGCGGGGCCACCGGCCGCCCGCTGACCCAGGTACTGCGCGAAGCAGGCCACCCCGACACGCTGGAGCCCGAAAAGCTGTGCCGCCCCGGCACCAAGCTGGAACTGCGCATGGCGCGCCCTGGTGGCCAGAAGGCCTACTATGAAGTGTCGGTCAGCGAAAACCACACCGGTGACGAACTGCGCTACACCGGCACGCTGCGCGACATCACCGACCGCAAAATGGTTGAAGCCCAGCTCCACCGCGAACGCGATCTGGCACAGGTCACGCTCGCCTCCATCGGTGACGGCGTCATCACCACCGACGAAACCGGGATCATCCAGTACATCAACCCGGTGGCCGCCCGCCTGACCGGCTGGCCCGCCCACCAGGCGAAGGGCCAATTGATTTCGGCGGTTTACAACCTGCAGGACGAAACCTCCCGCCAACCCCTGCCCAACCCGGTGCGCGAAGTGCTCAAGCGCAGCCAGTTGCTGCCCCGGCGCGAACACGCCCTGCTGTTGCGGCGCGACCAGGACAGCGTGCCGGTGCTGGACACGGCCGCCCCCATCCGCTCGCGAGACGGCATTCTGATCGGTGCGGTGCTGGTGTTCCACGACGTGACGGTGACGCTGAACCTGGCGCGCGAACTGACCCACCAGGCCACCCACGACGCGCTGACGGGCATTCCCAACCGGCGCGAGTTCGAACGCCGGCTGAAAGAGTTGCTGGAACGCCCCGAGCGGCCGGGCCAGCACCACGTGCTGTGCTACCTGGACCTGGACCAGTTCAAAATCGTCAACGACACCTGCGGCCACGTGGCCGGCGACGAACTGCTGCGCCAGGTGACCCAGCTCATGCGCAGCCTGCTGCGCGCCGCCGACACCCTGGCGCGGCTGGGCGGCGACGAATTCGGCCTGATCCTGCAAAGTTGCCCGGTGGAACGGGCCTTGCAGTTGGCCAACACCCTGCGCGAAGCGATTGCGGACTTCCGTTTCGGCTGGGAAGGCAAGTCCTTCTCGATCGGGGTGTCGATCGGCCTGGTGGTGATTGACGAAACCCAGCGCGACCTGGGGCTGCTGCTGGCCAGCGCCGACGCCGCCTGTTACGCCGCCAAAGAAGGCGGACGCAACCGGGTGCACCTCTACCAGGTGGACGATTCGCGGCTGATCGAACAGCAGGGACAGATGCAATGGGTCTCACGCCTGCAATCCGCCCTCGACCAGGACCGCCTGCGGCTGTTCGTGCAGCCCATCTTCCCGCTGTTCCCTGGCCCGGACGACCGGATGCACTTTGAAATTCTGGTGCGCCTGGAGGAGGACGGCAAGCTGGTGCTGCCCGGCGCCTTCCTGCCCGCCGCCGAGCGCTATGGCCTGATGCCACGCATCGACCAATGGGTGGTGAACAACACCCTGGCGTGGATGGGCGACCAACTGCGCCGAAATGGTGCGCTGGACGGCGTGTTCTGCATGAACCTGTCTGGTGCATCGCTGTCGGACGAGCGCTTTCGCCAAAGCCTGCACGCCACGCTGGAGCAACTGCACCTGCCCACCGGCACCGTGTGCTTTGAAATCACCGAGACGGCGGCGGTCGCCAACCTCTCCAAAGTGGTGCACTTCATTGGCGAGGTGAAGCAACTGGGCTGCCTGTTCGCGCTGGACGATTTCGGCAGCGGCCTGTCGTCGTTCGCCTACCTGAAAAACCTGCCGGTGGATTTCCTCAAGATCGATGGCGGTTTTGTGAAAGACATCGAAACCGACCCGATCGACCTCGCGATGGTGCAGGCCATCAACGCGATCGGCCATGTGATGGGCCTGAAAACCATTGCCGAGTACGTGTCCAGCGAAGCGATCCTGGAGCGCATCCGCGACATTGGGGTGGACTACGCCCAGGGCTTCCACCTGGGCGAACCCCGGCCGCTGGACAGCCTGGGGCAAGTGCGCCTCATGCCCCGTTGACCCTTTGAAAAGACCCTTGCCATGAACGCTCAGCCCACCACACCCCCGCAACAAGGCATGTCCATCGTCAACCTGGCGGCGCGCCAGCGCATGCTGTCGCAACGGCTGACGCTGCAAATCATCCTCGCCTCCGAAGGGCGCGACGGGCAACTGGCCGCCGCGCGAAGCACGCTCGACACCTTCGAGTCCAGTCAACAACAGTTGGTGCAGAGCGCGCGCCAGCTCAACGGCCCCGACGGCAACCGCCTGCGGGCCGTGTATTTTGAGCCGGCCCAGGTGGCACGCACGGTGGACACATTCATCCGCGACGCGCGCTCGGCGCTGGACATGGCGGCACAGGCCCAGCGCAATGGCGGTGCGGTGGATCGGCTGGTTGCTTCGATGGACACGGTGTTGCAAGCCCTCAACCAGGCCACCAGCGCGTTCGACGAACTCGGCGCTGCGAAGGAAGCGGCCATCATGCGGGAACTCAAAGGCATCGTCGGCGACATCCAATCGGTGGCGCGGGAAGCGAAAATCGTGTCCTTCAACGCACAGGTGATTGCCGCGCGGGCCGGCACCGTGGGCCGGGAGTTTTCGGTGGTGGCCAACACCCTGGCCAACATCAGCTCCGAAGTGGACACCCTGGCCCGCAAAGGCATGGCACTGGCCACGCGCTGAAGCTCCACGCCATCAGTGCGCGGAGGGCAACGCGTCGGCCAACCGGCGCGCGTCCCAGGCGCTGGCCTGCCAGGCGGCGGCGGTACTGACATCGCGGGTCAGCAGCAAACGCTCCACCAGCGGGGCCAGCGGCGTGGCGGCCGGTTCGGCCAACAGCACCAACGCCCCTTCTTGCCCATCCACGCTTTCCAGCCGCCCCACCCATTGCAGTGCCAGCAGAGTTTCGACCGGGGTTTCCAGTTGCAGCGGGTCCACCTGCAGGCGGTGGGCCACGGCCTGCAACGGCACACCCGCACCGTTCAAAGCGCGGTCCTGTCGCAACTCCGAGAGCACCTCCAGCGCCAGCTGGAACGACCACCCGGGCGCATCCCCACGGCGCGCAATGCCGGCCAACAGGGCGGGCAAGTACGCGGTCACCACCGCGCCCAGCAACACGATCACCCAGGCCAGGTAGAGCCAGATCAGCAAAATGGGCAGCGTGGCAAAGGTGCCATACACCACCGAATAGGTGGGCACCGACGCCAGGTACCAGGTCAGCAGCCGCTTGGCGCCTTCCAGCGTCAACGACACGAACAGCCCGCCCACCAACGCGTGGGTCCAGCGCACGTGGGCGTGCGGCACATAACGATACAGCGCCCCCACCGCCCCAATCACCACCAAAAACTCCAGCCCGTCCAGCACCAGGCGCAAGCCAGTGCCCATGCCACCGACCCAACCCCGCGACGACGACACGGCGTACGAACTCAGGCTCAAGCTCAAACCAATCAACAAGGGGCCCAGCGTCAGCAAGGCCCAGTACACCAACACCCGCTGCGTCAGCGGCCGCAACTTGCGCACCCGCCAGATGTCGTTGAGCTTGCGGTCGATCGTCAAAATCAGCGCCAGCGCAGTCACCAGCAACACCAAGGCACCGGCCCACCCCATCTGCCCCGCCTTGTTGGCGAACTGCAGCAGGTAATTCGACACCTGGCGCGCGATGTTCTCGGGCACCAGGCTTTGCACCAGCCACTTTTGCAGCATCATTTCCATGCGGCCGAACATGGGGAACGCGCTGAAAATGGCCAGTGCCACCGTGAACAAGGGCACCAGAGAAATCGTGGTGGTGAAGGTCAGGCTGCCAGCGGTGACGCCCAGCCGGTCCTCGCGAAACCGCTCGCGCAGCGTCTGGGCCGTGGTTTGCCACGGAAACCGCAAAAAGTCGCTCCAGAACACGCGGGCCCGCCGCCGGGCCCGCGTCCAAAGCCCGAAATAAATGTCTTTGCCCCGCATACCGGTATCATGCCACCGACATTGCCCCGCCATGAAAACCCACACCGATCCCGCCCCCTCTTCGCCCACCGTCCACACCCCCACGCCCACCCCCGATGGCACCGCTGCTGCCGGCTGGACCCGCGCGCTGGCCGTGGGCAGCCTGCTGGCACTGATCGCGCTGGGCCTGGCCTGGGAACTGTGGCTGGCCCCGCTGCGCGAAGGCGGCTCGTGGTGGGCCTTGAAAGTGCTGCCGCTGACCTGGCCCCTGGCCGGGCTGCTGAAGCACCGCATGTACACCTACCGCTGGCTCAGCCTGATGGTGTGGCTGTACTTCACCGAAGGCATGGTGCGAGCCACCAGCGAGGGCGGCCTGTCCAGCGGCTTGGCCTGGTTGCAAGTGGCGCTGTGTGTGGTGCTGTTTGTGGCTTGCGCCCTGCACGTGCGCCTGCGCTTGCGCGCGGCCAAGGCCGCCGATGCCACCACAAACGCCTAAGCCCTGCACCTGAAACGCCCGCATGGCACCGACACCGGCTCCCGTTGCCACCGACCTGCTGAACCGTTTGCGCACCACGGTAGGCGCGGCCCATGTGCTCACCCCTGACCAGACCGACCTGAGCGCCTACGAGCAGGATTGGCGCAAACGCCACCGAGGGTGCGCGCTGGCGGTGGTGCGCCCAGGCAACACCACCGAGGTGGCCCAGGTGGTGCAAGCCTGTGCCGCTGCGGGCGTGAGCGTGGTCCCCCAAGGCGGCAACACCGGGCTGGTGGTGGGCGGCGTGCCCGACACGACCGGTACCCAGGTGGTGTTGAGCCTGCAACGCATGCACCGCGTGCGCCAGCTGGACCGCGACAACTTGACCTTGACGGTGGACGCCGGCTGCGTGCTGCAAGCAGCCCAGCAAGCCGCCGAAGCCGAGAGCCTGTGGCTGCCGCTGAGCCTGGGCTCCGAAGGCAGTTGCACCGTGGGCGGCAACCTGGCCACCAACGCAGGCGGCACCCAGGTGCTGCGCTTTGGGAACGCGCGCGACCTGTGCCTGGGCCTGGAGGTGGTGACCGCGCAAGGCGAGGTGTGGGACGGCCTGAGCGGCCTGCGCAAAGACAACACCGGCTACGACCTGCGCCACCTGATGGTGGGGAGCGAAGGCACGCTGGGCATCATCACCGGGGCCACACTCAAACTGTTCCCAGGCCCGGCAGCGCAGTTGACCGCCTGGGCCGCTGTGCCGTCGCTGGAAGCGGCGGTGGCGCTGCTCGGCCTGGCCCTGCGCCACCTCGGCCCCGGCCTGACCGGCTTCGAAGTGATGGGCCAGTTTGCCCTGAGCCTGGTGGACAAGCACTTTCACGCCCTGCGGGTGCCGCTGTGGCGCCAATCGCCCTGCTGCGTGCTGCTGGAAAACAGCGACACTGAAAGCGAAGCCCACGCCCGCAACCGGTTCGAGGCGGTGCTGGAAGCCGCGCTGGAGGCCGGCTGCGCGACCGACGCCGTGGTCGCCGAAAGCCTGGCCCAGGCCCGAAACCTCTGGCACATCCGCGAAAGCATTTCGCTCGCGCAATCCGAAGAGGGCCTGAACATCAAGCACGACATCAGCCTGCCGGTGTCGCGCATTCCGGCCTTCTGCACCGAAACCGACGCCCTGCTGGCCCAGGCCGTGCCCGGCGTGCGGCTGGTGAATTTCGGCCACCTGGGCGATGGCAACCTGCACTACAACGTGCAATGCCCGACGGGCGCCGACAGTGCCGCCTTTCTGCAAGCGCACGAACACCAGGTCAACACGCTGGTGTTCGACGCGGTGCGCCGCCACGGTGGCTCCATCAGCGCCGAACACGGCATTGGCAGCCTCAAGCGCGACACGCTGCCGCGCTACAAAGACCCCACCGCCCTGCAGATGATGCGCGCCATCAAAACCGCGCTGGACCCGCAAGGCATACTCAACCCCGGGCGCGTGCTGTAAGCTGCGCGCCTTTTGTCACTGACATTGACCATGACCACCGAACGCCCCGCCCTGCCCGACCGCCTGTCCATCGACCCGCGCAGCCCGCACCACGTGGCCGCCGTGTTTGAGCACGACGTCGGCATCCTCCACAACGGCAAAGAACGCTTTGACGTGGCCGAATACTGCGTCAGCGAAGGCTGGGTGCGCGTGCCCGCCGGCAAAACGCTGGACCGTAAAGGCCAGCCCCTGTTGATCAAACTCAAAGGCACGGTCGAGGTGTTTTACAAGTGAAGCCGCTGCTGATCGTCAAGACCGGCAGCACCCACCCCGACATCGCCGCCGAATGGGGCGATTTCGAGGACTGGATCGCCTCCGGACTGGGCGTGGAACCGGCCCTGATTCAAGTGGTGGACCCGCGCGAAGGCACGCCGCTGCCCAGTCCCGACCAAGTGGCGGGCGCGGTGGTGACCGGCTCGCACAGCATGGTGACCGACCGCGAGCCCTGGAGCGAGCAGACGGCCGACTGGCTTCGCAACGCCGTCGCCGCCGAACTGCCCGTGCTGGGCATTTGCTACGGCCACCAGTTGCTGGCCCACGCTTTGGGTGGCGAGGTGGACTTTCACCCAGTAGGCATTGAGCTGGGCACGGTGGACGTGGCTTTGGACGCGCAAGCCGCCCAAGGCGACCCGCTGTTCAGCGCCTTGCCCGCCCAGTTTGGCGGCCAGGCCGCCCACCGCCAGCACGTGCGCCGTTTGCCGCCCGGCGCGGTGCGGCTGGCCGGCAACGCGTTCGAGCCCCACCAGGCTTTCCGTGCCGGCCGTCACGCCTGGGGCGTGCAGTTTCACCCGGAATTCGGCGCCGCCGCCACCGCTGCCTATGTGCGCCGGCATGCCGACCCGAACCAGCCCGCACCGCGCGTGGCCGACACGCCCGAAGCCGCGTCCCTGCTGGTGCGTTTCGCCGAGGTGGCACGCACGCGACTGTGATGAAGGCTCCCTGGGCACAGACGGTCCCAGACACCTCTAAAATGGAGGGTTTTGGAAAGCCAGCCGTGAATCGCCCCGTCCGCCACCAGTACGAAGACTTCATGCGCCATGTGTTCGAGCACGGCGTGGCCAAGGGCGACCGCACCGGCACCGGCACCCGCAGCGTGTTCGGCCACCAGATGCGCTTCGACCTCGCGCAGGGGTTCCCGCTGGTGACGACGAAG
>CAZSZN010000093.1:0-10936 GCA_964610405.1 uncultured Macromonas sp. | reverse complement strand
CTTCCAGGATCTGGACCATCTCGTTGCGCATGTCGATGGTGCTGTCCACCGGCGCGACGGGGAAATAGCCGCCTTTGGTGCGCGGACGGTGGCCACGGTTGCCGCCTTCGATCTTGGCGCCGGTGTTCCACGGGGCTTCGTATTCTTCGATCTGGTAGAAGCTGTGGCCGGGCTCGTTGCTCCAGCGCACTTCGTCAAACAGGAAGAACTCGGGTTCAGGACCAAAGAAGGCCACTTCACCCAGGCCGGAGGCCTTGAGGTAGGTTTCGGCGCGCTTGGCGATGGAACGCGGGTCGCGCTCGTAGGCCTTGCCGTCGGTTGGCTCGATCACGTCACAGACCAGCACCAGGGTGGTCTCTTCAACGAACGGATCGATGAAAGCGGTGTTGGCATCGGGGGCCAACAGCATGTCGGAGGCTTCAATGCCTTTCCAGCCAGCGATGGAAGAGCCGTCGAACGCCTGGCCTTCTTCGAACTTGTCTTCGTTGAACTGGGATACGGGAATCGTAATGTGCTGCCACTTACCACGGGTATCGGTGAAACGGAAATCAACGAACTTGACGTCGTTGTCTTTCACCATTTGCATCACGTCAGCGACGGTCTTGGCCATCAGAAATCTCCTGGTCGGAAAGGACAAAAAAAACGTTACCGGGGTGAATCAGCAGTTTCCGTGCCACCCTTGGCACCCAAGGGCACCAAGCTGGCCTGACTGATGATGCACCATTTTTGTGCGTTTGCACCAAATCAATGCTTTCAGGATCGCACCATTTCGGGGCCCAGTCGGGCACCTTGCAAGCGCAATCCCTGCAACAGCGCATCATACGCTGCCGGCGTGTCTGCCACCCCACCTTTGACGCCCAATTCGATGTGACGCCCGTATTCGGGATGATCGACACTGGGCAGGCTGAAGACTTTGACCCCGGTGTGGGCGGCCTCGACCGCTTCCATCAACGGGGTCAGGGTCGCCTCCATCGCACCAAACACGATCACCGAGCGCTCGTCGCGGTCGCTCTGGCGCTGCAGGTGGCGGTAGTGGGTATCCAACACCCATTCGATCATCGGCCAAGCCATGACCGGAAAGCCAGGCACGAAATGCACGTCAGCCCCGGCGCTTCCCCGGCAGCGGAAGCCGGGAATTTTGTTGTACGGGTTGGGAATGATCTCGGCCCCGGCCGGGAACACCCCCATGTTCAGGCGGTGCACGTTGTCGAGGCGGTCTGGGTCGTAAACCTGACCCTGTTCGCGCGCCACGTCCTGCATCCGCTCCTCGATCAAGGCCTTGGCCTGCGGGTGCAGGGTCAATGCCACCCCCAGCGCAGCGGCTGCCGACTGGCGGGTGTGGTCGTCGGGGGTGGCACCAATGCCGCCACATGAAAACACCAGATCGCGGCCCGACAGCGCGTCGCGCAGCGCAGCGGTGATGGCATCCCGGTCGTCGCCCAGGTAGCGCGCCCACGCCAGCGACAGGCCGCGCTCGCTCAAGATTTCAATCACCTTGGGCAGGTGTTTGTCCTGCCGTTTGCCAGACAGGATTTCATCGCCAATGATGATGAGGCCGATGGAAGGAAGGGTAGCGTCGGTCATGGGATTCAAGGAAGTTCGCGCGCCTGGACGTCGATCACCGCACCGCCTGGGGGCGCGGAGGGCGACGCAGCGGCCGCAGGCGGGGTGGTGGCAGCGGCGTTCAGCCGCTCCTCGGGAGCAGACATTGGCTGGGCACGCAAAGTGTCGAGCGCGGCCAGCAGGTAATGGGTGAACCAGAGCGAGGCGAAAGCGAACACCAACGCGTAAATCCAGATGGCCAGCGGCACCAACAAGGGCGCCAGGGCAATGAACATGGCCCCGGACGCCCACAACAAGCTGGGCGCAGCCCCCAGGTAGCCAGTGAGCACCCCCATCACCAGCAAGGGCACGCGGTGCTGGGCCAACAGGGCGTGGCGCTCTTCCTTGCTGGCGTGATCGGCCAGCGCGTCGAAGGCAAACACGCGGTACGTCAACCAACCCCAGATCAGCGGCGGCAGCACCAGCACCAAGGGGGGAATCAACCAGAACGGCACCGACAGCGCCAACGCCAGCAGCGCCAACACGGTGGACCACAGCGACCAGGCCGCACTGCTCCACAAGCCCCCGCCCTGGCGCCGCTCGAGCCCCGGGAAACGGCGTTGCGCCACAAGATCGACGATGGCAGGCGTCATCAGCAACGCGACCAGCAACAGCGCCAGCACCACGATCAAGGGCGTGGCCAGCACCAACACAACCAAGGGGGCAAACACCGCACGCAGGTTGCCAATGCCCACCGATTCGAGCCAGTTGAGCGCAAACGACACCAGCTCCCAGGTTTCCAGCCAATGCAGCACCGCCGCGATCGCGCCATCCCAAAAAAAGTAACCCAGCGCGAACGAAGCCGCCACCATCAGAATGAGGGGCAGCACCGACAAGGCGATGACGCGCGGATGCAGGCAGTACGCCACCGAGCGCCAGAAGGAATCGATCAACCATCGCATGGCGCCTAGGATACATGCAAGACCTGCCGCGCCGCATTACGATGGTTGGATGACCCGCGCCAACGCTGCCCCTCACCTTTCGCTGTACCCCTCACATGCCGAACACCGCCGGGTGGCGGTGCAAGGCGTGGCGCTGGAGGTGTTGCACCTGCCCGGCACCGAGCCGGACCTCGCCCCACTGGTGTTTTTACACGAAGGGCTGGGTTCGGTCGCGCTGTGGCCGCAGCGCGGGCGGTGCTGGCCCGCAGAACTGAGCGCCGCCACCGGGCGCTCGGCGTGGGTGTATGCCCGGCAGGGCTACGGCCTGTCGGACCCGATCGCGGACGTGCGCGGCAACGGCCGCCACCCGCCAGACTACATGCACCGTGAAGCCCGTCACACCCTGCCCGCGCTGCTGCAAGCGCTGCAACTGGAACGCCCGGTGCTGGTCGGCCACTCCGACGGTGCCACCATCGCCCTGATCCACGCGAGCGAGCACCCAGTCACCGCTTGCGTGGCCCTGGCGCCACACGTGGCGGTGGAGCCCGTGGCCATACAGGCCATTGCGGCCGCCCGTGACGCCTACCTGCAAGGCGGGCTGCGCGAGCGGCTGGCGCGCCACCACGCCGATGTGGACAACGCCTTTTGGCAATGGAACGACGTGTGGCTGTCGGAGCCGTTTCAGGCGTTTGACATCCGCCCCCTGTGTGCCGGCATTCGGGCACCGCTGCTGCTGGTGCAAGGCACCGAGGACGAATACGGCAGCCTGGCCCAACTGGACTGGATACAACAAGCCGTCCCTCACGCCCAACGGCTGGAGCTGCCCGGCGGCCACAGCCCGCACCGTGACCACCCGGATGCCCTCACCGCCGCTGTGGCGGGTTTTTTACACGGCCTGGCCTGACCGCGGGGCCCGGCCCATCAGGCCATCGACTTCTGCCGGGGTGAGCCACCGCCATTGGCCAGGCGCCAGATCGGGCGGCAACACCACCTCACCAATGCTGGCACGGTGCAGGGCCTCGACCCGGTTGCTGACCGCTGCCACCATGCGCTTGACCTGGTGGTACTTGCACTGGGTCAACGTCAGACGCAATCGGTGGGCGTCCAACGCCTCGACCGCTGCCGCACGCACGGGCTGAGGATCGTCGTCCAACACCACCCCGGCCAGCAAACGCTGCAATTGCGCCTCGGTCAAGGGGTGTTTGCAAGTGACCTCGTACACCTTGGGCACATGGTGCTTGGGCGAAGACAGGCGGTGGATGAAGCGACCGTCGTCGGACAGCAACACCAAGCCGGTGGTGTCCTGATCGAGCCGCCCAACCGCCTGCACACCGCTGGCCGCGCCGGACGGCCGCGACCGCAACGGCCCGGGCAGCAAGGTGTACACGCTGGGCCAGTTGCCGGGCTTTTGGGAGCACTCGAAGCCCGTGGGCTTGTGCAGCATCAAATAAGCGTGGGCCTGGTACTGCCAGCGCTGGCCCTGTACATGAAAAACCAGCCCCTCGGGCTCGATATCAAGCAGCGGGTCGCGCACCACTTGGGCTGCGTCGCCCAAAGCCACCAGGCCTTGCTGCACCAGGCCGCAGCAAACCCGGCGCGTGCCAAAACCCTGGGTGTAAAGAATGTCCTGCAGTTGCATGGGGCAAGCATAACCGCAGCGGACCGCATCAGCGACAATGCTGAGTTGTGCACGCGCAGCGCGCCTTGCCCGACCATGAAACACCGCCTGAAACGACTGTTGCCCACCCGCGAAAGCCTGCACAACAACCGTTGGCTGGCATGGTTGGGCCCTCGACTGCACCATCCCCGGCTGTGGCACATGAGCCGCAAGGGCATTGCCTTGGGCCTGGCCATCGGCATGTTTTTTGGCTTGCTGATCCCGATCGCGCAAATCCCGTTTTCGGCAACGGTGGCGGTGCTGCTGCGCGCCAACCTGCCGGTGGCGGTGGCGAGCACCCTGGTGACCAACCCGGTCACGTTTGGGCCGGTGTACTACGGCGCCTACCAGCTGGGCAAATTCGTGCTGCTGGAAGACTATCCAAGCCAGGACGAGCTGGACGCGATCCTGGCAGGCCAAGCTGAAGACCAAGACGATGGGCTGGACCTGGGTTTCTGGGACAGCGTCCAGTACGCCTGGAACCAGCTCGGCAAGGTTGGCAAGCCTTTGATCGTTGGGCTCGGCATGGTGGCCACCATCACCGGCATCACGGCCTATGTGCTGGTCAATGCGGCCTGGACCTTGAAGGTGCGCTGGCAGCGCCGCCGGCGGCTGCAACGCCAGCAGCAAAGCGCGGGCTGAGGGTCAGCACAAGGCTGCCTGCTTCCAGGCGGCTTGCGCAGCAGAAGCATCGCCCCGCTCTTCTGCCAGATGCGCCAGGCTGCGCCAAGTGCGCCGTCGCATGTCGGCGTCACTCACACTCTTGGCGGCCTGCTCCAGCAAGAAAGCCGCTTTGCCCCACAACTGCCGCTGCATGAACGCCTGCCCCGCCAGGTACTGCAAACCCGGCTCTGACGGGCGAGCCCGCTGCGCCTGCTCGACTTGGGCCAGCCAATCGGCCCCCAAGGCGGGCAACGCGGCTTCGAGCCACAGCACCAATCGGCGGCGACGGGTGTCGGACAAACTCTCGTAATGCGACCAGACCTGCCGCAACGCCTCCAGCACCGCGCGCTGCTGGGCGCTGGGGATGCTGTCGTCGGACAACGCGCGTGCCAGCCCTTGCGAGGCCAAGCCCTGCCAACGCTCCAGCCACGCCAGCGCCAGATCCGGGTTGAGCCGCTCCGTCGCGTCCAGCCCCTGCCAATAGCGGTGCAATTGCTGGTGATCGTGCGCGTCGCGCAAGGCGTCGAGCAGCAGGCCACGCAACACCGAATCGGCCGCCTCGCGGGAATAGGCGCGGTGCTTGGTGAGCAGACGCACCATGTCGATCGCGCCTTGGGTGTCGCGCCGCAGTTGTGACAGTTTGAGCTTGAGCCGCACCGCCTGAATGCGGCGGCCCACGCCCTGGGGCAACTCGGCCAGCCAACGCTCCGCCTCTTCGGCATCGCGGCGCTTGAGGGCCCAGGCCGCTGCACGCAACAAGGCCCCTTCTCGGGCCGGCACGGCGTCGGCGGACACCGGCTCGGCCACCGCCATCTTCAAATAGGCGTCGCGCCGGTCTGCATCGCCCAGGGCGTGCGCGGCTTCGGCCGCCATCAGGTGGGCCAACACTTCAAGCTGCGCCCGGTGCATGAGCGCGTTGGGCGCGAGCTGGCGCATCAGATCGATGGACTGCTGCGCCGCCGAACGTGCGCGCACGAAACGGCCCGACAACTGGTAGGCCAAGGCGTCAAGCATCTGCGCATACACCGCACGCTCCAACTGCGCGGCGCGCCAGCGGTGCGCTTGCTGGGGCAGGTTGCGCAACAAGGCCATGCCCCGCAGCGCCAGGTACAGCAACACAAAACCACCTACTGCGGTGAACAGCACCAGGTTGAAAGACAGATCGACCCGGTAAGGCGGCCAGAACACAGAAACGGTGGCTTGGTTGTCACCGACCAACATCGCCAGGGCCACCGCCAGGGCGGCCAGGAACAGGAACCAGAATACGCTTCGCATAGACACCGCTCCTGGGCTCAACGCCCGCTGGCCGCCACCGTCAACGCGGCAAGGGTGTCGTCCGGGCGAGGCAAAGCGTCCTGGCGCAGATCGCTTTGCAATTGCTCCAGCGTCTGCAACGCCAGGCGGGTGGTCGCGTCTTGCGGATCGAAATAGCGCTCCACAAGGCGGTGGGCGGCGGCGGCGTCGGAACGGGCGGTGTCGTACTGGCGGGCCAGCAAGCCCAAGCGTGCGTTGAGCAGCAGCAACTTGATGTTTTCACGCAAGAAGTACGACTGTTCGGGTGCGAGCAGGGCGGCCTCGGGCTGATCAATGCGACTGATGCGGACCAGATCGGCCGTGCCGGCGCGGAATTGGGCCCACCAGCGCGCGGTAGCGGCCTGGCGCCATTGGTTGAAACGGGCCCACGTCTGCGCCCAGCCAGACGCGTCGGTGACCGTCTCGGGCGCGGGCTCTGCACCCACTGGAGCTGCGGCAGCGGGGGCCTCCACCGGGGAGTCCTCGGCTGGGGCGGCTTCGGGCATCGCGTTGCGGGTGGTCAGGGTGTCCAGTTGGCGCACCAATTCGTCAAACCGCGCAGCCAATGCGGGCGTGTCCACCGCCGAAGCGGCCCGCAGACGCTCGATGTCGCGGGCAATCGCCCGCTGCACCGGGTTGAGTCGGGGCTGCGCTGCGCGCTCGATGCGCTGCTCGGCCCCCTGCAAGGCAGAAATCAGGGGCTGGGCACTGCCGGTCAATTGGCTCTGCTGCACCGCCAAACGGACGGCGGACTCCAGATCCTGCACCAGGCTGTCGTCGCGCGAGCGAGAGACGCTGAGCATCAACTCTTCGAGTTGGCTGCGCTGCAGCGACATTTCGGACAGACGGATTTCAGCCACGCCCAAGCGGGCCTGGAGTTCTTTGGACTGGGCGTCGGCCTGCGCGGCCAGCGTGCGGGCTGAAGCCGCCTCGGCCAAGGTGTCGGTGCTGCGGCGGGCCAGCTCCTCTTCCGCCTGCCCCAGCCGCTGCCAGAGGACGGCGGTGGCCGCCACGGCGCCTCCCGCTGCGACCAGGGCCAGCCAGGCCAGCAGCCGCCCGGCACCGCCATCCCGTGCGGCATCGTGCGCGGGCGGTGGAGATTCGGCTTGAGGGGGCGATGTGTCTGGAACAGTCATGGTTGATGCACCGATTCTAGGGTCTGAAGCACATCTGGCAAGGCCGGACGGGTCTGCACAACACGCCCAAAGCCCAAGGATTGCGCTGCGGCAGCGATGCGCGGGTGGGTGACCAAGGCCTGCGCGGCCGACCAGTCGGCCCCAGGCGCCAACTGCGCGAGGTTGGCCACTGCTTCGGAGCTGCTGAACAGCCACCACACCGAAGGACCAGACCAGGACCGTGCGCCACTCGCTGGCGAGGGCGGCCCCGGCCAAGTGGATGGCATTTGCCGACGGTAAGCCACGCAACGCTCGACCTGGCCACCAGCCCCCTCGCACTGCCGCGCCAACCAGTCGCGGCCGGCGTGGCCATCGGCCGACACGCCGTGCACGATCAATAACTTGTGGCCGAGACGCACTTGCCCGCGCACCCGGGCCCACAACGCCTCGGAATCGAACTGGGGCGCATCTTCGGCTGGGGCGTCGATGCGGTCAACGGGTACGCCCACGAGTTGCAACGCCCGGGCGGTGCCCGGCCCTGGCGCCCAACAACGGGGCCCCTCGGGCGCGTTCGCGGGCAAGCCGGGGGCCGCCCAAAAGCGGTCCACCGCCTGAGCGCTGACGAACATCAAGGCGTCAAACTGTTTCAGGTGCTCACGGCAATGCGCCAGACGCTCGGGTTGCGGACTGTCACCCACCTCGATCAAAGGCAGCGCATGCGCTTCGTGCCCCGCCCCCCGCAGCGCCTGCACCCAAACTTGCGCTTCGCGCGCCGGCCGGGTGACGATGACCGTCGTCATGCGGCCGGCGCACCGCCCGCGCGCAACAGACCCGCGACGTGCTCGCCCAGGCGATCGGCGTCGGCCAAACTGGCCAGGGTGGCGGACGCCGACACCCGCACCACCGGTTGTTGGCCTTCGGGGTCACCCCAGGCGGCGTCCAGCCTCAGCACGCCCGCCGCATCGGCAGAGGGCTCGGATTGCCAAGTGGAAAACGCCGCCAGGGGCATGGAACAACTGCCTCCCATGGCGCGGGAAACCGCGCGCTCGGCAGCCACCGACCACCAGGTGGCCCGGTGCGCCAACGGCGCCAAAGCGGCCATCACCTCGGGACGCGCAGTGCGCACCTCAATGCCCAGCGCGCCCTGGCCGGCCGCAGGCAGCATCTCGGTCGGCTCAAAAATGTGGCGAATGCGCGCGGCCAGCCCCAGGCGCTTGAGGCCCGCTGCCGCCAGCACGATGGCGTGGTATTGGCCTTCGTCCAACTTGCGCAGGCGGGTGTCCAGGTTGCCGCGCAAGGGCTCGATGCGCACGTCATGGCGGCCGCGCTGCGCCAGCGCCTCGCGCAGCAGCACCACGCGGCGCAGGCTGGAGGTGCCCACCACCGCGTCTTGAGGCAAATCGTCCAGGCCGGCGCAGTGCGGCGACACCCAGGCATCGCGTGGGTCTTCCCGCTCCATCACGCAGGCCAGCTCGAACCCGGTGGGCAGCTCCATCGGCACGTCTTTCAGGGAATGCACCGCCAAATCGGCACGCCCCTCTTCCAGCGCCACTTCCAGCTCTTTCACGAACAACCCCTTGCCCCCCACCTTGCTCAAGGCGCGGTCCAGGATCTGGTCGCCTTTGGTGGTCATGCCCAGCAGAGCGACCCGGTGACCCAGGGCCTCCAGCCGGGCCTGCACGTGTTCGGCCTGCCACAGCGCAAGCCGGCTTTCACGGGTGGCAATGGTCAGCGACAGGGGGGCGACGGTGGCGGCATTCACGGGCAAGTCCAAGGGTAAGGTGCAACCCGAGGATGCTAGCATGCCCCTCCCGCCAAAGCTTCGCGCACCACCGCCAGTTGCCGGCGGGAGACGGCGACCCGCTCGTCCACCCCGTCAAGCTGCAGGCACCAGCCATCGTGCCCATCTGCGGGGTGCTCGGCCTCGGGCACCGCAGCGGCACGGGGATGCCCATTTTCCAGTGCGCGGATGCGGTGCCGAGCCACCAGGGCGTTGCGGTGCACCCGCAACCAGCGGCCAGGGTGCGCCTGCTCCATGTCCTGCAGCGAACCGTCGTAGATGAACGACCGCGCCGGGGTGCGCACCGTCAGGTACTTGAGTTCAGCTTTGAGGTAGACCACCTCGTCCAGCGGCACCCGTTCGGTGCGGCCCCGGTCGTGGATGAGCAGAAAGTCCGCGTCGGTGATAGCCGGCCGGGCCGGACGGGTCTGCCAGCGGGCTACTTTGTCCAGCGCCTGCTGCAAGCGCTCCAGGCGCACCGGTTTGGTCAGGTAGTCCAGCGCATCCAGCTCAAACGCCTGCACGGCGTGTTCCGCATGGGCGGTGACAAACACCACCGCCGGGGGCTGGGTCAGGGCCTGCACATGCTTGGCCAGCGCCAGCCCGTCCACACCCGGCATGTGGATGTCGAGCAACAACACATCCCAGGGCTGGTGCTGCAACAGCGCCATTGCCCGCACCGCCTGACCGGCTTCGGCCACCACGAAGTCGCCCACAGCGCCACCTGCCGCGTGGCATTCGGCCAGCAAATCCCGCAGGCGGCTGCGCGCCAGCGGCTCGTCGTCCACCACCAAAATTCGCATGGGCATGATGACACCTCTCCCCGCTCGCCACCGAAATGCCACGCTGGCATCCCAGGCCGATAAAATCGCGGCTCCTGTCGCATTCTTTCAAATTTTGGGGCCGCCGTGTGCGAGTGGCCACCACCTTGCCATGTCCACCAACCAACTCGACACCAAATCCCAAGCCTGGTCCGCCCTGTTCTCCGAGCCCATGAGCGAGTTGGTCAAGCGCTACACCGCCAGCGTGTTCTTTGACAAACGCCTGTGGCAGGCCGACATCGCGGGCAGCCTGGCCCACGCCGACATGCTGGCCGCGCAGGGCATCATTGGCGCCGACGACCTGGCCGCCATCCAGAAGGGCATGGCGCAGATCACTGCCGAGATTGAATCGGGCGCGTTTGAGTGGAAGCTGGACCTGGAAGACGTGCACCTGAACATTGAAGCGCGCCTGACGCAGTTGGTGGGCGACGCCGGCAAGCGCCTGCACACCGGCCGCAGCCGCAACGACCAGGTGGCCACCGACGTGCGCCTGTGGCTGCGCGGCGAGATCGACGTGATTGGCGGCCTGCTGACCGAACTGCAGCAGGCGCTGGTGGACATTGCCGCCCAGAACGTGGACGTGATCCTGCCCGGCTTCACCCACCTGCAGGTGGCCCAGCCGGTGAGCTTTGGCCACCACCTGCTGGCCTACGTGGAAATGTTCGCCCGCGACGCCGAGCGCATGGCCGACGTGCGCCGCCGCACCAACCGCCTGCCGCTGGGCAGCGCCGCGCTGGCCGGCACCACCTACCCGCTGGACCGCGAGCGCGTGGCACGCACCCTGGGCATGATCGATGAACACGGCGTGGCGCAGGTGTGCCAGAACAGCCTGGACGGGGTGAGCGACCGCGACTTCGCGATCGAATTCACCGCCGCCGCGTCGCTGACCATGGTGCACATCAGCCGGCTGTCTGAAGAACTCATCATCTGGATGAGCCAGAACTTCGGCTTCATCCGCATCGCCGACCGCTTCACCACCGGCTCGTCGATCATGCCGCAGAAGAAAAACCCCGACGTGCCCGAGCTGGCGCGCGGCAAGACCGGCCGCGTGGTCGGCCACCTGATGGGCCTGATCACCCTGATGAAGGGCCAGCCCCTGGCCTACAACAAGGACAACCAGGAAG
>CAZSZN010000092.1:0-10937 GCA_964610405.1 uncultured Macromonas sp. | reverse complement strand
ACGAGGCACGCACCATGGCGTTGCCGATGGTGTGCTGCGTCTGGCCCATGCACCAGACGATGGTGCCCGGGCTGTTGTCGTGCAGCATCTGGGCCACCTTGGCCACCTGGGCCTCGGGCACGCCACAGGCCTCTTCCACCTTGTCCGGCGTCCATTTGGCCAGCACGTCGGCCTTCACCGCGTCCATGCCGTACACCCGGTCGTTGATGTACTGCTGGTCTTCCCAGCCGTTCTTGAAGATGTGGTACAGCACCCCGAACAGGAAGGGGATGTCGGTGCCGGAACGGATGCGCACGTACTCGTCGGCCTTGGCGGCCGTGCGGGTGAAGCGCGGGTCCACCACGATCATCTTGCAGCCGGTTTCCTTGGCGTGCAGCATGTGCAGCATGGACACCGGGTGCGCTTCGGCGGCGTTGGAGCCGATGTACAGAGCGACCTTGCTGTTCTGCATGTCGTTGTACGAGTTGGTCATGGCCCCGTAACCCCAGGTGTTGGCCACGCCGGCCACCGTGGTGGAGTGGCAGATGCGCGCCTGGTGGTCGCAGTTGTTGCTGCCCCAGAAGCTGACGAACTTGCGCAGCAGGTAGGCCTGCTCGTTGCTGTGCTTGGACGAGCCAACGAAGTACACGCTGTCGGGGCCGCTGGCCTCGCGCAGCGCGTTCATCTTGGCCACGATTTCGGTGTAGGCCTCGTCCCAGGTGATGCGCTGGTACTTGCCGTTGACCAGCTTCATCGGGTAGCGCAGGCGGTACTCGCCGTGGCCATGCTCGCGGATGGACGCGCCCTTGGCACAGTGAGCGCCCAGGTTGATGGGGGAATCGAACACCGGCTCCTGCCGGGTCCAGACGCCGTTTTCCACCACCGCGTCAATGGCGCAGCCCACCGAGCAGTGGGTGCAGACGGTGCGCTTGACTTCGATCTTGCCGGTGCCATCGATGGAGCCGCCGGCCGCCGCTTTGGCCTGCTTCACCAGCGTGAGTTGGGACGCGGCCAGGCCGACGCCCACGCCCAGCCCGGAGCGACGCAGAAAGGCGCGGCGGTCCATGGTCGGCAAAGCGTGGGCAAAGCCACGGCGCAGGCTGTTGACAAAGCCGCTGGCGGCCGCATCCGAGCGCCCGCCGTGAGGGGATTTTTTGGTCAGCAACATGGTGTTGAGCCTCAGGTAGGGAGGTGCAGGATCAGACGCGGGTGGTCTGGTAATAGCGCTTGACGTGTTCCGACACGGTGTAGCCGCCACCGTTGGCCGGCGCCGGGCGCGGCTCGGGCGTGGCGGTGGTGTCGGCGGCGGGCAGGCCGGGCAGCACGGCCGTGACGGCGGCGACAGCACCCACGGTGGAGGCGCCAGCGAACAGGCGCCGCCGGCTCAGGGTGGGCTTGGGGGTCTGGGTCATCGATGTCTCCTGGAAATGGGCGCGCACGCAGTACGTGCGGGATTGGTGCATATCTGCACTCTACGCGGCCCACCGCCCCCTTGCAAGACGGCTTTCCCCAGGGAACAACCCGTGGCAGCACCTGATGCACGCCCGAGACTTGCAGCCCCCAAAACCTCAAGCAAAAATCAGACCATCATCGATTGCTTATGAAATGAACTGCATGAAGTCGCAACCCACCCCGAACCGCCCCAACCGTCAACACCACGCGTCTTTTTGTCACGCGCCTTCGCGACAAATTGTCGTGAAACGGCTGCGAATTCAACCGCTCGACAGCCCCTCAAGAACCCCGAAAATTCGTGAATAACCGAGTAATTAATTAAGGAATTTCTTTAGAATTCCGGCGGTGAACACCCCTCTGGCCTCCCTGCCTGGCGAGCTTGACACCGCCCCCGCCCTGCCCAACACCACCGATGGCTGGCCCCATTGGTCCATGCTGGTGGTGGACGACGAGCAAGGCATGCGCAACTTCCTGATCAAAGTGCTGGCGCCGCGCTGCCGTTTCGTGGCCAGCGCTGCCAGCGCCGAAGAAGGTGCCGAGTGGATGCGCTCGCAGCGGGTGGACCTGGTGATCCTGGACATTTCGCTGCCCGGCAAGAACGGGGTCGTGTGGCTGAAAGAGCTGCGCGAACAAGGCTACAGCGGCGAGGTCATCCTGATCACCGCGTTTGCGGACCTCGACACCGCCATCGAATCGTTGCGGGCCGGCGCCTCGGACTTCATCCTCAAGCCGTTTCGGATTCCCCAAATCCTCAACGCGATCAAGCAGTGCTACGACCGTGCCCAGTTGCGGCGCGAGAACTACGTGCTGCGGCGCAACGCCCGGCTGCCGCGCCCCACCGCTTCGCCGTTGGTGGGGCAGTCGCCAGCCACCAGCGCGCTGCGCGACGCGGTAGAACGCGTGGCGCCCACCCCCAGCACGGTGCTGTTGCAAGGCGAATCGGGCACAGGCAAGGAGCTGGTGGCGCGCCAGTTGCACGCGCGCAGCGCCCGCTCGCAAGGCCCGTTCGTGCCGGTGAACTGTGCCGCCCTGGCACCCGACGCGATGGCGATGGAGCTGTTCGGCCACGCCCGCCAGACCGCCCAAGGCACCACCCATGCGCGGGACGGCCTGTTCTACTACGCGCAAGGCGGCACGCTGTTTTTTGACGAAGTGGCCGAGCTGCCGCTGCCAGTGCAAGCCACGCTGTTGCGGGCGATTGAGGAGCTGCAAATCCGCCCTGTGGGCAGCCAGCAACTGCTGCCGGTGGACGTGCGGATTGTGGCGGCCACCAACCGCCACCTGAGCGACGAAGTGGCGGCGGGCCGTTTCCGTTCCGACCTGTACTACCGGCTGCGGGTGGTGGACATCACCCTGCAACCCCTGCGCGAGCACAAGCAGGACATTCCCGATCTGGTGCGCCATTTCATTCTGGAGCTGGCGCCAGCGCTGGGGGTGGAGCCGATCGCGGTGAGCGACGAGGAAATCCGCTTTCTGATGGACTACCCCTGGCCGGGCAATGTGCGCGAGTTGCGCAACCTGGTGGAGCGCTCGCTGATTCTGGGCAGCCTCAACGTGTCGGCGCTGTACCCGCCACTGAAATCAGCGCAGAAACCCACCGACCTGCAAACCCTGGAAAAGCAGCACATCCTGGCGGTGCTGGATTCGGTGCAAGGCGACAAGACGCACGCCGCGCAGTTGCTGGGCGTGTCGCGCCGCACCCTGGAGCGCCGGGTGGCCGAGTGGAGCTTGCGCGAGCGGCCGCTGGCCTGACGCCATGAGCAAGCGTTCCTGGATCACCCCCGCCTGGATGGCGAAATCTGTGCGCCACAAGTTGCTGGCCATGGCCTTGCTGCCGCTGGCGGTGGTGTTTCCGCTGCTGGTGCTGGCGCTGATGGTCTGGAGCAACGTGGCTTACGACCGCTTGCTGATCACCAAAGTGCGGGCCGATCTGGCGGTGGCCAGTGGCTACTTCAACCAGTTGCAGGCCGAAGTGGGGGCCGGTACGCGCGGCGTGGCGGGCTCGCACGCGCTGGTGCGGGCACTGGCCGGCGCGGTGGACGAACCGCAGCGCCTGCTGCTGCCGGCCGAAGGCGATGCGCAACAGGTGCTGACCGACGAACTGCTGGTGGTGGACCAACTGCTGCGCAAGGAACGCGAGCGGCTGGGGCTGGATTTTCTGGTGCTGGAACGAGGCGCCCAACACACCGGCAAAGCCCCCAAGGCCGGCCCCAGCCTGGAAGGCCTGAGCCGGACCCAAGCGCTGCTGAACAGCCAACAGGGCAACGCCGCCCGCCTGGTGTTGCTGCCCCGGGGCGTGCTGCAAAAACTGGCGCCGCACCTGGCGCACCGCCTCCACATACCGCTGGTGCCCACCCGCAACGCCGTGCCCACCGACCGCACGGTGGAAGACCGCGCCATGGTGGTGCTGGCGAGCCTGCCGGTGGTCAACAGCCAAGGCCGGCAATGGGCCACGCTGCACGGCGGCACGCTGTTGAACCAGAACCTGGATTTCATCGACCACCTCAACCGCATCGTCTACCCCGAAGGCTCGCTGCCCTTCGGCAGCCAGGGCACCGCCACCCTGTTCCTGGAAGACGTGCGCATCACCACCAACGTGCGGCTGTTTCAGGACCAGCGGGCGATTGGCACCCGGGTTTCGCAAGTGGTGCGCGACGCGGTGCTGGCCCGGGGCCAAACCTGGCTGGACCGCGCCTTCGTGGTCAACGACTGGTACGTGAGCGCCTACGAGCCCCTGCTCGACGCCCATGGCGACAGGGTGGGCATGCTCTACGTGGGCTACCTGGAAGAGCCGTTCCGCTGGGTGCGCTACGGCATGCTGGCGGTCATGGCGCTGATCTTTCTGGGCGTGATGGCACTGGCGGCGGTGTTTTCGGTGCGATGGGCGCGCAGCATCTTCAAGCCGGTGGAGCAGATGAACGACACCATGCGCCGGGTGGAAGAAGGCGATGCCGCCGCGCGGGTGGGCCCACTGGCCACGCGCGACGAACTGGGCGCGCTGGCCAACCACCTGGACCACCTGCTGGACGTGGTGGACGACAACACCCGTCGCCTGCGCGACTGGGGTGAAACGCTGGACCGCAAAGTGGCCGAGCGCACGCGCGAACTGGAAACGAGCAACGCCTCGCTGCGACTGGCGCAGCAACAACTGGTGAAATCCGAAAAGCTGGCCGCGATCGGGCAGTTGACGGCCAGCATCGCGCACGAAATCAACAACCCCATCGCGGTGATTCAGGGCAACCTGGACCTGATGCGCGAAACGCTGGGCCCCGCAGCGGTGCCGGTGAACAGCGAGCTGAAACTGCTGGACGAACAGGTGGAGCGCATGCGCCTGATCGTGACGCAACTGTTGCAATACGCCCGGCCCACCGAATTTGCGGGGTATGTGGACACGTTGGACCTGAACCAGACGGTGACCGACTGCCTGGTGCTGGTCGCGCACTTGCTGCAGCAGCGCCGCATCCAGGTGGTGCGCGACCTGCAGGCCCACACCGGGGTGGCCTGCAACCGGCAGGAGCTGCAGCAGGTGGTCATCAACCTGATGATCAATGCCATCCAGGCCATGCCCGAAGGCGGGGCGCTGACCCTGGCCACCCGCGACTGGTGCGATGAACACGGCACCCCAGGCGCGGTGCTGGAAGTGCAGGACGAAGGCCCCGGCGTGAGCCCCGAGGTGCGCAGTCGGTTGTTCACACCCTTTTTCACCACCAAGAACGACGGCAACGGGCTGGGGCTGTGGATCAGCTTGGGCCTGGTGGAACGCTATGGTGGCCGGCTGGAGGCCGACAACCGGCCGTTGACCCAGGGCGCGGTGTTCCGGGTGCGTTTGCTGAGCGAGCCCAGCGTGCCCGAAGCCAGCCAGGCGCGCACGCAGGACGGTCGTCCAGGGCGGGCGTGAGCCTCAGTCCAGCATGTCGAAGCCCTGCGCTTCGACACTGAGGAAGGCCCGCAAAAAGCCCGCCACCGCCGCGTAAAAGCGGGCGCGGGGGTGCTGCTGCAACGCGTCGCACAACGCGCCCCCCCACGGCTGCAGGTGGGCGGCAAAGAACGCCTGCTGGCGCGCGAGGTTGGACACCGCCACGTCGTCACCCGCGATCAGAAAGCGCATCACCTCGCACACAAAAGCGATGTGGTCTTCGGTCTCGGGCATGGTTTCGTCGCGCGACAGGCCCAACTCGGCCAGTTCGTGGCGCAACTGGGCCAGCGGTTTTTCGTTCAAGAAGCCGCTGAGGTAATGCGACCCGTACACGTACACCTCGGGCTTGCCCACACCGCCAAACAGGGTATGGAATTCGTCGGCCACCTGGGCGTCGGTCAGGTCGCGGGTGGTGGCCACCAGTACACGCCAAGGCTCCTCCAGGAAGCCGCCAGCGGCGGGCGCTTCGGTCACCGCCACGCGCAGTTGGGCCAGCAAATCGGGCGCGGGCGGTGCGTACAGTAGGGCCGCCAGCAGGCCGTACACCTCGGCGCGGGCGGTTTCTTCGTCCAGCGCAGATCGAACAGGAATGGATGAGGTCATGGCAGTGTGGCGTTGGCGCTGTGGAGGCTCAGAGGTCGGTGATCTTGACTTCGTGGCTGGTGTGGATGTCGATGACGCGGCAGTCGCCACACATTTTCAGCCGCTCAGACGCCGCGCCCTGGAACATGCTGTGGCCTGACAGCCGGGCCAGCATGGACTCCACGCCCTTGAGCGTGCCGAACGGCTTGTGACAGCGTATGCAGTGGTATGGCGGCTGCTCGTTGATGACGCGGGGCTGCTTGCGCTGCGGGTCCAGCCACAAGCGGGGCTCCAAGGCCAGGGCCTTTTCGGGGCAGGTCTTGACGCACAGGCCGCACTGCACGCAGTTCTTTTCGACGAAACGCAGTTGGGGCGCCTGCGGGTTGTCTTGCAACGCGCTGGACGGACAGGCGCTGACGCAGCTCAGGCACAGCGTGCAGGCGTCACGGTTGATCTGCAGGGAGCCCAACGGCGAGCCGACGGCGGGCAGCGCGATGGGCTGGGCGGGCAAAGGTTGCGACGCTTGCTGCGCCAGGTGGTCCAACGCCAGTTCGAGCGTGGCGCGCTTGTCGGCCATCACGGCAAAGGTGCCCGTCTGGCGCGGCGCATCGGCCGCCGGCTGGCGGGCCTGGGCGTCCAACGCGGCCAGGTCGCGCGCGTCTTTGGCCTGGATCAGGCGGAAGTGCTGGCCCTGGTAGCCCAGGCCGTGCAGGATGGTCTGGGCCACGTCCATTTGCGCTTGCAGGGCGGCCAGGTAATCGGGCGCCTCCTCGTCGGTCGTCAGCACCCAGATCTGGCTGGCACCATAGGCCACGGCGCTGAGCCAGAGCTCCAGCCCCACGCTGGCGGTGTGCCACAGCGGCACCGGAATGACGCGCGCCGGCACGCCGTGCACGCTGCGGTCGAGTTGTGCAGCGCGGCCCCAGTCGTCCATCAGTTGCTGGCCCTGGCCCTGGCTGTGCAGCAGCAGTGCGGCCTGGCGACCGCCGGCTTTGACGTAGGTGTTCAGCAGGGTGCGCAGCTTGCGACCGGTGTAGTCCGCCCCCGGGTAGGCGTAGCCCAGGGCACCGGTGGGGCACACCGTGGTGCAGGCGCCGCAACCCACGCACAGGTTGGGGTTGACGTGGATTTGCTGACGCTCCACCTGGCTGCTGATGGCCGATGCGGAACACACCTCCACACAGGCGTTGCAGCCCACCTTTTCGTTGCGGCCGTGGGCGCAGAGCTTTTGGCGGTACTGGAAAAAGCGCGGCTTCTCGAACTCGCCCACCAGATCGCGCAAGCGCAGCAGGGCCTGCAACTGAGCATCTAACCCAGCCTGCGGCGGCAGGTGCACATAGCCCTGTGGCAGTGCGTGCTGGGTGAAGGCGGGTTGCGCACGCAGATCCAACACCAGATCAAAACGCTCGTCGTGCGCCACCGGCTCGCGCTGGAAATCAATCGCGCCCGGGGCTTCGCACACCCGCACACAGTCGCGGTGGCTGCGGCAGGCGGACAGGTCGATCTGGTAGTCCAGGCCGATGGCGCCTTCCGGGCAGGCCGCGACACAGGCGTTGCAGCGGGTGCACAGGTCCAGCGCGATGGGGTTGTTTTCGCTCCAGTGCACCTGGAAAGCGCCCAGCCAGCCGGTGATCTGGTCCAAGCGGCCAGCCAGCACCGGGTAGCGGCGCGCCTGGCTCCCCGCACCGCCGGTGGCCCAGAGGGTGATGTCGAGCACGTCATCCAGCCGAGCGGCCAGGGCTTCGGCCTGTTCCAGTGCGCCGATGATGAGCAAACGCCCGGCGCTTTTGTAAGTGACGGTGGGCACTGGGTCGGGATCGGGCAGGCGCGCAGCCGCCAACAAAGCGGCCATCTTGGGCGTGGCCTGGGGCCCTTCGCGGCCCCAGCCGCCGGTCTCGCGGATGTTGACGAAGCGGATCGGGCGCACGTCCTGCGACACCGCACCTTCGGTCTGGTCGGAGAGCTGGGTGAACAGGCGCTGTTCCTGGGTGCAGGCCACGGTCAGGGGTTCATCAGACCGGGTGGCGCGCTGAAAAGCCGGTGCTTCGCGGCGACACAGGGTGGTGTGCACGGGCAAAGGGCCTTCGCCCAACGCCCGGCCCAAGGCATCGCCATCCAGCGGCATGGTGCGGTTGCAATTGCAAATGAGCGTGGTCATGGCTGGGTAGGTGTGGGTGGAGCGGTGAGCGACGGCACCGGTGGTTCAATGTCCGTGGACGTGGGGGTATCAGGGTTCGAGTCGGCCCCATCGGCCCCTGGGGGCGGATCGATGGGTGAAGCCACCGCATCGGTACCGACGGCAGCAGGCGCGGCCGTTGACGCGGGCGCTTCGTCAAAAAGCCCCAACGAACGGGCGCTGACCAGTTGGCGCGCCAGACTGGCGGGCAAAGGGTCTGGCTTCGAGTAGTCGTCGATGTAAATGTCCAACCCGTCCATCACGTTGAACTTGGGGTCGGCAAACAGTTTCTTGAACGCGGCATTGCGCACCTCCGGCGCCACGTCGCGGGCCACGAAGGGGGCGAAATCGGCGTCGGGCGTGAGTTGGCGCACGTCGTCCAGCGTCAAGGGTGGCGGCTCGGGGGCGGCCGCAGGGCTGGCTGGGGACAGGGGTTGCGCCGTGATGCCGGCAGGTGCAGGCTCAGCCCCCGGCGCTGACCCCACCACCACCGGCGCAGTGGCAGTGGGCGGAGTGACCGCCTGCCGGGTCACGGTACCTGACGGTATGGGCGCTTCGGCCGGCACAGCGGCGCCACTGCGCACCTCCGATTTGCGGCGCGACCATCGGCTGAAGAAACCGCCTTCGTCGCTGCTCATGATCGGTCTCGGCCCGGACCGCGGCGCTCGCCGGTGCTGATGGAGGCGGGTTGACCGAAGCGATCGGTCAAGGGCTGAAAACTGTCGGGCCGCTTGCGGCGTTTGGGTTCGGGCTGGTAGTGGGCGTTCACAAACTCCGCCAGCCAAGCCACCACTTCGGGTGGCGCGGGCATCTGGTCCACCCGCTCCTGGGCGTCCAGCCAACGCCCGGCGTCGTGGTAGCTCAGGGTCACCACCTGGGGCTCGGGCAAGGCATCATCGGCACCGCCTTCGGGCAAACGCCACATCACCCAAAAGCAGGGCTGGGGCGAGTTCAGGTTGAGGAAGTAGCCCTCGGCATCGTCGCGGTACAGCGTGACG
Source organism: uncultured Macromonas sp. (assembly GCA_964610405.1). GTDB lineage: Bacteria > Pseudomonadota > Gammaproteobacteria > Burkholderiales > Burkholderiaceae_C > CAZGDZ01. The sequence continues at coordinate 1,834 of CAZSZN010000092.1, read as the reverse complement.
GGGAAATGGGGAAACAACCAGTGCGCCGCCGCTTCAGTGGCCGAAGGCTCGCCAACGGCAGGGGCATCCAGCTCGATGGGAATGGCTGAGGATGAATCTCCCGGGGTGGTGGCCAGAGGCGGCAGCGGTGGGAGTTGCTCTTGCGGCACCACGTCGGCGAGCAGCCAGCGCCAGCTTTGCCAGCCGCTCATCGGCCCGACCACCTTTTCGCGGCGCATGACCACACCGACCACCATGACGGGGCGCTCGGCGCGGGTTGTCTCCTGTGGGGCGTCCATAGCGTATGAACTTTACGGCATACGCCGCGACAATTTGTCGCTGCGCGGGGCGCCCACCGCGTTTCAAGGGATATCCCTGATGCCGTTGAACACCGGGGTGCAGGCCGGCCCAGCCCGCCCCCGATCGCTCAATACGTCTCCAGGTGCAACCGCCCCTGTTTCTTCAACTCGGCGCCAAGGGTGTCCCAGTCCAGGCCCGCAGCCTGGGCCGCGTCCCGCAGGGCCATCACCACGCCCTCTTCCATGCTCTTCAAGCCGCAAACGTAGAAATAGGCGTTCGGGTCTTGCAACAGGGGCACCAGATCGGCCGCGCGCTCGCGCATCGCATCCTGCACGTAGCGCTTGGGCTGCCCCGGCACCCGGCTGAACGCGAAGTTGGTGTCGATGAAGTCCTTGGGCAGCTTCTGCAGCGGGCCAAAGTACGGCAGTTCCTGCGGCGTGCGGGCGCCGAAGAACAGCATCAGCTTGCCCCCCTCGAACTTGCCGCTGGCGCGCAGCCGGCGGCGCCACTCGGTCATGGCGCGCATGGGGGCGCTGCCGGTGCCGGTGCAGATCATCACAATGCTGCTCTTGGGGTGGTTCGGCATCAGGAAGCTGGCACCGAACGGGCCGATCACCTCCACCTTGTCGCCCACCTGCAGGTCGCACATGTAGTTAGAGCCGACGCCGCGCACGGGTTGGCCATTGTGGTCTTCCAGCACCCGCTTGATGGTGAGCGACAGGTTGTTGTAGCCCGGCCGTTCGCCGTTGCGCGGGCTGGCGATGGAGTACTGGCGCGCGTGGTGCGGCTTGCCGCGCTCGTCCAGCCCGGGCGGCACGATGCCGATGGACTGCCCCTCCAGCACTGGGAAGGGCATGGCGCCGAAGTCCAGCACGATGTGGTGCGTGTCGTACTCGGTGCCCACCTCGGTGACGCGCACGTTGCCGGTGACGGTGGCGGCGACGGTCTTTTCGGCCGCTTTCGGGCCGTACAGGTTGGTGTACGGGTGCGCGGCCGACCACGGCGCCACGGTGGCCCCGTAAGCACCGCTGTTGAAAGCAGCTCCCTGCGCCACCGACCCGACGGACGCTGACGACGATTCGGCCGCCGACCGCACCAGAGCCTGCGCCTCATCGGCGGCGGCCTGCACCGCGTCGGCACTGCCGCCGAGCGCAGCCAGCTCGTCCTGGCTCAATTCAGCCGGCAACTCGTCCCACGACAACTGTTCCTCGATGCTGTAGGCCTTGACCTTGGGCATCATGCGCCAGTTGTCGATGGACCCCGTGGGGCACGGCGAAATGCAATCCATGCACAGGTTGCAGATGTCCGCCTTGACCACGTAGTTGCGCGAGTCGTGGGTGATCGCCCCCACCGGGCAGATGGCTTCGCAAGTGTTGCAGCGGATGCAAATCTCGGGGTCGATGACGTGCTGCTTGATGAGGGTCGATTCGGTGGTCATGGCATCAATTAAAGCGCACGTATTCGAAGTTCACCGGCTGGCGGTTGATGCCCATGGCCGGCGGCGCGATCCAGTTGGCGAACTTGCCCGGCTCGACCACGCGGCCCATCAGGCTGG
>CAZSZN010000091.1:0-11001 GCA_964610405.1 uncultured Macromonas sp. | reverse complement strand
TCTCGGTGGATTCCGCCACCATGATGAACAAGGCGCTGGAGGTGATTGAGGCCAAATACCTGTTTGGTCTGGCGCCTTGTCAGATCGAGGTGGTGATCCATCCTCAGAGCGTGATCCACTCGATGGTGCAATACCACGACGGCTCGGTGGTGGCCCAGCTGGGGACGCCCGACATGCGTGTTCCGATCGCCTACGGCCTGAGCTGGCCTGAGCGGATGGCATCCGGTGCGGCGCCGCTGGATTTCATGACCCTGGGCGCCTTGACCTTTGAGCGCCCGGACCCCGAGCGTTTTCCGGGTCTGTTCCTGGCCTGGGAGGCCTTGGAGTCCGCGCCGGGCACGACGGCGGTGCTGAACGCCGCGAACGAAGTGGCCGTGGCCGCGTTCCTGGCCGGTCGATTGCGTTTTGACCGGATTCACCAAGTCAACCGTGCAACTTTGGAGGCCTGCCAGCCCTCCAACCCCGACAGTCTGGAAGCGTTGCTGGGCTTGGACGCGCGAACCCGCACGGTCGCTGAGCAGCAGGTGGCGCGTTGTACTTGAGAGGTGGTCGATGCTGTTGACGGTGGTGTCGTTCGTGGTGGCGCTGGCCATCCTGATTGCCGTGCATGAATATGGGCATTACCGCGTCGCTGTGGCGTGTGGCGTGAAAGTGCTGCGGTTTTCGATTGGTTTTGGCCGGCCCATCTGGCGCCGCACGTCTCCACACAGTGGCACGGAATTCGTGGTCAGCGCCTTGCCGCTGGGCGGCTACGTGCGCATGCTGGACGAACGCGAGGGGCCGGTCGATCCGGCCGAGCGCGATCGTGCGTTCAACACGCAGTCCTTGCGCGCACGCGCAGCGATTGTGGCGGCAGGCCCTGCGGCCAATTTGTTGTTGGCAGTGGCCCTGTATGCGGTGGTCGCGTGGTGGGGCGTGCAGTCGCCGCGGCCGGTGTTGTCGGTCCCTCCTGCAGCGTCGGTGGCAGAACAGGCGGGGGTACGTGGTGGGGAATGGGTGCAGCAACTCGCCCGAGCGCAGGGGGCACCACATGCAGTTACCACCTTTGATGACTTGCGTTGGCAGTTGACGCAGGCCGTGTTGTCCAACGAAGATGTGACTTTGTGGCTGGCTGCTGGCCCAGATGCCCCTGCGCGAGAGGTCGTGCTGCCACTGTCCACCTTGTCGGCGGAAGAGGCCGATGCTTCCATGCTGCAACGGGTCGGCGTGGTGGCGCCGTGGTCTGCCCCAGAAGTTGGGGAGTTGATGCCGGGCGGCGCGGCCGAGGCCGCTGGTTTGCGTCCGGGCGACGTGGTCCGCGCTGTCGATGGCCGGCCAGTGGAAGATGCACAACAACTCCGAACCCGCATCCGCAGCGCAGCCGACGCGCAGGGCGCGATCACTCCCCAGCGGTGGGTGGTGGAACGCGATGGACGTCAGGTGGCGCTGGTGGTGACCCCCCGTGCTGAGCGTCAGGGCGACGTTTGGGTGGGGCGTGTCGGCGCCTACATCGGCAGTCAACCCGCCATGGTGGAGGTGACCGCTGGACTGTGGGATGGCCTGTGGCAAGGGCTCGAGCGCACCTGGGAAGTGTCTGCGCTGTCCTTGCAAATGATGTTCAAGATGCTGGTGGGCGAGGCCTCCCTCAAGAACCTCAGTGGCCCCTTGACCATCGCCGACTACGCCGGCAAGTCGGCCAGTTTGGGCATCACCTCCTACTTGCTGTTTCTGGCTTTGATCAGCGTCAGCCTCGGTGTGCTGAATCTGCTGCCGCTGCCCGTTTTGGACGGTGGGCACCTGATGTATTATCTGTGGGAGGCAGTGACCGGCCGTCCGGTGTCTGAGATCTGGATGGAGCGTCTGCAACGCGGCGGCGTCGCCGTGCTGTTCGGGCTCATGTCGCTGGCCATTTTCAACGATCTCGCCCGTTTGCTGGGCTGAAAATCCTCATACATGAAAAAGAGTCAAACGCGTTGGCGTGGCGCGGCCTGGGGCGCCTTGGTCTCCACCTTGGTGGCCGCTTTGCCGGCCTGGGCTGTCGATCCGTTCACCGTCCGGGACATCCGGGTCGAGGGTTTGCAGCGCGTTGAGCCAGGCACCATCTTTGCCTCCTTGCCTTTCCGCGTGGGCGATACCTACAACGACGATCAGGGCTCTGCGGCCATCCGTTCGCTGTTCTCGCTGGGTCTGTTTTCTGACGTTCGCTTGCAGGTCGATGGCGATGTGCTGGTGGTGATCGTCGAGGAACGTCCCACCGTGGCGGACCTCAGCTTTTCCGGTGTCAAGGAATTTGACAACGAGGTGCTGCGCCGCGCTCTGCGCGATGTGGGCCTGACCGAAGGCCGTCCGTTCGACAAGGCGCTGGCCGACCGCGCCGAACAGGAACTCAAGCGGCAGTACCTGAGCCGCAGCCTGTACGCTGCACAGGTCACCACCACGGTGACCCCGATCGAGCGCAACCGCGTGAACATCAACTTCAGCGTCAGCGAAGGCGATGTCGCGAAGATCAAAGACATTCGCATCGTCGGTAACCAGGCGTTCAACGAATCCACCTTGCGTGACCTGTTCGACTTGGACACCGGTGGCTGGTTGAGCTGGTACACCAAGTCCGACCGCTACTCTCGCGCCAAGCTGAACGCCGACATCGAAAGCCTGCGTTCGTATTACCTGACCCGCGGCTTCCTGGAGTTCCGCATCGACTCCACCCAGGTGGCGATCACCCCTGGCAAAGACGAGATGGCCATCACCATCAACATCACCGAGGGGCAGCGGTACGCGGTGTCGTCTGTTCGCCTGGAAGGTGACTACCTGGGCAAGGAAGCAGAGTTCAAGACGCTGGTTCGTATCCAGCCTGGCCAGGCGTACAACGCCGAAGACGTGACGGAAACCACCAAAGCCTTCACCGACTACTTCGGGGGTTTTGGTTACGCTTTTGCCCGTGTTGAAGCCGTGCCGGAGATGGACCGCGACAAGCGCGAGGTGGCGTTTGTGCTCCGTGCGCAACCGTCGCGCCGGGCTTACGTGCGGCGCATCAACGTTGAAGGCAACAACCGCACCCGCGATGAAGTGATCCGGCGCGAATTCCGCCAGCTGGAAGCCTCCTGGTACGACAGTGATCGCATTCGCCTGTCGCGTGACCGGGTGGACCGCCTCGGGTTCTTCACCCAGGTGTCGGTCGATACCGAAGAGGTGCCTGGCGCACCCGATCAGGTTGATCTGGTGGTGCAGGTGGTGGAAAAGCCCACCGGCAACCTGTCGCTGGGTGCGGGTTATTCCCAGTCTGAGAAGTTGTCGTTCGTCGCCGGCATTCAGCAGGAAAACGTGTTTGGTTCGGGCAATTACCTGGGCTTGAACCTCAACACCAGCAAGTACAACAAGCAACTGGTGCTCAGCACCACCGACCCGTATTTCACCGAAGATGGCATTTCCCGCTCCATCGACGTGTACTACCGCACCACCCGCCCGCTCTCCGAGCAGGAAGGCGATTACCGCTTGGTCACGCCCGGTGCGAGCATCCGCTTTGGCGTGCCGTTCACCGAAACCGACACGGTGTATTTCGGTATCGGCGCCGAGCAGACCCGGATCGAGCCCGGCAACGGCCTGCCCGACGCTTATGGGCAGTTCATCACCGATTTTGGCGACTCGGCCACCTCCATCCCGTTGACGGTGGGTTGGGCGCGCGACACCCGCGACAGCGCGCTGGTGCCGACCCAAGGGCGTTTGCAGCGCGTCAACGGTGAGCTGGGCGTGGCGGGTGATACCCGTTACGTCAAAGCCAGTTACCAGTTCCAGCAGTACATTCCCCTGAACAAGAAGTTCACTTTGGCCTTCAACGCCGAAGCGGGCTGGGGCAAGGGCATGGGCGGCAAGCCGTTCCCGCTGTTCAAGAACTTCTACGGTGGTGGCTTGGGCTCGGTGCGCGGCTTTGAGCAAGGCACGCTGGGTTCGACCAGTCCGATCGACGGCAACGCCGCCAACCTTTCCTACATCGGCGGACCGAAAAAGCTGGTCCTGAACACCGAAGTCATCGCGCCGTTCCCGGGCGCCGGCAACGACCGCACCCTGCGCATGTTTGGCTTCTTTGACATCGGCAACATTTACGGCGAGAACGAAAAGTTCTCGACCAGCGAGTTACGGGCTTCTGCGGGCTTGGGCATCAGCTGGATTTCACCGGTGGGCCCGCTTAGAATTGCCTATGCGCGCCCGGTGCGCAAGCAGGCCGGCGACAAAACCCAGAGCATTCAATTCCAGATCGGAACCTCTTTTTAATGAAATCGACCTATCGTGTTGCGTTGCGCCGTCTAGCGGCGGTGTGTGTGCTGGGCTGTGTGACGGTGGTGTCGGCGGCTCAAGACTTCAAGATCGGTTTTGTCAGCACCGACCGGATTTTCCGGGACTCGACGGCGGCCAAAGCGGCCCAGACCAAGCTGGAGCAAGAGTTTGCGCGCCGCGAGCGTGAAGTGGAAACTTTGGGTACGCAGTTGCGCACGGCCTCGGAGCGTTTTGAAAAAGACGCGCCGACCCTGTCTGAAAGTCAGCGCACGACCCGCCAGCGCCAAGTGGTTGAGCTGGACCGTGAGTTCCAGCGCAAGCGTCGCGAGTTCCAGGAGGACTTGAACCAGCGCAAGAACGAAGAGTTGCAGCAAGTGCTGGAGCGCGCCAACCGCGTCATTCGGCAAGTCGCCGAGGCTGAAAAGTACGACCTGATCATTCAGGAGGCGGTTTACATCAACCCCAAGCACGACATCACCGAAAAGGTGATCAATGCGCTCAATGGCGGCAAGTGAACGGGCGCGCCCGGCCCGCCTGAGCGAGATCCACGCCGCCTTGGGCGGCGTTTTGCATGGTGACGGTGATGTGTTGGTGCACCGGATCGCCTCGCTCGCGGTGGCCGATGCCAACGACCTGTCGTTCGTCTCACACGCCCGTTACGCGAGCCTGATCGATACCACCCGAGCGGGTGTTTTGGTGGTGCCGCCCGAACTGGCCGAGGTAGCGGCTGCGCGTGGCGCCTGCATCGTCACGCCCGACGCCTACCTGTACTTTGCCCGTTTGACCCAGTGGTGGAAGCAGCGGCGGGTTGCAACAGGCGACACCGAGCCTGCGGTGCACCCTACAGCCCAGATCGCGCCTTCCGCCGTGTTGGGCCAAGGCGTGCGTGTGGGGGCGTTTGCGGTCATCGGCGCTGACGTGTTCGTGGGTGACGGTGTTCGCATCGGCCCACACACGGTGCTGGAGGCGGGCAGCCAGGTGGGGTCTGGCGCCCACCTGTCGGCCCGCGTGACGCTGGGCGAGGACTGCACGCTCGGCGCTCGGGCGGTGGTGCACAGTGGGGTGGTCATCGGCGCCGATGGCTTTGGTTTTGCACCTCACCAGGGTGGTTGGGTCAAAATCGAGCAGCTCGGCGCGGTGCGCATTGGTGACGATGTGGAAATCGGAGCCAACTGCTGCATCGACCGTGGCGCCCTGGAGGACACCGTGATTGAAGACGGCGTCAAGCTCGACAACCTGATTCAAATCGGGCACAACGTGCACATCGGCAAGCACACGGCGATGGCCGGGTGCGTGGGCGTCGCGGGCAGTGCCCGCATTGGCGCGCATTGCACGGTGGGCGGGGGGGCGGTGGTGCTGGGCCACCTCACACTGGCCGATCATGTGCACATTTCGGCCGCCTCGGTGGTGATGCGTTCGATCCACCAGCCTGGCCAGTACAGCGGCGTTTTCCCCATCGACGACAATAAGAGCTGGGAAAAAAATGCCGCCACGCTGCGGCAATTGCACCGTTTGCGCGAGCGCATCAAAGCATTGGAAAACAAATCATGATGGACATTCACCAAATTCTGAAACAACTGCCCCACCGTTACCCCTTCCTGCTGGTGGATCGGGTGCTGGAGGTGGAGAAGGGCAAGTCCATCAAGGCGCTTAAGAACGTGAGCATGAACGAGCCCCAGTTCACCGGCCATTTTCCCCACCGCCCGGTGTTCCCGGGGGTGTTGATGCTGGAAGCCATGGCGCAGACGGCCGCGCTGTTGGCGTTCGACACCTTGGGGGTGACACCGGACGACAAAACGGTTTATTACTTTGCGGGCATCGATGGCGCCCGCTTCAAGCGCCCGGTCGAACCTGGCGATCAGTTGGTGATGGACGTGACGCTGGAACGCATGAAAGCCGGCATTTTCAAGTTCAAGGGCACGGCCCGCGTGGGCGCGGAGGTCGCCTGCGAAGCCGAGCTGATGTGCACCATGCGAACCATCGCCTGAGGCAAGGACTCGTCGAATGACGAACATCCACGCCACAGCCATCGTCGATCCCGCCGCGGAGCTGGACAGCAGCGTCACCGTTGGGCCTTACAGCATCATCGGCCCCCACGTGAAGGTGGGGGCGGGCACGCGCATCGGCCCGCATTGCGTGATCGAAGGGCACACCACCCTGGGGCGCGACAACCGCATTTTCCAATTCGTGTCTTTGGGGGCGGACAACCAGGACAAAAAGTACGCTGGCGAGCCGTGCGAGTTGATCATTGGTGACCGCAACACCATCCGTGAATTCAGCACTTACCACATTGGCACGGCGCAGGGCGGCGGTGTCACTCGGCTGGGCAACGACAACTGGATGATGGCCTACACCCATCTGGCGCACGATTGCATCGTGGGCAACCACACCATTTTTGCCAACAACGCACAACTGGCGGGGCATGTGGAAGTGGGTGACTGGGTGATCCTGGGCGGCTACACCGTTGTACACCAATTTGTTCGCATCGGCGCCCACGCGATGACTGCCATGTGCTCGCTGCTGTTTGCCGACGTGCCGCCTTTCGTGATGGCGCAGGGGCAGCCCGCAGGGGCACGGTCCATGAACTTTGAAGGGTTGCGTCGCCGGGGTTTCAGCCCCGACCGGATTGCTGCCGTCAAGGCCATGCACAAGGCGCTGTACCGCGACAACCTGACGTTGGATCAGGCCCGCGAACGCATTGCCGGTCTGACGGCTCGGCACGCCGAAGCCGGCGCCGATGTGGAGATGATGGTGGGCTTCCTCAATGGATTGACGCCAGACCGGGGCATCGTGCGTTGACCCACCCGGAGCGAGTGTGCGACGTGGCGCTGGTGGCTGGCGAGGCCTCCGGCGACTTGCTGGCCGCGCAATTGTTGGCGGCCCTGCGTCAACGCTGGCCCGATTGGCATGCCGCTGGCATTGGTGGCCCCCAGATGCAGGCGCAGGGCTTCGAGGCGTGGTGGCCCAGCGAAAAGCTGGCCGTGCGAGGCTATGTGGAGGTGCTGCGCCACTACCGTGAAATCGTGGGCATACGCAAGCAACTCCGCGATCGCTTGCTCGCCCATCCACCTCGGGTTTTTGTGGGCGTGGATGCGCCGGATTTCAACCTGGACCTCGAAGGTGACCTGCGAGCGGCTGGCGTGCGCACGGTCCATTTCGTCGCGCCGGCGGTGTGGGCTTGGCGCCCTGAGCGCATCGAAAAAGTCCGCCGTTGCGTGGACCATGTGCTGTGCATTTTTCCGTTTGAGCCTGCGCTGTTTCAGCAGCACGGCATCCCGGCCGCCTACGTCGGGCACCCCTTGGCGCCGCTGATTCCCATGGCGCCCGACCAGGAAGTCGCACGCCAGGCGCTGGGTGTCGCGAATGACATTCGGTTGGTGGCGTTGCTGCCTGGCAGCCGGCGAGCCGAAGTGGAGCACCTGCTGCCCCGGTTTTTGGAAGCGGCTCATCAGATGCTGTGCGCCGCACCCGATGTGCGTTTTGTGTTGCCAGCGGTGCCCGCGTTGCACGCTGAGATCCAGCAGGCCGTGGCGCGCTCTGGGCTGGTGGAGCAGGTCCAGGTGACGCGAGGTGGTTCCCACACCGCCTTGGCAGCGTGCGATGTCACCTTGATCGCCAGCGGCACCGCAACCCTGGAAGCGGCCCTGTTCAAGCGCCCCATGGTCATTGCGTACCACATGAACTGGCTTTCCTGGCAGCTGACCCGCCGCAAAAAGCTGCAGCCTTGGGTGGGTCTGCCCAACATCCTGGCTGGTGAGTTCTTGGTGCCCGAGTTGCTGCAAGAGGCTGCAACGCCAGCCGCGTTGGCCGAGGCGACCTTGGCTTGGCTGGCTTCTGACACGGCCACCCGCCAGCGAGTGCACCGCTTGGAGCAACGTTTTGCCGCGATGCACCAGACCTTGATCTGTGACACCACCCAGCGAGCCACCGATGCGATCGCGCAAGTCCTCTCCTGAACCGCTGGCCTTGCAGCAGTCATTCGCCTGGTCCGAGGCCGGGCTGGTGGCGGGCGTTGACGAGGCCGGACGTGGACCCTTGGCCGGCCCGGTGGTGGCGGCCGCCGTCATTCTGGACGAGGGCCAGCCGATCGCCGGTTTGGCTGATTCCAAAAAGTTGTCGGCGGCGCGCCGCGACCGCTTGTACGACGAAATCCGCGCCAAGGCCTTGTGTTGCTCGGTGGCGCAAGCTTCGGTCGATGAGATCGATCAACTCAACATTTTGCAAGCCACGATGCTGGCGATGCGGCGGGCGGTGGAGGGTTTGCGCCTGAAACCCAGGTTGGTGCTGGTGGATGGCAACCGCCTGCCGGTGTTGGACGTTCGGGCCGAAGCCATCGTCCAGGGGGATGCCAAGGTGCAAGCCATTTCGGCCGCGTCGATTCTGGCCAAAGTCACCCGCGACCGCGGCCTGGCCGAGTTGCATACGCAGTACCCCGCGTACGGTTTCGACCAGCACAAAGGCTATGGCACGGCGCAGCACCTTGAGGCTTTGGATCGTTGGGGGCCTTGCCCTGCGCATCGCCGCAGTTTTGCACCCGTCGCCGAAGCGGCTTTGACCCGCTCGGCCGCGAGCGTCCTTTGAAATGAGCAGCATGAGTTTGGATGTGATCACTTCCCGAGACAACCCTTGGGTCAAACAGTTGCGTGTGCTGGCCCAGGATGGCACGGCGTACCGCAAGCAGGGCCAGGTGTGGCTGGAAGGTGATCATCTGTGCCGCGCTTTGCTCGCACGTCAGCAACTGCCTGTGGCGGTGGTGCTGGCGGAGTCTCGGGCATCCGCGGCCGATGCCTGGGGCCTGCCGCCGTCTGTGCGACGGGTGGTGCTGGCCGATCGGTTGATGGCGTGGGTCAGTGGGTTGGAGTCGCCTGCGCCGGTGGGGTGTGTGTTCAAGCTGCCGCAGGACATGAGCGTGCGCCCCGGGGTGGCGACGGTCGTCCTCGACCGGCTACAGGACCCGGGCAATGTCGGTTCGATTTTGCGTAGCGCCGCTGCCTTCGGCTTCAAGCAGGTGGTGGCCCTCAAAGGCACGGCGGCGTTGTGGTCGCCCAAAGTCCTGCGCGCTGGCATGGGCGCACACTTTGGCCTGCACTTGGTCGAGGTGGCGGCTGAAGAGAGTTTGGAGGCATTGAGCGTGCCTCTCGTGGCCACCAGTTCGCACGGCGGTGACGTGTTGCACCAAGCCGCGTTGCCTTGGCCGTGCGCTTGGTTGTTGGGGCACGAAGGGCAGGGCGTCTCAGATGCGCTGATCGCCCGGGCCGACCGGTTGGTCCGCATTGCCCAGCCTGGTGGAGAAGAATCGCTGAACGTGGCGGCTGCAGCCGCCATCTGTCTGCACGCGAGCGCGACATCGGCCAATCTGTCGGCGAACTGACGCGAGCTGGGTTACAATGCAAAGGTTTACCCTAACCACGCGCACCTGCTGTCGGCTGCGGCCGGCCTCCCCCTGAAATTCATCATATTTCCCGGCGGGCACAGGTGCGTCCAAAACTGGAGTGTCCCGTGTTCCCCGTCCCAGCAAAAGCCATCCTTGCTCTCGCCGACGGCACGGTCTTTACAGGTGTTTCCATCGGTGCCACGGGTCAGACCGTGGGCGAGGTGGTGTTCAACACCGCCATCACCGGTTACCAGGAAATCCTCACCGACCCGAGCTACCGCCAGCAGATCGTCACCCTGACGTACCCGCACATCGGCAACTACGGCATCAACGAGGAAGACGTGGAGGCCGATGCCGTCCACGCCGCCGGCCTGATCATCAAAGACCTGCCCCTGCTCGCTTCCAACTTCCGTTCGCAACTCACGCTGAGCGATTACCTCAAGCGCGAGGGCACGGTGGCCATTGCCGGCATCGACACCCGCCAGCTGACCCGCATCCTGCGCGAAAAAGGCTCTCAGAACGGCGCCGTCATCGGCCTGGCCGAAGGCGAGGTCGTGACCGACGCGCTGAAGGCTCAGGCCGTGGCAGCAGCCCAGGCCGCACCCAGCATGGCCGGCCAGGACCTTGCCCAGGTGGTGAGCACCAAGCAGCCCTACGTCTGGACCCAGACCGAATGGCAACTGGCGCGCGAAGATGGTACGCCCGGCTACGGTGAACAGACCGCGCCGCGCTTCCATGTCGTGGCCTACGACTTCGGCGTGAAGAAGAACATCCTGCGCATGCTGGCCGAACGCGGCTGCAAAGTCACTGTGGTGCCGGCGCAAACGCCAGCTGCCGAGGTGCTGAAGCACAACCCGGATGGCATTTTTCTGTCCAATGGCCCGGGCGACCCGCAGCCTTGCGACTACGCGATTGCCGCCACCCAGGAACTGATCGAGACCGGCAAGCCGGTGTTTGGCATCTGCCTGGGTCACCAGATCATGGCCCTGGCCAGTGGCGCCAAGACCTTCAAGATGCCGCACGGCCACCACGGTGCCAACCACCCCGTGAAAGACCTGGACAACGGCCGCGTCAGCATCACCAGTCAGAACCACGGCTTTGCGGTGGACATGGATTCGCTGCCCGCCAATGTGCGCGCCACCCACGTCAGCCTGTTCGACGGCACGCTGCAGGGGCTGGAACGCACCGACCGCCCGGCGTTCTGCTTCCAGGGTCACCCGGAAGCCTCGCCCGGTCCCCACGACATCGCCTACCTGTTCGATCGTTTCATCGCCTTGATGGAAGGTAAGAAGTAATGCCCAAGCGCACAGACATCAAGAGCATCCTGATCATCGGCGCGGGCCCGATCGTCATCGGCCAGGCTTGCGAGTTCGACT
>CAZSZN010000090.1:0-11078 GCA_964610405.1 uncultured Macromonas sp. | reverse complement strand
CCACCAGGGCGTCGCGCTGGCGCTGCAGCATGGGCAGCTTCACCAGGGCCTGCACCCCACTCATGAAGGCACGGCCGTGGTCCAGGGTGTATTTGTCGTCCAGACTGATGGCATTGAGCGCCAGACGGACGTGTTCGGGCAGGGGGGCATTCATGGGGAGTCTCCTGATTTAGGCTAGCGGGTGGGCCGGCGCGCTCACCAGTGGCGGGCAGGATCGCCGCCCGCCACTGTGTTTTTGATCTGCTTCAAAGTGTAGGCGTTCACCCGTGGAATGTCTTTGCTTTTTCACCCCAGGAATCGGACAATCAAGAAACATTCTTTCTTTTGAATTGCCATCTTGGAAACACTTGACAAGTTTGACCTCGCCATCCTGCAACACCTGCAAACCGATGGCCGGCTGACCAACACCGAACTCGCGCAACGCGTGGGCCTGTCGGCCGCGCCGTGCTGGCGCCGGGTGCGGGCGCTGGAAGAGGCGGGTTACATCACCGGCTACCGAGCGGTGTTGGACCGCCGCAAGATCGGCCTGGGCGTGCTGGCCTTCGTGCGGCTGGACGCCGAACGCAACACCGGCGACGCCACCCGGGCGCTGGAGCAGGCCATCCGCGCCCTGCCCGAAGTCATCGCCTGCCACTACATCAGCGGCGCCGGCACGTTCGAATTGGAGGTGGTGGCGCAAGACCTGGACAGCTTTTCGCGCTTCGCGCTGAACAGCCTGATCAACCTGCCCAACGTGAAAGATTTGCACACAAGTTTTTCACTCGGAGAGGTCAAGGCCGCCGGCGAATTGCCGTTATCACATTTACAACACTGACCGCCAAAGACGCCCCGCCATCCGCTGTACAGTACGGGCCACCCACAGGACCCACGTTTTGCTCGCACGCCCCCTTTTGCTCAACCTGCTGACCGCATTGGCCTACGCCGGCACGGGCTGGGCGTCGCTGCAAGCCGCCATTCCGCCCGACTACATCGCCATCATCTTCGTGGCGGCCGGCGTGGCGCTGGGCGCGGTGCTGGTGGGCGGCCACCGCTTGTTGCCCGGCGTGCTGCTGGGCGCGTGGCTGGTGCAGTGGCTGGCCCACCAACAGTCGGGCCTGAACGGCTGGACCTGGGCCATGTTCATCACCCCGTTGAGCGCCACCGCCATGGCCTGGGTCACGGCGCGCGCCATCCGGCACTGGGTCGGCTACCCGTCCGCGCTCGACGAACCCAAGCAAGCGGTGCTGATGTTCTTTGCCATCATCCCGCTATGCACCGTCATCAATGCCAGTGTCTCCATCCCGGTGCTGGTGATGAGTGGGGTGATTTCCCCCAACGATGCCTGGTTCAGTTGGTGGACCTGGTGGCTGGCCGACACCCTGGGCGCGGTGCTGTTCACCCCCTTGGTGCTGGTGTTCTTTGGTGCCCCGGCCGACGTGTGGCGCCCGCGCCTGCGCACCGTGGCGCTGCCCATGCTGGTGGCGATGTTGCTGGTGGCGGGCATGCTGCAGCTGCTCAACGCGAACCAGCAGCGCAGCGTGGATGTGCAATTTTCCAAAGCGGGCGAAGACCTGGCGCTTCGGCTGCAACGGCGCTTTGACGCCCAGATCGACAGCGTGGAAGCCATCGCCAAACTGATGGAAATGTCCACCCGCATGGACCAGGCGGCCTATGAAGCCGCCACCGCGCTGTGGCTGCAACGTTACCCCGGCACCCAGAACTTTGGCTGGAGCCCGGTGGTGACTCAGGCGCAGCGGGCCGCTTACGAACAGATCTCCCCAGGCCGGCCCATCCTGGGTCGCACCCCGCAAGGGCAGACCCTGCCCGCCCCGGCTGCCGAACAACACCTCCCCATCACCTGGGTGGTGCCGCTGGCCAGCAACCGCGCGGTGCTGGGGTTGGACGTGAGCGTGCTGCCCACCACCGCTGCGGCGGTGAAGGCCACCCTGGGCAGCGGAAGGCCCGAGGTCACCGAAGGCTTCCGGCTGGTGCAAGAGTCGGGCGAACAACGCGCGGTGGTGGTGTACCAGGCGGTGCGCGATGCCGACCACCACCTCCAAGGCGTGGTGTCGGCGGTGTTCCGCATGGACGACGTGATGCAGACCGTCTTGCAATCGTTCCAGCAGGGCCCCTTCAGCCTGTGCCTGGTGGACAACTGGGCTGGCGCCGACAACCGCCGGCTGTTCGGTGCGGCCGCCTGCGACCAAACCTCGGCCTCGCCAGGCATGGTGGAGCGCTGGACCCAGGGCTGGCCGCTGCGCTTTGCCGGCCGCGACTGGACGCTGTACGTGCAGGCTGGCGACGACTACTGGGCCAGTGGGGTGCCGCAAGGCGCCTGGATCAGCTCGGCCGTGGGCCTGATCGCCGTCTCCATGCTGGGCACCTTCCTGATCGTGATCACCGGCCAGGGGCGACGCACTGCCCAGTTGGTGGAAGAACGCACCCGCGAGCTCGCCCGCACCAACGCCAGCCTGGTGCAGATGGCCCATTTTGATGCGCTGACCGGTTTGGCCAACCGCGCCTTCTGGACCGAGCAAGCCGAAGCCACCCTGGCGGCCGCGCGCGAGAACGGCAAATGGGTGGCGGTGCTGTTCCTGGACCTGGACCGTTTCAAGCACGTCAACGACAGCCTGGGGCACAGCCAGGGCGACCAGTTGCTGGTCACCGTCAGCGCGCGCATCCAGGCGTGCCTGCGCGCCCGCGACGTGCTGGCTCGCGTCGGTGGCGACGAGTTCGTGGCCCTGCTGCCCTGGGTGCGCGACCGCGACGGCGCCGCCACGGTGGCACGCAAGGTGGCGCGAGCCTTGTCCGAGCCCATCGTGCTCGACCGGATGCAAGTCACCGTCACCGCCAGCGTGGGGGTGGCGATCTACCCCGACCACGGCGAAACGGTGGACGCCCTGCTGCGGCACGCCGACACCGCCATGTACGCGGCCAAAGCGGCAGGCCGCAACCACTGGCGCTTTTTTGAACCGTCGATGCACGAGCACGTGTCGCGCCGGCTGGCCCTGGAGTCCGGCCTGCGGGTGGCACTGGAAACCCAGTCTGGTGAGTTGACCATCGCCTACCAGCCACAGGTGTGCGCCCGCACTGGCCAGGTGCTGGGGCTCGAAGCCCTGCTGCGCTGGCACCATCCCACGCTGGGCCCGATTTCGCCGCAGGAGTTCGTGCCGGTGGCCGAAGAGTCCGGGGTGATCGAAGCCTTGGGCCAGTGGGTGCTGACCTCGGTGTGCCAGCAAATCCAGGCCTGGGCCGATGGGCCGATGTCCCCGCACTTCGCGGGGGTCACGGTGTCGGTGAATGTGTCAGCGTTGGAGTTCAACCGGCCCCATTTCATCCACCACCTGGAACACGCGCTGTCGCACATGCAGCAGCCGGCGCAGCGGCTGGAGCTGGAAATCACCGAAAGCTTGCTGGTACACGCCAGCGCCGAAATCACCCAGCGCATGGACCAGATCACCGACATGGGCATCAGCCTGAGCCTGGACGATTTCGGCACCGGCTATTCCAGCCTGGGCTACCTGAAGCGGCTGCCCTTGAGCAAACTCAAGATCGACCGTTCCTTCGTCAAAGACGTGCCGGGCGACGCGGAAGATGAGGCCATCGTGCGCGCCACCTTGTCCATGGCGCACGACCTGGGCCTGCAAGTGATCGCCGAAGGGGTGGAAACCGCCGCCCAGCGCGACTTCCTCTCGCGCCACGGCTGCGCGGCATTCCAGGGCTGGTTCTACGCCCGCGCCATGTCGCCCGAGGCGCTGTGCGTGTGGCTGCTCAACCGAGGTGGCGACTGAAAAACGTCAGCGTGCGTTGGCGGGCCAATTCGGCCGAAGGCGCGTGGAAGGCGCCGCGCTGGTCGCAGTTGAAACCGTGGTGCGCCGGGTAGGTGTGCACCTCCACCGCTGGGTGCTGCTGGCGAAACGCGGCCACGCCCTCCATCGGAATCCAGTGATCTTCCTCGGCGAAGTGGGCCAGCACCGGGCAATTCGGGGTTCGGGCGACCTCGGCCTCGGTGGTCATGCCGCCGCCGTAGTAAGGCACCGCAGCGGACAAGCCATTCAGCAGGCAGGCGCTGCGCCAGGTCAGCAAACCGCCCCAACAGTAACCCACCATGCCCACCTTGCCACCGCCGAGGCGGGCACCCTCGTTGACCGCCGCTTGCAGGTCGGCCAGCACACCTGGCGCGGGCAGCGCTTCCACCGCCGTCTTGTGGGCAAAGCCGGTTTTCATGTCGGCTTCGCTGTAGCCCAGCTCCAGGCCGGGCGCCACGCGCTGGAAGGTCGCGGGCGCCAGGGCCACGTAGCCTTCAGCGGCGTAGCCGTCGGCCACCGAACGGATGTGGCTGTTGACGCCAAAAATCTCCTGCACCACCACCACCGCCCCGCGCGGCTGGCCGGTCGGCATCGCCAGGTACGCGTCCACGTTGGTTCCATCGGCAGACACGACCGTTGTCATTTGACCCATGGTTGAACTCCTCATCGGGTTGCGAAAACCGCCATTCTGAAGGATGGACAGCCGCCGCGCTTCGCGCACAATCCGGGCATGGACCTCAAACCGCTGATCACGCTGCTGGCGCTTGTTAACCCGCTGGCGATCGTGCCCTTTTTCATCCACTACACCCAGGGCTTTTCGGACCGGCAGAAGCGCCGCACCGTGCTCATTTCGGGCTTCAGCGCGTTCGCCGTGATTGCCGCCTGCGCGTTGCTCGGCCTGCAGATACTGGCGTTTTTTGGCATCTCGCTGGCCAGCTTCCAAGTTGGCGGGGGCATGCTGCTGCTCACCTCGGCGCTGGCCATGCTGAACGCCCAACCGGCCGAGGCCAAGACCAACCAAGACGAGGTCGATGACGCCTCCTCCCGCGCGTCGATCGCGGTGGTGCCGCTGACCATCCCGTTGCTGACCGGGCCCGCCACCATGTCCACCGTGGTGATTTACGCCGACCGCGCGCAGACTTTTTTGCAACACGCGGCGCTGGTGGGCTATGGCCTGGTGATCGCACTGGCCACGGTGGTGTGCTTCACCTTGGCCGAACCGATCGAACGGGTGCTGGGCAAAACCGGCATCAACGTGATGACCCGGCTGATGGGCCTGATCCTGGCGGCCTTGTCGGTCGAGGTGATGGCCAACGGCCTGGTCAAGCTGTTCCCAGCTCTGGCGGCTTGACCACCGTCACCGGCACGGGGGCAGCCTCCAGCATCGCCTGCGAGACCGAACCCAGCCAGGCCCGCCCCACCACGCCGTGGCCGTGGCTGCCCATCACCACCCCGTCGCAGCCGTGGGCCTCCAGCACCTCCAGCAGCATCGGCACCACGTCGCCCACCACCACCACGCCCTCGAACGGCACGTCGGCGCCCTGGGCCAAGGCCACGGCGGGCGCCAGGGCGTCGCGGCCGGCGGCATCGGCCAGGCGTTCGATCGCAGCCTGGTCGTGCAGGGTCACCAGTTCGTAAAACGAGGCCGGCTCCTGCACATTGGCCAGCACCAGGGTGGCTTGCAGGCCATGAGCGACCCAGCCCATGGCATGGGTCAAGGCCTCCAGGGCCAACTCCGATCCGTCCACAGGTATCAGCAGTTTCATGGTCACCTCCGGTTGGGGCCGGCATCATTGCCGCACCGCTGTTGACCATCATAGTCCGCCCAGGCACAGGGAACCAGCACCCCCGGTCACGAGGGACGCACTTTGCGCGCACAATAGCTCCATGTCCAGCACCCCGCCCACTGGCGACACCGAAACCGCCGCGCCCCCCGCCCCGCCGCCACCGTTGGGGCTGACCGCCCTGGCCCCGCTGCAACAACCCGTTTTTCGCGCTCTCTGGCTCACCTGGCTGATGGCCAATGTCAGCATGTGGATGAACGATGTCGCCGCCGCATGGCTGATGACCTCGCTCACCACCTCGCCGGTCTGGGTGGCGCTGGTGCAAACCGCCGCCACGCTGCCGGTGTTCCTGCTGGGCCTGCCCAGCGGCGCCCTGGCCGACACGCTGGACCGCCGGCGCTACTTTCTGGGCACCCAGCTCTGGATCGCGCTGGTCGCGCTGGCCTTGTGCACCGCCGTCCTGGTGGGAGGCATGACGCCGCCGCTGCTGCTGGCGCTGGTGTTCGCCAACGGCATTGGCCTGGCCATGCGCTGGCCGGTGTTCGCCGCCATCGTCCCGGAGCTGGTGCCGCGTGCGCAACTGCCGCAAGCCTTGGCCCTCAATGGCATCTCGATGAACGCGTCCCGCATCGTCGGCCCGCTGCTGGCCGGCGCCATCATCGCGTCGCTGGGCAGCGCTTACGTGTTCGTCCTCAACGCCGTGCTCGCGGTGGTGTCGGCCCTGGTCATCTGGCGCTGGCGGCGCGAGAGCCCGCCCAACCCCCTTGGCCGTGAGCCGTTCTGGAGCGCCATGCGGGTGGGCTGGCAGTTTGCGCGCCAGTCGTCGCGGCTGCGGGTGGTGTTCCTCCACATCGGGCTGTTTTTCTTCCATTCCACCGCCTTGATGGCGCTGCTGCCGCTGCTGGCGCTGAGCATGGAAGGCGGCAATGCCGGCACGTTCACCCTGCTGCTGGCCACCATGGGCAGCGGCGCGATCGTCTCGGCGCTGTTTTTGCCGCGCTTGCGTCAAAACGTGGACCGCGACCGCCTGGTGTTCGGCGGTGTGGCGCTGCAGTCCTTGGCTATGGCGGTGATGGCCTGGGCCCCCAACGTGGCGCTGGCCGTGCCGGCCATGTTCCTGGCGGGCATGGCATGGATCACGACCGCCAACACCTTGAGCGTGTCGGCGCAAATGGTGTTGCCTGACTGGGTGCGGGCACGCGGCATGTCGATGTACCAAATGGCCATCATGGGTGGCAGCGCGGGCGGTGCGGCGTTCTGGGGCCAGATCGCCGCACACACCGATGTGCACATCAGTGTCGGCATCGCGGCCGTGTCCGGGGTGGTGGCCGCCTGGTTGGCGCGGCGCTTTGTGCGCGAGCATGGCCCGCAGGAAGACTTGACGCCGGTCCGCTGGACGCCCCCTTCCACCGAGGTGCAACCGGGCCACGGTCACATCACGATCAGGGTCGAGTACCGCATTGACCCGACCCGCGCGGCGGATTTCCTGGCCTTGATGCGCGAAACCCGGCGCAGCCGCATGCGGCTGGGCGCGCTGGCGTGGTCGTTGCACGAGGATCTGGAAGAGCCCGGTCGTTATGTGGAAGAAATCGTGGACGAGTCCTGGACCGAGCACCTGCGCCGGTTCGACCGCGTCAGCGGCGCGGACCTGGAGCTGCGCGAACAGCGCTTTGCCTTCCACCTGGGCGACACACCCCCCAATGTGCAGCGCTACCGCGCCGCGCCCGGCCTCGACACTTGAACGCAGGGCTACCATAGGCGCCATGCAAGCACTCGAAGGACTCAAAGTACTGGAACTCGGCCAGCTCATCGCGGGCCCGTTTGCCGGCAAAACCTTGGGCGATTTCGGCGCCGACGTGATCAAGGTCGAACCGCCGGACAGCGGTGACCCGCTGCGCACCTGGCGCCTGTTGCGCAACGGTACCTCGGTCTGGTGGGACGTGCAATCGCGCAACAAGCGCTCCGTCTGCCTGGACTTGCGCACCCCCGAGGGCCAGGAGGCGGTGCGCCGGATGGCCAGCGAGGCCGACGTGCTGATCGAAAACTTCAAACCCGGCACGATGGAAGGGTGGGGCCTGGGCTGGGACGCGCTGCACGCGCTCAATCCGCGCCTGGTGATGCTGCGCTTGTCGGGTTATGGCCAGACCGGACCGTACGCCCACAAATCCGGTTTCGGGATCTTGGGCGAGGCCATGGGCGGCTTGCGCCACCTCACCGGCGAACCGGGGCGGGTGCCAGTGCGCACTGGCGTGTCCATCGGCGACTCGATCGCCGCGCTGCACGGCGTCATCGGCGTGCTGCTGGCGCTCTTCCACCGCGAGGCGCGTGGCGGCCAGGGGCAGATGATCGACGTGGCGCTGTACGAAAGCGTGTTCAACCTGATGGAAAGCCTGCTGCCTGAGTACGACGCCTTTGGCGCGGTGCGCGAACGGGCCGGCAGCGCCCTGCCCGGCATCGCGCCATCCAACGCCTACCACTGCCAAGACGGCGGCTACGTGCTGATCGGCGGCAACGGCGACAGCATCTTCAAACGCCTGATGCGCGCGATCGACCGCGACGACCTGGGACAAGACCCGGGCCTGGCCCACAACGACGGGCGAGCCCGCCGCGCCGCCGAACTGGACCAGGCCATTGAAGCTTGGACCCGGCAGCGCACCGTTGCCGAAGTGGTGCAGGCGCTGGATGCCGCCCAAGTCCCTGCCGGGCCGATCTATTCTGCCGCTGACATCGCGCGCGACCCGCAGTACCTGGCACGGGACATGATCCTTGACACCACCAGCGCCGACGGCTTGCCGCTGAAGGTGCCGGGCATCGTGCCCAAACTCAGTGCCACGCCGGGCCAGCTCCGGCACTTGGCGCCCACCCTCGGTCAACACACCGCCGAGGTGCTGGCCGCGCCGCGTTGGCCCGAACGCTCCTCTCCCATGAACCAGCCCCACCACCCAGACCCCGCGCACGAACAGGAACGGCTCACCAACCTGGAGATCAAGGCCAGCGTCAACGACGACTGGATCGAGGAACTCAACGCGCAGGTGTACCGCCAGCAACTGCAGATTGAGCAATTGCAGCGCGAACTCGCGCGGCTGTGCAACCGGTTGGACGATGGCACTCCGGGCGCCTTCCGCAGCCTGCGCGACGAACTGCCACCCCATTACTGACCCGACGGCAACCGGCCATGAAACTGACCGAGCGGCTCACCGCCTGGGCGCGGCTCGTCAAGCGGGACGGCACTGCGCTCTGGTTCGCTGGGCGCCACCCCGACACCCCGTGGTACGCCAAGGCACTGGGCGTGTTCGTGGTCGCTTATGCGTTGAGCCCCATCGACCTCATCCCGGACTTCATCCCAGTGCTGGGCTACCTGGACGACGTCATTCTGCTGCCCGCACTGATTTGGCTCACGGTGCGACTGTTGCCGCCGCACGTGCTGGCCGATGGCCGGGCACAAGCGGAGCGCTGGTTCGCCGAAAAGGGGCGCAAACCCACCAGCCGGTGGGGCGTGACCTTCGTGATTGCGGTGTGGCTGTTGTGTGCAGTGTGGCTGGCCAGGACGCTCTGAACGACCTTCTCCCGTTCCGTCCCCGGATCAGCAGCGGGGAACAGGCCGCGAGGGCAAAATCAGCTTCAGACCAAGTGGTTGACCTGGGTGCCCAAGGGGCCCGAAGTCGCGAGCGGCAGGGTCGCAGGAATCGCCTGCAACAAGGCCATGGCGCCATTCTCCTGCACATCCAGAGCCTTCTTCAACACCGACACCTGCACCTCCTGGGCCAGTTGGGCTTGTTGGGTCTGCACGGCGGCATTGACCAAGGCAGCGGTGGAAACGTCCATGCTTCAAACTCCGTGACGATGTAGTTTTATCGGATTCATTTGGCGATTCTTGAGCCCAGGATGAAGGCGCTCGGGCGCCCGATCGCACCCAGTGGCGGTCAGCAACGGGGCTTGCATCGCCGGGGCACGTAAGATGGGCACTTTGGCCCGCCCCCATGCCTGCGAACTACGCCCGTTTCTTGGTCGGACGCGACCGCACCGTTTCCGCCAACCGGCAACTCGGCTGGTTGCTGGCGTTCGTCGCAGGGGCCATCAATGCGGGCGGCTTCCTGGCGGTGCAACAGTACACCTCCCACGTGACCGGCATGATGTCGGCCATGGCCGATAACCTAGCGCTGGGGCACCTGACCCTGGTCGTGGACGGCATGGTGGCCGTGTTGTCGTTTCTGCTGGGGTCCATGTGCTGCGCCATGCTGGTCCATCTGGCGCGGCGCAGGGCCATGGCCAGCGAATACGCATTGCCCCTGCTGCTGGAAGCCTTTTTGATCCTCTGTTTCGGTCTGCTGGGCGCTCAATTGGCCGCGTTGGAAGGATTGCTGCTCCCGTTCACCGTCGTCCTGCTCTGTTTCATCATGGGGTTGCAGAACGCCGTCGTGACCAAACTGTCGGGCGCCGTGATCCGCACCACCCACATGACCGGCATCGTGACCGACCTGGGCATTGAACTCGGCAAACTCGTGTATTGGAACGCCCATGACAAAACCCCACACGAACCCGTGAGGGCCGACCGGGACCGAATCAAAGTGCTTGGCGGCCTGTGGACGGCCTTTGTGGTGGGCGGTGTGGCGGGGGCTTTCGGCTTCAAAACGGTGGGCTACGGCTTCACCATCCCGATCGCGGTGCTGCTGGCGTTGATGTCCCTGATTCCCGCCTGGGACGATCTGAGAAAACGCAGCAGGCCATTGTGAATGGCCCACAAAAAAAAGCCCTCATTGAGAGGGCTTTTTCACCAAGCTGGTGGCTTGGTCATGTTGGTTGCGGAGGCAAGATTTGAACTTGCGACCTTTGGGTTATGAGCCCAACGAGCTACCAGGCTGCTCCACTCCGCGTCAAGACATGAATTATAGCACGAATTACTCGGCTGCTGCAACTTCTTGCGCTGCCGCGCCTTCTTCAGCGCGGTCCACCAGCTCGATCAGGGCCATCGGAGCGTTGTCGCCCACGCGGAAGCCCATCTTCAGAATGCGGGTGTAGCCACCGGGACGGTTGGCAGAGCGCTTGCCCAGGTCGTTGAACAGCTTGGTGACCACGTCGCGGTCACGGAGGCGGTCGAACGCCAGACGGCGGTTCGCCACCGTGTCAACCTTGGACAGGGTGATCATGCGCTCGACCACGCGGCGCAGTTCCTTGGCCTTGGGGACCGTGGTTTTGATGACTTCGTGCGTGAGCAGCGAGTTCATCATGTTGCGCAGCATGGCCTGGCGGTGGGCGCTGGTGCGGTTGAGTTTGCGAAGGCCGTTTCCGTGACGCATGGTAATTTCCTTTCAAATAATCGCCTGCGGCCGGATCAGGTACCGCAGGGGGTCAGGGCAGTTAAAAAACAGAGATCAGTGCTTTTCCAGACCGGCGGGCGGCCAGTTTTCCAACTTCATGCCCAGCGTCAAGCCGCGCGAAGCCAGCACTTCTTTGATTTCGTTGAGCGACTTGCGACCCAGGTTCGGGGTCTTGAGCAGCTCGTTCT
>CAZSZN010000089.1:0-11244 GCA_964610405.1 uncultured Macromonas sp. | reverse complement strand
CAGAACCACGTGCCCGCGCTGGGCGAACTGGCCCGCGCCATTGCCGCGCTGGACGCGCTGTGCGCCCTGGCCGAACGCTCGCTCACACTCCACTGGTGCGAGCCCGAGTTCAGCATCGAGCCCTGTATCGAAATCCGTGGCGGGCGCCACCCGGTGGTGGAAGCGCGCCTGAACGAAACCGGCGCTGGCGCCTTCATCCCCAACGACACAGTCATGGGCCCCAAGGCCCGCATGCAGGTCATCACCGGCCCCAACATGGGCGGTAAGTCCACCTACATGCGCCAGGTGGCCGTGATCGCACTGCTGGCCAGCATGGGCAGCTACGTGCCCGCCACGCGCTGCCGCCTGGGGCCGCTGGACGCCATCCACACCCGCATTGGCGCGGCAGACGACCTGGCCAACGCCCAGTCCACCTTCATGCTGGAGATGACCGAGGCCGCGCAAATATTGCACGGCGCCACCCCGCACAGCCTGGTGCTGATGGACGAGATCGGGCGCGGCACCTCCACCTTCGACGGGCTGGCACTGGCTTCGGCCATTGCCACGCACCTGCACGACAAGGTCAAGGCCTTCACCCTGTTCGCCACGCACTACTTCGAGCTGACGGAGTTCCCCGCCAGCCACCATGCGGCCCTCAACGTGCACGTGAGCGCAGTGGAAGCCCACGGGCGCGACATCGTTTTCCTGCACCAGATCGAACCCGGCCCTGCCAGCCGCAGCTACGGTGTGCAGGTGGCCCGCCTGGCCGGTGTGCCCGGCGCCGTGGTGCAGCACGCCCGCCACGCGCTGGAGGCGCTGGAAACCCACAGCGCCCAGGCACAGGCCCAGGTGGATTTGTTTGCCCCGCCGCCCGCCGCCGCCGCGCCCGAACCCAGCCGCGTGGACCAGGCCCTGGCCCAGATCGACCCTGACGCCCTGAGCCCGCGCGAGGCGCTGGAAGCCTTGTACCGTCTGAAACAATTGCAACAGCAGCCCTGAGGTATAGTTAATAACCCACAGGTCATTAATGAAGTTCGCCGCTCACGCAACGCCCGCCCCTCGCAGCCGCCGCCGCAAAGAAGCGCGGCCGGGCGAGTTGCTGGACGCCGCGCTGGCCCTGTTCGTGGAACACGGCTACGCCGGTACCAAGGTGGAGGCGGTCGCGCGCCGTGCGGGGGTCTCCAAAGGCACGCTGTTTCTGTACTTTCCCAGCAAGGAAGAACTGTTCAAGGCGGTGGTGCGCCACCACCTGTCGGGCCTGTTCCCGGTGTGGGACTCGGAACTCAATGCCTTCCAAGGCAGCAGCGCCGAGCTGGTGCGCTACTGCATGAACCAATGGTGGCAGCGGGTCGGCGACACGCCCGCCTCCGGCATCACCAAGCTGGTCATGGCCGAAGCGCAGCATTTCCCCGAAATCGCCGCGTTCTACCAGGCGGAGGTCATGGAGCCCGCCCACCAGTTGCTGCGGCGCGTGTTGCAGCGCGGCATCGATAGCGGCGAATTCCGCCCCATCGACCTCGACTACGGCATTTACGGCCTCACCGCCCCCCTGATGTTCCTGATGTTGTGGAAGCACGCCATGGCCCCCTGCATCGGTCCCAACGCCAGCATCGACCCCGCCGCCTTCATCGAGACCCAAGTCACCACCTTGCTGCAAGGCCTGCTGGCACGCGGACCCACTTTACAAGGATGAAACCGGGCCTTCGGTAAAATGAGATTGAATCGGCTAATATACCCACTGGAGTATGGAATGACCACCCCGAACACCGCCTTCGACTTCGACAAGGCCCGTTTCAACATGATCGAGCAGCAGATCCGCCCCTGGGAGGTGCTGGACGCGCGCGTCCTGTCCCTGCTGGGTGAGGTCAAGCGCGAGCGGTTTGTGCCGCCCGCCTTTGAGAGCGTGGCCCTGGCCGACATGGAAATTCCGCTCGGCACTCCGGCCGTCGAGGGCGAATGCCTGCTGGCCCCCAAGGTGGAAGCCCGCACGCTGCAGGAACTGGATTTGCAACCCCGCGACAACGTGCTGGAAATCGGCACCGGCTCGGGCCACATGGCTGCTTTGATGGGCAAGCTGTGCGCCCAGGTGCTGAGCCTGGAAATCAATCCCACGCTGGCGGACCAGGCCCGCAGCCGTCTGGCCACCGAAGGGGTGCACAACGTGGAAGTGCGCACTGCCGACGCCGCCGCGCACCGTTTCGCAGCCTGCTCAGGCAATGCCCCATACGACGCCATCGTGCTCAGCGGCTCGGTCGCCGAGGTGCCGGACGACCTGCTGCAACTGCTCAAAGTGGGCGGTCGCCTGTTTGCGGTGGTGGGCCACGAGCCCGTGATGCGCGCCACCGTGGTGCGCCGCACCAGCGACAACGCGTTCCACACCGAACAGCCGTGGGACATCGTGCTGCCCCGCCTGGCGCATTTCCCCGAACCGTCGCGTTTCCAGTTCTGAGCCGGGAGCTGCCTTGATCACCCACATCCGCCCCGCACAACTGGCCGACTGGCTCAGCGAACACCACACCGCGACCCCAGACACCTTGCCGCTGGTGCTGGACGTGCGGGAGCCCTGGGAGGTGCAAACCGCCAGTGTCAAGCCGAACGGATTTGAATTGCTGCACATGCCCATGAGCAGCATCCCGGCCCGGCTTCAGGAACTGCCGCGCGACCGCCCCATTGCCTGCCTGTGCCACCACGGTGGCCGCAGCGCCCAGGTTGCGTTCTTCCTGAAAAATCAAGGTTACGACGAGGTGGTCAACATCAACGGCGGCATCCACCTGTGGGCGACCGAACTGGACACCAGCATTCCCCAATATTGACCTGTTTCGCAACGCCGCCACACGCACACCGAAAGGCTCCCCCATGCATGCTCCCTCCGCGCAACGCTCCGTCAGTGCCCACTCCACGGTGGCGCGGGCCATCCAGCGAGGGGCTTGGGTGGCGGGATGGGGAGCAGCCTTGGCTGGACTGGCGACGCCGGCCCTGGCCCAGAACCTGCAAACGCTGTATGAGGCGGCGCTCGCCTACGACGCGACCTACCTGTCGGCTCGCGCACAGCACCAGGCCGACCAGGCCAAAGCCGAACAGGCCTACGCCGGCGTGCGCCCCAGCGTCGGGCTGAACGCGGGTGCCAACTGGTCCAACGTGAACACCGAAGGCAGCGCCCTGGACCGCACCCGCAGCGCTCAGAGCGCCGCCATCGCGGCCAGCCAGCCGCTGTACCGACCCGCCAACCGCATCGCACTGGAACAAGCGCAGAAGTCGCTGCTAGCGTCTGAAGCGCAATTGCAAAATGCGGAACAAGCCCTGATCGTCCGCTTGGCTGACGCTTACTTCAACGTGCTGGCGGCGGAAGACAACCTTGCTTTCGTGAAGGCCCAAAAGGCCGCCGTGGCCGAGCAATTGGCGGCCGCCAAACGCAACTTCGAGGTGGGCACCAGCACCATCACCGACACGCGGGAAGCCCAGGCACAGTACGACCTCGTGATCGCGCGCGAGATCGCCGCTGAAAACGATTTGCGGGTCAAAAAGCTGGCCCTGGACCAACTGGTGGGACGCAGCGGCACCGCACCTTGGCGACTGGGCGCGGGCAAGGCGTTGCCAGAAGTGCAACCGGCCGATGTGAACGCGTGGGTCAACCGCGCCGAAACGGAACACCCGCTGGTGCGCCAAGCCAGTGCAGGCCTGGACATCGCGCAACTGGAAACCCGCAGGGCCGAGGCCGGCCAAGGCCCGACCCTGGACGCGACCGCCCAGTACCAGATCGCGCGGGGCGCCGGCTCCTCGCCACCCTTCCCTTACGCCCGCAGCAACACCGCCACCGTGGGCGTGCAATTCAACCTGCCCCTGTACACCGGGGGCGCGGTGCAAAACCGAATCGCCGAGACCCTGGCCCTGCAAGACAAGGCGCGCACCGACCTCGAAGCGGCTCGGCGCGGCACCGCGCAGGCCACCCGCACCGCGTACTTTGGCGTGGTGTCTGGCCTCGGGCAGGTGAAGGCACTGGAGGCGGCCGAAGCGTCCAGCCAAAGCGCGCTGGAGGCCAACCAACTGGGCTATCAGGTGGGTGTGCGCATCAATATCGACGTGTTGAATGCGCAGAGCCAGTTGTTCCAGACCAAAGCCAACCTGGCCAAAGCGCGCTACGACGTGCTGGTGGGCAACCTGCGGCTCAAACAGGCCAGCGGTGCCTTGAACGCGGACGATCTCAAGCCAATCGACGCCTTGCTGGCCGCACCCTGAGCCGCACCTGACTCAAGGCAGTCCGGCTTTTTCAACCTGCGGTGGCGCCATGCCCCTGCGCTGGCGGTATTCGTCCAACAACAAAGTGGCACAACGTTGTGCCGCGCCGCGCCCTTGTCGCAGCAACTCGGCGCCAGCTTGGCGGGCCTGCGCCAATGCGGCCGCGTCGTCCAGCCACTGGCGCGTGTGGCGCATGGCACCGTCCATGTCGGCCACCCGCACCGCAGCACCCACATCGGCCGCCTGTTGCGCGGCGTCGGCGAAGTTGAAGGTGTGCGGACCCATCAGCACCGGGCAACCGCAGGCGGCCGCCTCGATCAGGTTCTGCCCACCCAGTGGCATGAAACTGCCCCCCAACCAGGCCAGATCGGCCATGGCGTAGTAGGCCTGCATCTCGCCCAGCGAATCGCCGAGCCAGACGTTGGCGCGGGCGGCAGCGTCCGGTGAATCGTCGCGCCACTCACTGCGCCGGAACACGCTCAAGCCGGCGCTCTGGATCAAGCGGGCCACTTCGTCAAAGCGCTGCGGGTGGCGCGGCACCACCAGCCACAAAACCTGTTGCGCCCATGGCTGGGCACGCAGGGCCTGCAACCAGAGGGCTTCTTCGCCTTCTCGGCTGCTGGCCAACATGACCACCGCACGACCGCCAGCCGCTTCACGCCAACGGCGGCCTTGCCCCAATTGCGCCGCGTCGGGAGTGACATCGAACTTGAGGTTGCCCAGCACCCCTCGCACCGCAGCCCCCAGTTGGCGCAGGCGATCGGCATCGGCGGGGGTTTGCGCCAGCACCGCGTGCAAACCGGCGTAGGCAGGCCGCGCCAATCCACCCATGCGCTGCGCCTGGTGCAAAGACTTGGCACTCAAACGGGCGTTGACCAACCACAAGGGCACCCCCTCGGCACGACAGCAGCGCACCCAGTTGGGCCAGACTTCGGTTTCCATCAACACCCCCAGCGTGGGGCGAAAGTGCGCCAGAAAACGCGCCACCGCTTCGGGTGTGTCCCAGGGCTGCCAGACCTGCACATCCCCCGGCGCCAGCCACTTGGCGCCTTCCGCGCGACCGGTGGCGGTGCCATGGGTCAACAGCACGCGCAAACCTGGCATCTGCGCGCGCAAGGCAGTCAGCAACAGACCCGCCGCCCGCGTCTCACCCAGCGACACCGCATGCACCCACAACCAGCCAGACGACGCTGGCAGGCCGGGGTAATGCCCCAAGCGTTGCTCCACATGGAGCAGGTAGCCCGGCTCGGCCTGGCCACGGCGACGCAACTTGCGGCGCAGCAAGGGCACCAAGCCACGCATGGCCAAGCTGTAGGCCCACAACGCCAGCCGCTGCGGGCGCGTCAGGCCGCGCTCATCAAGCGGCATCCCACAAACCCTGGTAAACGCGGCCAATGCCGGCCGCCTCCTGCGCCAGCGAGAACGCCGACGTGACCCGCGCCTGCGCTGCCTGCCCCATGCGCAAGGCGGCCATGGGGTCTTGCATCACCTGCTGCACGGCCTGGGCCAGACCCACGGCGTCGCCCGTGTCCACCAACTGGCCATTGACACCGGGCTGCACCAGCTCCTCGAACGCACCGGTGCGCGAACACACCAGCGCGCAACCGGTAGCGGCCGCCTCGAAAGGGGTCAGGCCAAACGGCTCGTAGCGCGGGCAGGCCACGCACAGCAAACACCGCTGGTACCAACGGTGCACTTCGCCCGCGGGCACCTCGCCCAAGAACACAATGCGGTCGGCCAAGCCGGCCGCCGCGATCTTGTCTTGCAGCGCCTGCTGGTAGGCCTGGTGCTTGGGCTGCGCCAAACCGGCGATCACAGCGGTGGCATCGGGCAGGTACGGCAAAGCGGCGATCATCGCGTCCACAAACACGTCACTGCCCTTGTCGGGCCGCACCCGCCCAAACACGCCAATGCCGTACTTGCCCGGCAGGCCGGTCTCGGCCCAGGCGTTCAGCTTGTCGGCCGGGGGCGAAAAACGGCTCAGGTCGATGCCGTGCGGCACCACCGCCGTGGTGTTGGGCACGAAACTGGCCGCCTTGGGCGTGGTGGAAATCACCGCGTCCATGCGGGCAATCAGCCAGCGCGGAAACCAGCCGTGCAGGTGCTGCGCGGCCGAGGTGAACACCAGTTTGATCGGCAAACGCAGCACATCGCGCGCCCAGAGACCGGCCATCATTTCATGGTCGCGGCGGACATGCCAAATGCGAAATGGGCGCCCCGGCGGCGGCTTGCGCGACAAGCGAATCGCCTCCCGAAGCGTCATGCCCGGCACGCCGTTGGACAGGGGCGTGCCGCAATAGGCAAGCTGCCACTGCCCCAACTGCAGTGGCACCAGCGCGTTCACCGTGGCGGATACACCGGTGTAACGTTTCTTGAGGTTGAAGACGATGACCTCGGGGTCGGCACTGGGCGTCATGGGCAATGTGTGGGGTTCTGAACATGGGTGGGCAGCCAGCGCTCAATGCGCCGCCTGCTCCAGGGCCGCGTCGGGCTTGACCGTCAGCAGCAACGTCATCAGGGTGTGGCGAATGCGCTCCAGCGCTTCGGCAGTTTGGCCCTCGAAGCGCAACACCAGCACCGGCGTGGTGTTGGAAGCGCGAATCAAGCCGAATCCATCGGGCCAGTCTACCCGCAAACCGTCGATGGTATTGACTTGTGCCGGCGCCTCGAACTGCGCCTGCGCCTGCAGCCGGGCCACCACCTGGTGCGGCTCGCCATCGACGCAAGGCACGTTGAGTTCGGGGGTGGAGTGGCTGGTGGGCAAGGCCTCCAGCGTAGCCCCAGGGTTGGGCTGACGGCTCAAAATTTCGAGCAGGCGCGCGCCGGCGTAGCTGCCATCGTCAAAGCCGTACCAGCGCTCCTTGAAAAAGATGTGCCCGCTCATCTCGCCACCCAGCGGGGCATCCACTTCCTTCATCTTCGCCTTGATGAGCGAATGGCCGGTCTTGAACATCAAGGGCTGGCCACCGGCATCGCGAATCGCGGGCGCCAGGCGCTGGCTGCACTTCACGTCGAACACGATGGTGCCGCCCGGCACGCGGGAGAGCACATCTTGAGCGAACAACAGCATCTGCCGGTCCGGGAAAATGTTCTGGCCGCTCGGGGTGACAATGCCGAGCCGGTCGCCATCGCCGTCAAATGCCAGTCCCAGATCGGCGCCAGTGGTTTGCAAGGCGCGCACCAGGTCCTGCAGGTTTTCGGGCTTAGACGGGTCGGGGTGGTGGTTCGGGAAGTTGCCATCCACTTCGCTGAACAACTCCACCACCTCGCAGCCCAAAGCACGGAACAGGCGCGGCGCTGACGCACCCGCCACGCCGTTGCCGCAGTCGATCACCAGCTTGAGCGGGCGTGCCAGTTTCACATCGCCGACGATGCGGGCCAGGTAGGCCTCCAGCACCGCCTGCTGCGTGACGCGGCCACCGGGTTGCGTCGGCAGGTCGCCCGCCACCATGGCCTGGCGCAGCGCCTGGATCTCATCACCGTAAATGGCCTTGCCAGCCAGCACCATCTTGAAGCCGTTGTGGTGTTTGGGGTTGTGGCTGCCGGTGACCTGGATGCCACTGCGGCACAGGGTGTGAGCGGCAAAATACAGCATGGGCGTGGTGGCCAGCCCGATGTCGATGACCTCGACCCCGGCTTCGACCAGCCCGACGATCAGCGCTGCAGCCAACTCGGGGCTGCTCAAGCGCCCGTCGCGCCCGACGGCCACGATGGACTCCCCCAGCGCCAAGGCGCGGGCACCAAAAGCCCGCCCCAGGGCCTGGGCGAAAGCGGGGTTGAGCGCATCGGGCACAACGCCGCGAATGTCGTAAGCCTTGAAGGCCGAGGGAGGAAAAGTCGAGTGGGTCATGAGCAAAATGTGTGTGACAGCAACCCGTGGATTGTAGAAGTCGCCCATGTCACTTCCGAGGCGCGCACCAGGGTACGAGCCCCGCTAGAATGGCCCGAACTGCCTAAACACCATGAAAACCGCCCTGCCCCCGCTGCACGCCACCCTCTGGAACAGTCCGGTAGGCCGTTTGCGCCTGGTGGCCCACGACGGCGCGCTGTGCGGTGTGTACTTCGAAGACCAGACCGGCATCCCGGCCTGGGCACGCAACGCCCCCCTGAACGACAGGCACCCAATGTTGCAGGCCACGGTGGCACAGTTGCAAGCGTATTTTGAAGGGCGACGCCAGCAGTTCGATCTGCCGTTGGCCATGCTGGAAGGCACTCCGTTCCAGCGCAACGTGTGGTCGCAGTTGCAACACGTTCCCTATGGGCAAACGGTGAGCTACAGCCAATTGGCCACGGCGGTCGGCCGGCCGGCCGCCGTGCGTGCTGTAGGCGGTGCCGTGGGCCGCAACCCGCTGGGCATCGTGCTGCCTTGCCACCGCGTGGTGGGTGCTCGCGGCCAGTTGACCGGCTACACCGGCGGCCTGGACCGCAAAGTGGCACTGCTGCGACTCGAAACCGTCTGAGCCACACCCTCTTCATGTCCCGCTCGACCATCGCCGAGTTCGTGTTGCTCGCCGCCATCTGGGGCGCGTCGTTCCTGTTCATGCGCGCGGGCGCGGTGGAGTTTGGCGCCTGGGCCACGGCGGGCGCTCGGGTGGCCGTGGCGAGCCTGGTGCTGCTGCCGGTGCTGTTCTACAGCGGCCAGTGGTCGGCCTTCCGGCGCCATGCCAGCCCCATCCTGTTCGTGGGCGTGCTCAATTCCGGTTTGCCGTTTGCGCTGTATTCCTACGCGCTGCTGTCCATCACCACCGGGCTGTCGGCCATCCTCAACGCCACGGTGCCGCTGTTCGGTGCACTGGTGGCCTGGCTGTGGCTGCGCGAGCGCCCGGGTCGCTGGCGGGCACTGGGGCTGGCGATCGGTTTTCTGGGTGTGGCGCTGTTGTCGTGGAACAAAGCCAGCTTCAAGCCGGGGGGCACCGGCTGGGCGGTGCTGGCTTGCCTGGGTGCAACGCTGTGCTACGGCATTGCGGCCAGCTACACCCGCAAGTACCTCACGGGGGTGCCCACCATGGCCACCGCCACCGGCAGCCAGATCGGCGCGACCCTGGCCCTGGCCGGGCCAACCCTCTGGTTCTGGCCGGAACAAAACCCGAGCCTGCACGCCTGGGGGGCGGTGTTGGTGGTCGGCGTGCTGTGCACCGCCGTCGCCTACATCCTGTTCTTCCGCCTGATCGAAGCGGCCGGCCCGAGCCGCACCCTGACCGTGACCTTTTTGATCCCGGTGTTCGCGCTGGGCTACGGCGCCGTGCTGCTGGGCGAACCCATCACCGCGTGGATGGTGGGTTGCGGCACCGTCATTCTGCTGGGCGTGGCCCTGGCGACGGGTTGGTGGACGCCTCGCTGGCGCCGGCCTGGACCGACTCCTTGAGCTTCGGGCTGGCGTGGAAGGTGACCACGCGACGCGCCTCGATCGCCACCGGCTCGCCCGTGCGCGGGTTGCGCCCCGGGCGGGGCGCCTTGGTGCGGATCTGGAAATTCCCAAACCCGGAGATCTTCACATCGTTCCCCTGCACCAGGCTTTCGCCGATCAGGTCGAAAAACGCGTCCACCATGTCCTTGGACTCGCGCTTGTTCAGCCCGATCTGCTCGTACAGCAGTTCGGCCAATTGCGCTTTGGTCAAGGCCGACGGATCGATCTCCAGCAGCTCGGCGTCTTTCAGGGGCGAGGAATGGGGCATGGCCAGTGGCTCTCTCGGTGGGGTCAACGCAAACGGGCCTGCACGCGCTCGGCCAGCGAAGCCAGCACGCCCTGCACCACGCCGTCGATTTCCTCGTCGGTGAGGGTGGCATCGCCGCGCTCCAGCGTCAGGCGCACGGCCAGGCTCTTCTCGTCGCCGGCCAGGCCCGCCGACTCCGCACCTTTCTTGGGGCGGTACACGTCGAACAACACAGCCGTTTTGAGCCACCCCTGGGCGTTGGCGGCATGGACAGCCGCCATCAGCTCGGCATGGGTCACGCGCTCCTTCACCACCACGGCAATGTCACGCTCCACCGGCTGATGACGGGTGACGGGCTGGGCCACGGGCACCGGGCGCTCCAGCACGGCGGGCAAGTCCAGCTCGAACATCACCGGCGCCTGCTGCCAACCTTCGAGTTGGCGCCAGCGCGGGTGGAGTTCACCCACATGGCCGATCGCCTGCCCATCCAGCAGGACGCGAGCGCAGCGGCCTGGGTGCATGGCAGGATGGGTGGCGGGCTCGAACGTGGGCACGCGCGGCGCCAGCAGGGCCTCCACATCGCCTTTCAGATCGAAAAAATCCACCGCACGCGCAGGCGTGCCCCACTGCAAACCAGCGTCGTCGCCGTAGGCCACACCCGCCACACGCATGGGCTGCGCAAAACCAGCCACGGTGGTGTCGCTGTCTGCCACCGATGCATCTTTGCTGAACACCCGGCCCAGCTCGAACACACGCACACGGTGCGCCTTGCGGTCGGTGTTGAACTTGAGCACCGCCAGCAGGCTGCCCAGCAGCGAAGAACGCATCACGTTCATCTGGCTGGCAATGGGGTTGAGCAGGCGGATGGGGGCGGCACTGCCCGCGTAATCGCGCTCCCAGCGCTCTTCCACGAAGCTGTAGTTGATGGTTTCCTGGTACCCCAGCTGCGCCAGTTGGCGGCGCAACTGGAAGGGTGCGCGGCGGCTCTCGGGGCGGATCTTGGCCGTCACAGGCGCCAGCGGCGGGGTGTGCGGCAGGTGGTCGTAGCCGATGACGCGCGCCACTTCTTCGATCAGGTCTTCCTCGATCTGCAGGTCGAAACGGAAGGACGGTGGCGTGACGGTCACCGTGCCCTCGCCTTCGCTCACGGGCAGACTGAGGCGGCGCAGTGCGTCAGCGCATTGCTGCTGCGTGACCGGCATGCCGATGACCTTGGCTGCGCGTGCCACGCGCAGCGTGACCGGCTTGGACTCAGGCATGTTGACGACGTGGTCGTCGATGGGACCGGCTTGGCCACCGCAGATTTGCAGGATGAGGTCCGTGATGCGCTCGACGTGTTCCACGGTGAGCTGGGGGTCGACC
Organism: uncultured Macromonas sp.; assembly: GCA_964610405.1. GTDB lineage: Bacteria > Pseudomonadota > Gammaproteobacteria > Burkholderiales > Burkholderiaceae_C > CAZGDZ01. The sequence continues at coordinate 13 of CAZSZN010000089.1, read as the reverse complement.
CCGCGCTCGAAGC
>CAZSZN010000088.1:0-11511 GCA_964610405.1 uncultured Macromonas sp. | reverse complement strand
AAGGCAGCCACCAGAACCGCAAACGGCTGGACCAAAGCGGCTGGACGGTGGAGAAGCTGGTGCGCCGGGGTGGCAAGCACCTGGCCTGGCTGGCGGTGGGCCTGTGGACCGGCCTGACCTTCGTGGGCTACTTCACGCCCGTGCGCGCCTTGGGACACGACGTGCTGAACCTGAGCATCGGCTTCTGGCCCGCGTTCTGGACGCTGTTCTACGGCACGCTCACCTACCTCAACGCCGGGCTGGTGCGCGAAAAAGTGTGTCTGCACATGTGTCCCTACGGGCGGTTTCAGGGGTCGTTGATGGACGAACGCACCCTCAACGTGGCCTACGACCACCGCCGCGGCGAGCCCCGATCCACCCTGCGCCAAGACGGCAGCAAGGACAAATCAGCGGGGCATTGCATCGACTGCACCCTGTGCGTGCAGGTCTGCCCCACCGGCATCGACATTCGCCAGGGTTTGCAGGCGGCCTGTATCGGTTGCGGCCTGTGCATTGACGCCTGCAACCAGGTCATGGACAAGGTGCGTGCGCCGCGTGGCCTGATCCGCCTGGCCTCGTTGCGCGAGCTGGCCGGGCCGGACGCGGCCCCCACCGTGTGGCACACACTGCGGCGGCCCCGGGTGCTGGTGTATGCAACCCTGCTGAGCGTGTGCGTGGGCGCACTGGCCTGGTCGTTCACCCAGCGGCCCGACATCCGCATGAACGTGATCCGGGACCGCGCAGTGATGGCGCGCTTCGTGGAACAAGGCCACGTCGAAAACGTGTACCGGCTGCAATTGATGAACGCCACCGACCATCCCCAAGCCTTGGAACTTGGGGTGTCCTCCTCACTCCAAGCCCAACTGGTCAACCCACCCCGGGTCGAGCTGGCGCCCGCCCAAGCGACCACAGTGTCTCTCACGGCCAGGGTGCCCAACACGGTAGCCGTGCGGCATGCAGGTCAAATTCTGCCCATTGAATTCGCGGTAACCTCCACGCACATGCCCACCACAAAGGCTGCCGCAGAGGCTTCGACCTTTGTGCTTCCAAGGTAACCGAGATGATGCCTCTGATTCAATCCGCCTTTGTAGCGATCACCCTCAGCTTGGCCGCTGGCGCTCAAGGCCAGCCGGTGGACAGCCTGGGACAGCGATTGGCCGCCTGCACGTTTTGTCATGGCGAACAGGGTCGAGCGGGCCCCGACGGCTACTACCCCCGGCTGGCGGGCAAGCCGGCCGACTACCTGTACCACCAGTTGTTGAACTTTCAACAGGGCCGCCGCCAGTACAAGCCCATGACGGTACTGCTGCAGCACCAAACCGACGCCTACCTGCGCGAAATGGCCCACTATTTCGCTGAACAAAAGGCGCCCTACCCCGCCCCGGTGATCGCCACCCTGTCCCCGCCTCAAGCCGAGCGCGCCCGCCAATTGGTACTGCATGGCGACGCCGCCCGGGCAGTACCAGCCTGCGTGGCCTGTCACGGTGCTGCCTTGATGGGCACCCTGCCCGCCACCCCGGGCTTGCTGGGGCTGCCGCGAGACTACCTGAACGCCCAACTGGGCGCATGGCGCAACGGTGTGCGTAAAGCACACGCGCCCGACTGCATGGCCGACATCGCCCGCCGCTTGGCGCCCGAGGACATCGCCGCCCTCAGCGCCTGGCTGTCATCGGAGCCGGTACCCGCGCTGGCCACTTTGCCCCCTGCGCCAGCGTCTGTTCCCATGACGTGCGGCACTGCACGTTGAGGTCGCTCACCATGCCGTTTTTGATGACCCCTGTTTCTGCCTTGCGCTGGCTGTGTGGAACACTGGCACTGTGCTTGCTGGCCTTGGCAGCGTGGCTGTTCTGGCCGGTCTCAACCCTGACCGTGCCGGAGCGGCAGGCCGACGTGGCCAGTCCAATGGCCATGACCGCCACCATCGAACGTGGCCGCTACCTGAGCGTGCTCGGCAACTGCCAAGGCTGCCACAGCCTGCCGGGGCAGGCACCGTATGCCGGAGGCACCCCCATCGCCACCCCCTACGGCACCGTTTTTGGCCCCAACCTCACCCCCAGCGCGCAGGGTTTGGGCGGTTGGTCGGCCGCTGACTTTTGGCGGGCCTTGCACCATGGCCAGGCACCCGACGGGCGTTGGCTCAACCCCGCCTTCCCGTACACCCACACCACCCACGTCAGCCGGGACGACAGCGACGCCCTGTTCGCCTATTTGCAAACACTGTCGCCCGACGAAACCCCGAACCGACCACACGAACTGCGCTGGCCCTACAACACGCAAGCGGCACTCAAAATGTGGCGTGCGCTGTACTTCACGCCAGGCCAGCCACCGGCGGCAGCCACTGGGCAGAAAGATGAAATTGAGCGGGGACGCCAATTGGTGGAAGGCTTGGCGCATTGCAGCGCCTGCCACACCCCGCGCGACCGACTGGGTGGCCTCATCACGGCCAAGGCGCTGTCCGGCGCCACCCTGCCGAGCGGCTGGTACGCCCCCTCATTGCTGGACCCACAGGAAGCCGGCGTTCAAGGCTGGGCCTTGGACGATGTGGTGCGGTTGCTGCGCGATGGGCAAAGTGGGCACCACGCCGCCATCGGCCCCATGGCCGAAGTTGTGGCGCAGAGCCTGCGGCACTGGAACGATGCCGACTTGCGCGCTGCGGCCCATTACCTGGTGGCTTTGCCACCACAGCGTTCCGCACCGCCCAAAGCGGCCGACAAGGCGGCGACCCACCTGGCCTTGGGGCAGCGGGTGTACGAACAGCATTGCGCGGCCTGCCACGGCGAGCAGGGCCAAGGCTTCCAACTGCGCGACGGCCATGTGGCTTACCCACCGTTGGCCGGCAACCGCGCGGTGACCATGGCTTCGCCCGCCAACCTGCTGCGCATCGTGCAGGAGGGGGGCTTTGGGTTGCCAACAGCAGAGCAGCCGCAGCCCTTTGGCATGCCGCCGTTCCAGATGACGCTGGACGACACCACCATGGCCGCATTGCTGACGTACATCCGGCAGTCCTGGGGCAACGCGGGCACGGTGGTGCAACCGCTGGATGTCCACCAACTCAACCAGAAACACGGTCGCTGAGGTGTGAATGGTCTGCCCCTGCACCTCCCGTCGCAGCTGCTGGATCACGCCCGTTCGCAAGCCCTGAGCCCATGAGATTGATTTTTGACGACGCGGGACAGTCTCACCCGCCAGCGCCTTCGGTCTACTTGCCGACACCCAGCCGTCGCCAGACGACCCACCTGGCGGGACATTACCTGCACCTGCGAGGCGACACCCAGTCGGGTGTGTACCGAATCCAGAGTGGCATTGTGGCTTTGGAGGAGGTCAACGAAGATGGCCACCGCTGCATTCTGCAGTTCCTGGGGCCAGGCGCGTTGCTGGGGGGCGAAGTGCTGTGGCAAACGGCGCGCGCGTTCGATGCCCGCGCCTGCACCCGCGTGACCGTTGAACGGTGCTTCACCGAGGAGGCGCTGCAGGAAGCGGCCACCCGGTTGGCCGTGGCCGAGACCATGGCCCAGCAAGGTCAGCGGATGGCCCGTTTGAAGTCGGCGCTGCACCAGGCGAACGCACATCAGCGGGTGCTGAACTTGCTGTCGGCGCTGCGTGCCCTGACGACGCCGCATGGCAACGCCATCTGGCTGCCCTCCCGCACCGAGATGGCCGACTACCTTGACCTTAACCACGCCACGGTCAGCCGCGTGATCGCACGGCTGAAGCGGGACGGCGTCATTCAGATGGCGGGCGCCAACAACGCCGTGGTGGCCTGGGATCGGCTTCAAGCCACCTGTTCACAAGGCTAAGCGCAACCGCATTTCCGCCAAGGGCCGCTGGCCATGCCCGCCCAGGAACCGAAGTTCGACCTGAGTGACACCATCGCCATCCTCGCCGACAGCGCCCAACACGGTCACCGATTCGCCGACACGCACGTTGCCCAGGAACAGGCATTCCCGGCTTTGCACCAAGTGGTACGGCCCCAACCAGCCCCAACTCTCCATCGCACGGTCGGCGAAGGCCGTGAAGGAGGGGAAATACAGCAGCCCCGCGCCATTGAAGTCGGTGCGGGCACAGGGCACGATGGACCACCGCTCCCCTTGGACAGAGCGCGTCATCGCCGAGTGTCGCCAAGAACGGACATGCTGCAACAACGCTTTGGCTTGCGGCGATTCCTGTAAAGACGCCCAGGCGGGTTCGTTCGCAAACTCAGCCCGCCGGACACTGTGGTTGTCGCCTTCGACGTGTCGGCTGATGAACACCGACAGCATCTCCACCGTCGCCACGTCTTGGTCGGCACCTCGCAGCCGGTGGCGTGACATGACCTGGGTGCGGCTGCGCCAGCACAGCTCGCTGCCCAGCGACAATCGATCGCCCTCGGCCACCGTCGCCAACCCCGTGTGCAAGGATCGCAGCCAGCCGAAACTGGCGTAGATCCGGCGACCACCCCCATCCCGCCACGCCTGGGAGGGCTGCCCCACCAAGTGCTCAATGCCCCGCCAATGTTGCGCTCCACAGGCCTTTTGCAACCAAACCTCTGACAAACCGGCGCCGCACAATTCAGGCATGCCGACCTCAAGGTCGATCGTCGCCAGTGGGTGCAGCGCCTTCGGGTCCGATCGCCCGGCGGCGGGCAGATCGACCACCGGACTGAGGTTGCGTTCCAACCACATGGTCAGGCCATGCTGGCTTCAGCTTTTGGGCTCGCCGTCAGGCTGGCTTCGGCGCAATGTTCTTTGTGGTGAGCGATGCGATCTGCGATGAACTGCGCATCACGCCCAACGCCGCCCAGGCGCCCGGAACCCCAGGTGTACAGCCAGGGCAAACCGATGAAGTACAGCCCGGGCACGGACGTCACCCCACGCTCGTGCACCGGATGCCCCCGCCCGGTGAACACCGGAGCGTTCAGCCAGCGGAAGTCGGGCGAGAACCCAATGCACCAGATCACGGACGTGATGCCCGACTCGGCCAGGGACAAGGTGACCCGCTCTTGTGCGGGCGTCCACACCGGCTCGTACACCGCACCGGGAGGCGCCTCAATGCCGTTGTCGGAAATGTGTTTGTCGATGGCGGCATTGATGCGGTTGTAGACCTGATCGGCCGAATCCAGCGCTTCCGTCAGGTTGCCGGAGAACTTCAACACATCCCCTTCCAGCCCTTCCAGCAGACCGTAGAGCTCCATCCCTTCCAACGCGAACTTGCGCAGATCGATGTCGCGGCCGCCGTCGCGCCCCGTGACGTAATGGTTGGTGTTGTCGCGCACACCTTCGCGCAGCGGGTGCTCAGACACAGGCATGTCGTAGTACCCCATGTCGGCCAGCCAGTCCACCACGTCACGGCCTCGGTAAAAGCGGGCGCAACGCGGCGCATCGCCCACCGCCAGCACCACCTGCCGGCCTGCCAGGTGCAAGTCCTCGGCAATCTGCGCGCCACTTTGGCCCGAGCCCACCACCAGCACTTTGCCCGGCGGCAGTTGTTGCGGGTTCTTGTAGTCGGCCGAGTGAATTTGCTGAATCGATGCCGGCAAGCGCTCGGCCAGGCGCGGAATGATGGGCTGGTGGTACCCACCAGAAGCCACCACCACCTGTTCGGCAAAACATTCACCCAGGCTGGTTTTGACCTTGAAACCACCGTTGACCGGCTGCACCAACTCCACTGCTACGCCTTCGTGCAGCGGCGGATTGACCTGCGCCTTGAAGCCTTCAAGGTAGTTGACGATCTCGTCCTTCTTCATGAAGCCGTGGGGCTGCGATCCCTGGTAGGGGTGCCCCGGCAAGGCGCATTGCCAATTGGGCGTGACCAGGCAAAAGTTGTCCCACCGCTGCGAACGCCAGGCGTGCATGGATTGGTGCTTTTCGTACACGACATGGTCAATGCCAAGGTTTTGCAGGTAATGGCTGACGGAAATGCCGGCTTGACCGCCACCGACCACGACCACGCTGTGGTGCTGGATTGCTGGTTTAGACATGATGAACTCCAAGGACAGGGGGAAAGACTGAATACGCTTGAATCAAGCGGGATCAAAACTCACAATCAGCACCTGTGCGGCGGGATCGTGCAGGAAGGTTTGAGCACGCTGCTCGGTTTCGTTGAGCTGATCGCCAGCCCGTGAGCAGAGAAAGCCGAATTTCGCCTGGACCCGCTCGTTGGCGATGGCCGTGGCCTGGCGGATGCGGGTCAAGAAATCGCCGACCGGGTAGGTTTGACCAGGCACGAAAAAGTCCTGGATGACCAGCGATGGCGAATAAGCGACGCTGGTGGACGCGTCTGGCCATTGGATGGTGTAGTGCATGGCGGGCATGGGTGGCTCCGTTCAGTGGGACAAACAAAGGGATGAGTGGGGAACCGCCTCGCGGGCGTTCAGCAGACTCAGGTACCAGCGCTCGTGCAGGCGGGCGCTGTGTGACCAGCTGTGGTCCAGGCACACCTGGGGTGGGCTGGTCAGCTTGGAATGGCCCAGCGCCACCGCCAGGCCGGTGGCCATGGAGCCAACGTCTTCGGGGTCGCACCAGGCCACATTCGGGCTGGTGCTCAAGTGCTCGGTGAACGGCGCCCGTTGGGACACCAGCACCGGCGTGCCGCAGGCCAACGCTTCAATGGCGGCCAGGCCGAACCCCTCCATCAGCGATGGCATGCCCAACACTGCGGCTCGGCGCATCAAAGCAGGCATCAGTTCGTCGGCAACGGTGCCCAGGCACCACACCGGCTCGGACGGCCCTTCACGCCAGCCGGCGTCGGCCATCACCTGGTTCCATTGCTGGCGTGCCTGGCTGTGGTCCAGCATGCTGGCGCCGCCCACCACCACCAACTGGGCCTGGGCCCACGGCGCCAAGGTACGGCGGTTTTTCATGAAGGCCTGCAACAGCCGCACGCTGTTCTTGCGCTGCTCCACACCGCCCACCAACAGGCACAAGGGCGAAGCGTTGTCCTGCACCCCCAGGCACTGGAGCAGCCTTGCATCGTCGGCCGAAGGCGTGGGGTTGAAGTGGCTGAGCCGAACGCCGTTGTACATCCGCTCGGGCCGAACCTGCAATTGCTCCCGGAAGTGCCGCAACCACAGGTCGCTGACACAGGCCACGCCGTCGGCCTGGCGCCATGCGCGCTCCTGCCACTGCATCAACAAGGGGCTGCTGAACTGGTCCAGGTGGTGAACCGTGCGCACCCAGGGCGGCAAAGTGTGCCCCGCCGCTTTCAACAGCGCCAGGGCGTTGCCACTCAGGCTGTCCTGGGCGTGCAGCACATCAAAACGGCCAGCCTCCAGGAGGGCGGGCAGCTCCTCCACCAAGGTTTGAATGCGCAGGGCCACTTGCGCCACCAGCTCGCCGGGCAACACCGGCAAACGGATCACATCGACCGGGAACGGCACCTGCCGGAACAGCGTTTCGCCCATCTCGGCCGACGCGATGACCGTGACACGGTGGCCCAACTCGATCAAACTCTCCGCCAGTTCCAAGGTGTGGATCACCCCGCCCCGGGCACGCACAGAATGCGTCAGCAAGCCAATGTTCAAACTGCGGTGCATGTCGCTCTCCCGGCACCAATGAAAGGGGTTTGCGCGTGGTCCCACAGCTCCGCTTGCACAGCCCCGTGCTGGACCACCAGGCGGGCCCCGGCTGTCACACCGCCCACGTCGGCGGCAGCCAAGCCGCGCTCGGCAAACGCGTTCACCACCGGGGCCACATGCTCTGACCTGACGCTGAGCACATAGCCATAGCTGGGGAACGCGCACAGCCAGCGCAACCACGCGGACACGCCAGCCTCATCCTCCAACGTCGCCGTTGCCAAAGACGGGGGCACGGGCAGGCACTCCAGGTCCACCACGCCACCCACCCCGGAACACTCCAACAGCATCAACAGCGAGCCCAGCACACCGGCCATGCTGATGTCTTTGCCGGCGGCGCACCAACCGGCTTCGGCCATGCGAGGCAACACCTCCATGTCGCCCCGCAGTTGCTCGGCAGAGGCGGTAACCGACGCGTTCCAGAAGGGGTACGGCTCCTGCCACTGCCCCCGCAGGTCCACCGCCACCACCAACCGGTCTCCCGGCTGGGCGTCAAAACTGCTGATCAAGCGGCGTGCGGTGCCCAACACCGCCACGGCCAGTTGGTGGTTGGCGCTGCGCAGGTTGGTGTGGCCACCCACCATGGGCACGCCGTACTTTTGCGATGCGGCCCGCATGCCCGCCAAAACATCCTGCGCCACCGCGTCCTCGTGGGCCCACAAGGCGTTCACCACGGCCAGCGAACGTCCGCCCATGGCGGCCACATCGCTGAGATTGACCATGACCGCGCTGTAACCCGCGAACCAGGGCATGGCCTCGACAAAGTCCTGCACCAAGCCCTCGATGGCGAACAGCAGGTGGTCTTGACCCAGGCCAGGCGACACCACGGCACAGTCGTCTCCGTTGGGCACCACGGTGGCACCGGTCCAGGCATCCAGGCCCTGCACCACCGCTGCGATGTCTTGCTTGTGGACAAAACCACGGCTGGCGCGCAATTGCGCCAGCAACCGTTCCAGGCCGTTCATGCCACGCCCCTCGCGCCCAGCACATAACCGGCGTACGGGTTGGCACAAGGCTCGTAGTGAGCCAGATCGGCCTGCATCAATGCATGTCGGCGACCGTGCCGGTCCATTTCGTCCAGCACCGCCCAATGCAGTCGGCGAAACAAGGGCACGTTTTGGGACTGGACATGTGCCAAAAACTCCTGACAGCCCATGGCGCGGGCACTGCAGACGGCCAGCCGCACCAGCGCGCTGCCGAGCCTTCCGTGGTGCCGCCAGTCGCGTCGAACCGCGAGCCTCGATCCCCACCAAATCCCCGGCAGTGCCTCGTGTATGCGCACCGTTCCCAACACTTCGTCGGGCTGACCGGCGATGCAAGACACCGCCACCAGCAACCGGGTGCTGGCGTTGGTCTGGTCCACCTCGTCCCAGTCGTCGCCGTTGAACAAACCTTGTTCGACACAAAACACCTCGCGGCGCAGGCCGCGTGCTTGTGCCACCATCCAGGGGTCGCTGGCCCACTGCACGCGAAACGACTGAGGCGCGTAAGCAGCCATCGCTGCCCCATCAAGGTCCAAGACAGTGCTGTGAACATTGGCGCTGGAAGGCTGAGCAAACATGGTGGACTCCTGGAAGGTGTTTCAGGCCGCGAGGGGCGCCTCGTAGCTGGACAAGGTAGAACACGCCGCGCATTTGCCGCAGCCGGCCTTGATGTCGCTGGCACGCATGCCCGCCGCTGTGACCATGGCGCCCAACGGCTCCAGCACGCTGCGCATGAACTCGGGAGGCGGCGCGGGGTAATCTTCCAAGGGGGTGCCACTGATGGGCACAAAAGGCACGACAAAGGGGTACACCCCCATGTCCAGCAAACGCTGACTGGTTCGCAACAAGGTGTCGGCGCTGTCGCCCAGGCCGGCCAGCAAATAGGTACTCACCTGCCCACGCCCGAACACCGCCACGGCGGCCTCGAACGCGTCCCAGTAACGGGACATGGGCACTTCGGCCTTGCCAGGCAGGATGCGTTGGCGCAGTTCGTCGCCCACCACCTCCAGGTGCATCCCCAGGGTATCCACACCCGCCTCTTTCAGGCGCGCAAACCAGCGGTCGTTGTCGGGGGGCTCGCACTGGGCTTGCAACGGCAGGTCCACCGCCGCACGGATGGCGGCTGCACTCTCGCACAACACCAAGGCGCCGCGGTCTGGCGTGGGCGGCGTACCGGTGGTCATGACCATGTGCTTGACGCCGTCCAGCTCCACCGCCACTTTGGCCACTTCCGCCAACTGGGCCGGGGTTTTGTGGGCGATCGTTCGCCCTGCCGCCAGCGACTGCCCAATCGCGCAGAACTTGCACGCTTTGCGGCGGCTCTCGTACCGAATGCAGGTTTGCAAGACGGTGGTGGCCAGCACATCGGCGCCGTGCAGGGTGGCGATCTGCTGGTAAGGAATGCCGTCCGCCGTGCTCAGGCCGTAAAAGCGCGGCTGAGCGGGGAAGCGGACGCTGGCGATCGGGATGCTGCCACGCCGCAGCACGCTGACACCCTGCGCATCCGGGGCATCGGCCACGAACGGCGAGTTGAAGGCGGTGGAGGTGTGCACCGGCACCATCAGCGTCACACCATCCACACTGACCGCTTTGTGGTCCGAGGGCCCGGCTCCACCCCGGCGGCTCGCGGCCCCCGCCGTGGGGTCCACCAGGCGCAGGCCTTGGGACTGCAGTTCCGTCATTAGAGCGCGGGCGTCCCCTGCGGGCGCCAGCGGCTGCCAGGAAGCTTGCGTGTGGTTCGTCATGATGCGCGTCCTCCTTGAATCTCTGTCACCCCTTCGCTGGGGCAAGACACGGCGAGTGGCTCCGTTGCCACCCGCGCATCCCCGGCCGTCTGCGGCCAGGCACGCGTCACTTGCTGCGGCTCACTGCGTATGGCCAGACTCAGCAATTCAGGGCGCGCGTAATGGCCGACCGAATCCATCATGCGTTTGCGTTTGTCGATCAGCGCCATGTCCAGATCGGCCACCACCAAGCCTTCGCCTTCCGTCAGCGGCTCGGCCAGGTATTTGCCCTCGGGCGAAACGATGGCTGTGTGACAGCCCCCGCGCAAAGCGCCTTGCAACTTCTCATCCGACGTGACGCTGCGAATTTGATCGTCATGCAACCAGCCAGTGGCATTGACGACAAAGCAGCCCGACTCCAGCGCATGGTGGCGGATCGTCACACCCATCTGGTCGGCAAAGATGGGGCCCACCAAGGAGCCCGGAAACTGCGCGCAGTGGATCTCTTCATGGTCGGCCATCAAGGCGTAACGGGCGAGCGGGTTGTAATGCTCCCAGCACGCCAAGGCACCCACCCGGCCCACGCGGGTGTTCACCGCCTTCAGGCCCGCGCCATCGCCCTGGCCCCAGACCATGCGTTCGTGGTACGTCGGGGTAATTTTTCGGCGTTTGAGCAACAGGCGGCCGTCCGCGTCAAAGATGACCTGGGTGTTGTACAGGCTGCCATGGTCGCGCTCGTTCACGCCCAACACCACCACCATGCCGCTCTCGCGGGCCGCTGCGGCCACAGCGTCGGTCAATGGCCCGGGCACCGTGGGCGCGCGCTCCATCAGCAACAGGTGGGCCGGCCCCTGTTGAACCGGTGGCTGCACGAAGGAAAAGTACGGGTAGTAGGGAACGAAGGTTTCGGGAAAAACAATCAGCTCCACCCCTTGTTGAGCAGCACGTCGAATCGTCTCCAGGACCTTGGCCAAGGTGCCATCGGCACTCTGCAGGTCCGGTGCAATCTGGGCTGCTGCAGCCCGAACAGTTCTCTTCATGTCAGCCATCGTCAACTCCGGTTCGGCTTACAGCGTCCAGGTGTCCAGAATGAAGGCACCCTGCTTGCGGTGCAGCAGCACGATGTCCAGCACATCCAGCGGGTTGATCGGGCGGATGCCTTCGATCAGCGAACCCTCGCCATGGCCGTAGAGGGCTTGCAGCGCAAAACGGCAGGCATAAACCTTGCCGCCTTCGGCAATGAACTTGGCGATCTGGTTGTTGAAGTTCTGGTGGC
>CAZSZN010000087.1:0-11521 GCA_964610405.1 uncultured Macromonas sp. | reverse complement strand
TAGCTTTGCGTACCGTCACTTATTGCACTGAAAACGAGGAGACCCCGTACAGCGCGCCGGCATCGACGCCGCTGACGTGGACGACGTCATCATGGGTTGCGCTACGCCCGAAGGCGCCACGGGCAGCAACATCGCACGCCAGATCGCGCTGAAGGCCGGCCTGCCCATCACGGCATCGGGCGTGACCGTCAACCGCTTCTGTTCGTCGGGCCTGCAGACCATCGCCATGGCTGCCCAGCGCATCATCGCGGGCGAGGCCGATGTGTTTGTGGCCGGGGGCGTCGAAAGCATCTCCTGCGTGCAGCAGGAGATGAATCTGCACATGATCCAGGACCTGGCCCTGGCCAAGCAAAAGCCCGAGATCTACTGGAGCATGCTGCAGACTGCCGAGCAGGTGGCCAAGCGCTACAACATCGGCCGCGAAGCCATGGACGAGTACGGTGCGGGCAGCCAGCAAAAGGCCTGCGCTGCCCAGGCCGCCGGCCTGTTCGATGCCGAAATCGCCCCCATCACCGTGACGGCCGGCGTGGCTGACAAGACGCTGGGCCTGATCACCAAGCAGGTCACGGTGAGCAAGGACGAAGGCACGCGGGAAGGCACCACGGTGGATGCCATCAGCGGCCTGCGCTCGGCACTGCCGGGTGGTCTGATCTCTGCTGGCAACGCCAGCCAGTTCAGCGATGGCGCTGGCGCCTGCGTGGTGGCCAGCGAAGAGTACGCCAGCAAGAAGGGCCTGAAGCCTCTGGGCCGTTTCCTCGGCTTTGCGGTGGCCGGCTGCGAGCCTGACGAAATGGGCATTGGCCCCGTGTTCGCCGTGCCCAAGGTGCTCAAGAAGCTGGGCCTGACGGTGCAGGACATCGACCTGTGGGAGCTGAACGAGGCTTTTGCCGTGCAGGTGCTGTACTGCCGCGACAAGCTGGGCATCCCGGCGGACCGCCTGAACGTGAACGGCGGCGCCATCGCCCTGGGCCACCCCTATGGTGTGTCGGGCCAGCGCCTCACGGGCCATGCGCTGATCGAAGGCAAGCGCCGCGGGGCAAAGAAAGTCTGCGTGACCATGTGCATTGGCGGCGGCATGGGCGCGGCGGGCGTGTTTGAAGTGTTGTAGTTGCTGACGACGGGTTGAAGCGAACACGCCCTGCGCAGGCCGGACGCCAGCCTTCCACAGTCGGGGGTGGAACGGCCTGCCAACGGGCGGCTTCAAGTTGACAACGCAGCTTCGTCGCGCTGTGTCGCGCAGAGGAGATGCCAAGGGTGCGCGCCGCTCGACCGCATGAAGGCCACGTCCAATCTTGCTCGTTCTCAGAGCGCAGTCCGCAAATGGGGTTAACCCCGATGTAGGCGCCGGTTGCTTTGATTAAAATCAAACCTTTGGCCTGCATATGGGCCTGCCGGAGTTGCTGTTTATGAGTCAACTTGTTGCGCCTGAAGAGATTCCCCGCTGGATCCCCGGCCAGCTGACGCTTGACAGCATGCCGGCTGGTTGGGATCAGGTAACGCTCAAGGGTTACCAGTACACGTCCCTTGACGTGGAAATTCCCTCCATGCGCGACTACATGCTCGTTTGTTACAAGGGCGGCGACGCGGTGATGAGCCGGCGGGCAGGGGGCGCTTGGACCAGCGAACGGGTGGGGCGTGGCGTGTGCTCGCTGCTGACGCGCGGCGAATCGTCCCAGTGGAAGTGGGATCGCCCGATTGACGTCACGCACATCTACCTGGCGCACACCGAGCTGTGCCGTGTCGCCGAAGAAGTTTTTGAGCGAAGCGTGAGTGATGTGGGCATGGAAGACTGCGTGCGTGCCCAGGACGACATCCTGCCCGGCCTAATGTCCGCCTTCGAGTCCGAGTTGGAAAGCGGCGGGCTTGGCGGCGGGCTGTACCGGTCGTCGCTGGTGAATCAGCTTTGCGTTCATCTGCTTCGCCGCTATGCCAAGGCCGGCGTGCGCGAGGTGCCGCTGGCCGGCCGCATGGCAGATTGGCAGCGGCGGCGCCTTGTGCAGTATGTCGAGGACAACCTGGATCGCAACCTCAAGCTCGATGAGATGGCGCGCGAGGCGGGCGTGAGTGTGTCCGGGCTGATCCGCAAGTTCCATGCAGAGTTTGGCTGCGCACCGCACGCCTATGTTTTGCGCCAGCGCCTGGAGCGCGCCCGGCGCCTGCTCAGCCGTCCGGTGGCTGTGCCGCTGAAGTGCATTGCCATGGACTGCGGCTTCTCCGACCAGAGCCATCTGGTGCGCCACTTCAAGCGGGCTTTCAAGCAAACGCCCGTGGAGTACCGCAGCACGGTGAACGCGGCGGCGCTGCGCGCGACCGAAAATTTCATCAACTGAGCGGCCTGCTGGTCAAACCCGACGATGGACGAGGTCAGGGTCCTCATCCATGTGGCACGCGCCAAGCGGGGCCTGGGGGCGATCTGTTGATCCGGCGGGATTTATTCGCCAACCCCGTTCGGGCTGAGCCCTTCGACAAGCACAGGTTGAACGGGGTTATGTCTCAGCAATAAACCGTGCAATATCAATAATTGACGAGTACCAATGTCAGCTGCCCGTTCGCGACACGCCCGCGCCGCCATGGGGTGCTGCTGGCGGGCAATGGCAGCCTGCGCTTCAGTGAGACTGCCCATTTTTGTGGATTGGCAGTCTTTGCGCCTTAATTGAGTTGCGACACGAACTTGGTGGTCAGGTAGCCGTCGAAGGTTTCACTGCCGCCCTCGCTGCCATAGCCGCTTTCCTTGATGCCGCCAAACGGTGTCTCGGCCAGCGCAAGCCCGATGTGGTTGATGGACACCATGCCGGCTTCCAGCCCGCGCGAGATCTGGTGCGCGTTCTTCAGTGACGTGGTGAAGGCATACGACGCCAGGCCAAAGGGCAGGCTGTTGGCGCGCGAAAGCACTTCTTCCACGGTCTTGAATCGCACCATGCCGGCCATCGGGCCGAAGGGCTCTTCGGTCATGAAGCGCGAGTCGTCGGGCAGGTCGGCCAGCACCGTGGGGGCGAAGAAGTTGCCGTCGCCTTGCAGCCGATGGCCGCCCGTTACGATCTTGGCGCCGCGCTGGCGGGCGTCTTCCACGAAACCCTCCATGGCAGCGACGCGGCGCGGTTGCGCCAACGGCCCCATGCGGTTGGTTTCAACCAGCCCGTCTCCGACCGCCAGTGCCTGTGCCCGCTGCGCAAATCGTTCGACGAAACGGTCATACACGCCGTCCTGCACATAAAAGCGCGTGGGGGAGATGCACACCTGTCCCGCGTTGCGGAACTTGAAGCCCGACAGCACGTCTGCCGCGCGGTCGATGTCCGCATCGTCACACACGATCACGGGCGCGTGGCCGCCCAGCTCCATGGTGCTGCGCTTCATGTTCGCACCGGCCAGCGCTGCCAGCTGCTGCCCCACAGGTGTGGAGCCCGTGAAGGAAATCTTACGCACGATGGGAGAGCGGATCAGGTAGTCCGAGATCATTCCGGAATCGCCCGACACCACATTCAGCACGCCCGGCGGCAAGCCGGCGTCATGAAACAGCTGGGCAATTGCCAGCACCGAGGCCGGTGTGTCGCTGGAACCTTTGAGGATGACAGTGCACCCCGCGCCAATGGCCGCGACCACCTTGCGAAAGGCTTGGCTGAACGGGAAGTTCCAGGGCGAGAAGGCCACGCACACGCCGATGGGTTCACGCAGCACCGTCTGCTGCACGCTGGCATCGCGGGGTGGAATGAGGCGGCCATAGATGCGCCGGCATTCCTCGGCATGCCACTCGGCGTGCTCGGCGCAGACCGCCACTTCGCCCACGCCCTCGGCCAGGGGCTTGCCCTGCTCCAGGGTGAGATTGCGGCCGATTTGCGGCGCACGTTCGCGAATCAATCCTGCGACGGCTTTCAGCACCTGCGCGCGCTGCATCGCCGTGCTGCTGCGCCACGACGCGAAGGCGCGCTGTGCCGCTGCCAGCGCCATGTCCAGGTCGGCCTGGGTGGCATGCGGCAGCTGGCCGATCACCTGGTTGTTGGCGGGGTTCAGTACATCCTGCTCGCGGCGGCCTTCGCCGCGCAGCATTTGTCCGTCAATGTAGAGGCTGAGTTGGGGATACATGGTGTGCTCTTTCAGAAACTCATGGGATCAGTCATGGGATCAGTACGGCACGCCCGATCACCTTGCCGTGGTGCAGGTCGTCAATGGCCTGGTTCACCTGGGCCATCGGGCGGCGCGACACCGGAATCGACTTCATGCCGCTGCGCTTGACCAGTTCCACCAGCTCTCGCAGTTCGGACAGGGTGCCGACGTAGCTGCCCTCGATGCACAGCGGGCGCAGCGGGATGGTCGCCAGCGAGATGGTCAGGTCACCACCCATAAGCCCGCAGATGACGATGTGTCCGCCGCGGCGGGCACTTTGCATCGCCAGCGAGACAGTCGGGGCCGAGCCCACCAGGTCCAGAATCTGGCCGGCACCGCCTTCGGTCGCCGCGATGATCTGGCTGGCCGCATCGGCCGCCTTGCCGTCGATCACCGACAGCGCGCCAGCGGCCAATGCGGCTTCGCGCTTGGCAGGGTCGATGTCCACCACGATGGCGCCTTTGCCTCCCAGGGCCTTGAGCACCTCGATGGCCATCAGGCCCAGGCCGCCGGCACCGATGATGACGACGGGCTCATGGTGGATGCCGTCGCCCAGCTTCTTGATGGCGCTGTAGGTCGTCACGCCCGCGCAGGCCAGAGGCGCTGCCTCGGCCTCGTCCAGGCCGTCGATGTTGACCAGGTAGCGCGGGTGGGGAACGATCACGTAGTCGGCAAAACCACCGGGGCGTGCCACGCCAAGGGCGCGGCCCTTCAGGCAGAGATTCTCGTCGCCGCGCAGGCAGGTGGGGCATTCACCGCAACCGATCCAGGGATGGATCAGGAAGCGGCCACCCACCTTGACCTCACCAGCGTCCGCACCGGCCGATACCACCTCGCCACAGATTTCGTGGCTGAGGATGATGGGCGGCTTGATGCCCCGGTCCGCCAGGTTCAGCCGCTTGCCGCCTCCCAGGTCGTAAAAGCCCTCCCAGATGTGCAGGTCCGTGTGGCAAAGGCCAGCGGCCTTCACCCGCACAAGCACCTCGGTTTCCACGGGCTGCGGAGTCTCACGCTCGACGAGTTCAAGCGGCTTTGAATGGTGCATCACGCAATAACAGCGCATGGTGTGTGTTTCCTTGAGTATCTGGATTTCAAAAAATGGCAGACGCTACATCGCAGCGGCCATCGCCTAATGGCAGCTTGCTATAACTGAGCCATCCAATTCTTCAGGCGGCCGTCGGTGCCCGGCGGCCGCCTGCGCGATCAATACAGCTTCAGCAGGCGCAGGTTGATCTGGTTGTTGGCCTTGAAGCCTTCGCGCACATGGATGTCGCGGCCATAGGTGGCGATCAACTGCAGGTCGGGCTGCATGAACCACGCGGTGCCCACGTTGAACTTGGTGGTGGACTGGCGGTTGTTCTGGTCCACGCCGCCCACCTTGGTCTCGCCACCGAAGGTGTGGAACAGGGCAGCGCGCAGGTCCAGCGTCGGGCTGAGCTGGTAGCGCAAATGGGTCTGCAGCTGGTACAGCGGCTTTTGCTTCATCTCGGTTCTGCCGCCCGCGCCGTTGTTGAAGTCGTCGTTCTTGCCAAAGAGCGTCACGTCACCGGCGTAGTCCCAGTGGATGCCGGGCGCCAGTTGCACGATGCCGCCAGCCTGCAGCGCAAACTTGTAGCGGTTTTCGCCCAGGCCCAAAGACTGGTTGCGGTCATACGAGCCGGTCGGCAGCCACAGGTAAGGCGTGATGGCGAAGTGGTTCTTGTCACCGGGTTTGGTGAACCAGATTGCGGACGCGAGGATCAGGTCGCCCACGCTGCTTTTCGAGCCCAGGCCCGCAATGTCGTCCTTGGCGCTGAGCCGGCCAAAGGGCAGCAGAAACTGCGGGTCGATGATGAGGCCGCCCACTTCCATGAAGCGCACACCGCGCAAGATGCCCACGGTGGAGTCCAGCTGCGGGTTGATCGCCTGCCGGTTGCCCTGGCTGTATAGCTTGTCGCGCGTGGTGTGCTGGCCATAGACCACCAGCGCGGTGGTGCCGGCCGGCAGCGGTGTGTAGTCACCGGCGTCAAGTTCGATGGCGCTGGCCGTGCCGGCCTGCGCGAGGGCAGCCAGTGCGGTGGCCAGGGGTGCCAGTCGCTTGAAAAATTGCTTCATTGGTTTGTCTCCTGATGGGGGTCTTGTGCTTGCAGCGACGCCCCGGACTACCCGCTCGCGGCTTGAGTCCGGCGCGTTGCGGTTGACGATCAATTGGCCGTGTAGCCGCCGTCAACGACCAGTTCTGCGCCATGCACGAACGATGATTCGTCCGAGGCCAGGAACAGCACGGCCTGTGACACCTCGATCGGTTGCGCGGGGCGCTTGAGCAGCGTGGGGCCGAGCAGTGCCGGGCGGATGACCGGGTCGTCCAGCATGGCCTTGGTCATCTGGGTCTCAATCACGCCGGGGTGCACCGAGTTGACGCGGATATTGAACGGTGCCAGATCCACGGCGCAAGACTTGGTGAACAGGCGGACCGCGCCCTTGGAGGCTTCATAGGCGCTGGCACCGGGGGCACCGACCAGGCCGTAAATCGACGACACGTTGACGATGGTGCCGCCGCCGGCCTTTTGCATCAGCGGCACCGCCGCACGGGTGCCGATGAACAGGCCGCGCACGTTCACATCGAAGACGCGATCCCACTCGTCGTTGGTCGTGTCTTGCATGGGCTTGAGGATCAGAATGCCGGCGTTGTTCACCAGCACATCCAGACGGCCTGCACGCTCTGTGATTTGCGCCAGCGCGGCGTTCCATTGGGCTTCTTGTGTCACATCCAGCTGCAAAAAGTCGGCCTTGCCACCGTTTTTGCGGATGCTGTCCACGGTGGCTTGCCCTTCGGCTGCGTTCACGTCGGCCACGAACACCCAGGCGCCTTGCGCTGCCAGCAGCTCGCTGTGCGAGCGGCCCATGCCCATGGCACCGCCGGTCACCAAAATCACTTTGTTTTCTACGCGTTTCATGTTGTCTCCTTGGTTGGTTTTTTAAAAAATGCGCATTTACTGGAATACGAAACCCTCGTAGCCCTTGTTTTGCACTGCAGACAGCTCTTGCCGGTAAGCGCCGAGGCCGGCCATGTAGAAATACACGGTGTTGGTTTTGCCCGGGATGTTGGCGCCAAAAATCCAGGAGTCGGCCTTGGGGAACAGCGTCATGTGGGCGATGTCGTGGCAGGTTTTGGTCCAACCGGCTTCGGCCTCGGTGGTGGCTTCCACGGTTTTCAGATCCTTGGCGTTCACATCCTTGATCAGCGCGGCAATCCACTCGACCTGGCTCTCAATCGACGGCGGCAGGTTGGTGAACGGGCCGTTGGGGCCCAGCACCATGAACATGTTGGGGAAGTTGGCATTGGCCACGCCCATGTAGCTGCTGGGGCCCGATTTCCATTGCTCTTGAATCGTCAGGCCATTGCGGCCACGGATGTCGATCTTGGTGTAGTTGCCATCCACCGCATCAAAGCCGGTGGCAAAAATCAGCATGTCCAGTTCGTGCTCCACGCCATCGGTGGTTTTCACGCCCTTGGGGGTGATTTCGACAATCGGGTTGGCCTTGACATCGACCAGATCGACATTGGGCCGGTTGTAGGTGGCGTAGTAGCCGCTGTCGCACAAAGGGCGCTTGGCGTACAGGTCTTGCGGCATGAGCTTGCGCGCCGTCTCGGGGTCCTTGACGATTTCGGCAATCTTGCCGCGGATGAAGTCTTGCGCCGCCTTGTTGGCGCGCTCATCGGTGGCGATGTCGCAGAAGGTTTCGAACATGAAGCGGAAACCGCCGCCGTTGTCCCAGGCTTTCTGGAACACGGCCTGGCGCTCTTCTTCCGACACGCTCATGGCCGACACGGTGCTCTCCTTGAAGCCAAAGGCCACCACCGAGCCCTTCACCTGCTCCCAGATCTCGTCGTAGTTCTTCTTCACCTCTGCCACGTATTCGGGCGTGACCGGGCCGTTGCCCACGGGCACGCTGTACTGGGGCGAGCGTTGGAACACCGTCAGATGGCCCACCTTGGGCGCAATGGCGGTGATGACCTGGGTGCCGGTGGAGCCCGTGCCAATCACGCCCACGCGCTTGCCGTCGTATTGCACGCCTTCGGGCCAGTTGCCGGTGTGCAGCCACTCGCCCTGGAAGGTGTCCAGGCCCTTGATCTTGGGGACGTTGGTGGCCGACAGCAGGCCCAGCGCGGTCACCAAAAACTTGGCGGTGTAGGCCTCGCCGGTGTCGGTTTTCACTTCCCACAGGTTGGTGGTTTCGTTGAAGTGCGCGGCCGTGACGCCGGTGTTCAGCTGAATGTCGGGGCGCAGGTTGTAGCGGTCGGCCACATGCTCCAGATACGACAGGATTTGCGGCTGCGTCACATAGCGCGTGGTGATGTGCATCTCCTGCAGCAGCTCTTTATCCCACGAATAGCAGTAAACAAAGGTCTCGGTGTCCGACAGCGCGCCGGGGTAGCGGTTCCAGTACCAGGTGCCGCCCACGCCGCCGGCCTTGTCGAAGACGCGCACTTTCAGGCCCTGCTCGTCGCGCAGCTTTTTCAGCATGTACATGCCGCCAAAGCCGGCGCCGATGACGATTGCGTCCAGATGTTTGGTGTTTTTCATGGTGAGTCTCTCTAAGTTGCGGCCACAGCTGCGCCTGGCGGCGACGTAGTGGCCTGCGTTGTTGCAATGAGGAAAATTTCCCCAAGGCTCCTCGGCCTCGGGGTCTTGGCTAACTGGAGCTCAGGCGCCCTTGAACCACTGGGCAATGCGCCGCAGCTCGTCGTCGGCCTCGGGGGCGCGACCCGCCAGGAACGGGAAGACGTGCTGCATGCCGTCCACCACCGATAGCGTGACGTTCACGCCCGCCGCCTTGGCGATGCGCTCCAGGTCTTGCGCGTTGTCCAGCAGGGTTTCGGCACTGCCGGCGTTGATGTACAGGCGCGGAAAGCCCGTGTAGTCGGCCTTCAGCGGATTGGCCAGCGGGTCGGTGCGTGAGCCCTTCTCGCCCAGGAACATGCCCGACATGCCCTCCAGAACGGCCTTGCTGACCAGGGCGTCGGTGGCCGCGTTGGTCTGCAGCGTCTTGCCGACATGCTCCATGTCGAGCCAGGGCGAAAAGGCAATCACCGCGCCCGGCAGCGCCACGCCGTCCTGGCGCAGCTTCAGCACCGTGGAGATGGCCAGGTTGCCGCCCGCCGAGTCGCCGCTGGTGACGATGTCGGCTGCTTTGAAGCCACGCGCCAGCAGTTCTTTGTAGACAGCCGTCGAATCCTCGATCTGGGCCGGATACGGATGCTCGGGCGCCCGGCGGTAGTCGATCACCACCGCGGTCGCGCCCAGATGCTTGGCCAGGTGACCGGCCAGCTTGCGATGGCTGGCGGCCGAGCCCACGGCAAAGCCGCCGCCGTGCGTGTACAGGATGACCTTCTTGGTGTCTGCGCCATGGGGCAGGGCCCAGATGGCTTCCACGCCGGCGAGCACGTCCGACTTGTAGGTCACGCCTTCAGGCTCGAGCGTGGGTTGATGCCACTCGTCGAACAGGCTGCGCAGGTCGGCGAGGGTCATCGCGGGGTTGGCGGCCATGCGGTCTGACCAGGACTGGTACAGCGCGCGCAGAAAATCGGATTGGGGTGAAGTACCCATGCATGTCTCCTTCGGTTGTGGTGAGCAGCGACTGATTATTCGGAGGCATTGCCCTCCCGTATTGAAGGTCCTGCGCACGCGCGTTGTAGAAAATGCGCAGTGACGGATGGTTCTACGGGTAAACCCCCGGGATTTACGGAGCCAATGGCATTCCATTGCCACAGCAGGGGTGTGGCCGCAGTAATGTGCGGGAGCGGTCGGCCTGGGTCACCCTCCTCGCCGCGTCGCGCAACGGACATGCCCGACGGGATGTGCACACCCATAATTTCCCGCATGACGACCCTGCGCTCCACCCTCGATTTCCTGCTTTACAACTGGCTGCAAGCCGAAACGCTGAACACACGCGAGCGCTTTGCCGACCATTCGCGCGAGACGTTTGACGCGGTGCTCGACACCTGCGAGCGCATCGCGCGCGAGAAGTACGCGCCGTTCAACCGCACGGTGGACACGCACGAGCCGCATTTCGATGGTGAACGCGTCACGCTGCCGCAGGCCACCAAGGATGCGTATGACGCCTACGCCGCCTCGGGCATGCTCAGCGCGGCGCAGGACTACGACATTGGCGGCATGCAGCTGCCCTACACGGTGGAGGCTGCGGCCAACAGCTTTTTTGCGGCCGCGTCGATCAGCATTGGGTCCAACCTGCTCACCTCGGGCAACGCCAACCTGCTCATGGTGCATGGCACCGATCTGCAAAAGCAGGTGTTTGCGCTCAACGAATTCAACGGCCGCTGGTCGGGCACCATGTGCCTGTCGGAGCCGCAGGCGGGCTCGTCCCTGTCCGACGTGGCCACGCGCGCCGTGCCGGATGGCGAGGGCTTTGAGAGCGACCCGCTGGGCCCGCGCTATCGCCTCAAAGGCAACAAGATGTGGATCAGTTCCGGCGACCACGAGCTGACCGAAAACATCGTGCACCTGGTGCTGGCCAAGATCCCGGGGCCGGACGGCAAGCTGGTGCCGGGCACCAAGGGCATCTCGCTGTTCATCGTGCCCAAGAAGCTGGTGGGCACCGACGGGCAGCTCACCGGCGAGCGCAACGACGTGGCGCTGGCTGGCCTGAACCACAAGTGCGGCTGGCGCGGCACCACCAACACGCTGCTGAACTTTGGTGAAGGCAAGTACCCTGTGGATGGCGAGCCAGGCGCCGTGGGCTACCTGGGGTCGTCTCAGAAAACGGAAAATAAAGCACGCTAAGCAGGTTGCAACGGCCGCAGCGGCCTGAACTTGCCCGCGCCGATCTTGGCGCTGCTGCGCCAGAGGTAATCGCCGGTCAGGTTGATGTGCTCCCAGCCGAGCGGCGACAGGTACTGCAACAGCGCGTCATCGACGGCGTGGCCGTTGCCCCGCAGCGCGTGCGCAGCCCGTTCCAGATAGACCGTGTTCCATAGCACGACGGCCGCCGTCACCAGGTTGAGGCCGCTGGCACGGTAGCGCTGCTGCTCAAAGCTGCGGTCGCGGATTTCACCCAGACGGTTGAAGAACACGGCGCGGGCCAGCGCATTGCGGGCTTCGCCCTTGTTCAGCCCAGCGTGCACGCGACGGCGCAGCTCCACGCTTTGCAACCAATCCAGGATGAACAGCGTGCGCTCGATACGCCCCAGCTCGCGCAGGGCCACGGCCAGGCCGTTCTGGCGCGGATAGCTGCCGAGCTTGCGCAGCATCAGCGAAGCCGTCACCGTGCCCTGCTTGATCGACGTGGCCAGCCGTAGAATTTCATCCCAATGGGCGCGAATAGCCTTGATGTTCAGTCTGTCGCTGCTAATCATCGGCTTGAGCGCGTCGTAGACGGTGTCGCCCTTGGGGATGAACAGCTTGGTGTCGCCCAGGTC
>CAZSZN010000086.1:0-11646 GCA_964610405.1 uncultured Macromonas sp. | reverse complement strand
AGTTGTAGGTGCGGATGCGGTCGCTGCGGTCACCGCTGCCGATCAGGCCCTTGCGGGTGGCGGCTTCTTTGGCCTCGCGCTCGCTGCGTTCCTTTTCCTGGATGCGCGCCTGCAGCACCTGCAAGGCCTTGGCCTTGTTGCTGTGCTGGCTGCGGCCGTCCTGGCATTCCGCGACGATGCCGGTGGGCAAGTGCACCACGCGCACGGCAGAGTCGGTCTTGTTGATGTGCTGACCGCCCGCGCCACTGGCGCGGAAGGTGTCGATGCGCAAATCCGCCGGGTTCAGCTTGATCGCCTCGGCCTCGTCGGGCTCGGGCATCACCGCCACGGTGCAGGCGCTGGTGTGGATGCGGCCTTGCGTTTCGGTGGCCGGCACGCGCTGAACCCGGTGGCCGCCCGACTCGAAGCGCAGCCGCCCATAGGCGTGGTGGCCCAGCACGCGCAGCACCACCTCTTTGTAGCCGCCCAGCTCGCTGGGCGATTCGCTGATCGCCTCCACCCGCCAACCTTGCCGTTCGGCGTAGCGGGTGTACAGGCGTGCGAGGTCACCAGCGAACAGGGCCGCCTCGTCACCGCCGGTGCCCGCGCGGATTTCCAGGAACGCATGCCGCTCGTCGTCGGGGTCTTTGGGCAACAGCAGGGTTTGCAGTTCGGTGTCCAGCGCGGCCAAATCGGCTTCGGCCTGGGTCACTTCCTCCTGCGCCATCGCGGCCAGGTCAGCGTCACTGTCCTTGAGCATCGCGTGTGCTTCGCGCAAGTCGGCCTCGCGCTGCAGGTAGCGCAGGTAGGGTTGCACCACGGCGTCGGTGTCGGCGTGCTCGCGGGTCAGCTTGCGAAAGCGGTCCATGTCGGCCACCGCGTCGGGCGCGCTCAACAGCGCGTCCAGCTCGTGCAGGCGCAGGCGCTGGCGTTCCAGGGTTTCGCGAATGAACGGTTTCATCCGCGCTCGCCGCCACCGCGCAGGAACAGGCGCGATACGGTCTCAGCGGTGGCCAGGCGGGTGGGTTCGTCGCCCGCGTGCAGTTCGGCCAGGGTGCCGTGCAGCATCTTTTGTGTCAAGCCACGCGACAGGGCTTCCAGCACCGTGTCCACGTCTTCGCCCTTGGCCAGCCGCTTTTTGGCGCGGGCGATTTCGCTGGCGCGCCAGGCGTCGGTCTGGGTGTGGAGTTGGCGGATCAGGTTCACCGTGCCGTGCCGAGGGTCGCGCTGTTGCAGCCAGTGCATGAAGCTGAGCACCCCGGCGTCGATGATGGCTTCGGCCTGCGCCACGGCGGCCTGCCGGTTTTCTTTGCCGGTCTGCACCACGTGGGCCAGATCGTCCACGGTGTAGAGGTACACGTCCGACAGGTCTTTGACCTCGACCTCGATGTCGCGCGGCACCGCCAGATCGACCATGAACATGGGCCGGTGCTTGCGTTTTTTGAGGGCACGCTCCACCGCGCCCAGACCGATGATGGGCAAGGTGCTGGCGGTGCAGCTCACCACCGCGTCGAACTCGTGCAGCCGGTCGGGGATGTCGGCCAGGCGCATCACCTGCGCACCAAAACGACTGGCCAGGGTTTCGCCGCGCTCCAGGGTGCGGTTGGCGATCGCCATCGCCTTGGGCGTTTTGGCCGCGAAGTGGGTGGCAGCCAGCTCGATCATTTCGCCGGCGCCCACAAAGAGCACGCGGATGTCTTTCAGATCCTCGAACAACTGCCCGGCCAGGCGCACCGCGGCGGCCGTCATGCTGATGGAATGGGCGCCGATTTCGGTGGAGGTGCGCACCTGCTTGGCGACCGCGAACGAGCGCTGGAACAACTGGTGCAGCGTGGTGCCCAGCGCGCCGGCTTCGTCGGCCACGCGCACCGCGTCTTTCATCTGCCCCAGAATTTGCGCTTCGCCCAGCACCATGCTGTCCAGGCCGCTGGCGACGCGAAAGGCGTGGCGCGCGGCTTCGTCGTCGCGCAGCAGGTAGGCGTGTTCGCGCAGCACGTGCGCTGGCACGCCGCCGGTTTCGGCCAGCCAGTTCAGGGTCGATTCCAGCGCGGGCTCGTCGGCGGCGCAGTAGATTTCGGTTCGGTTGCAGGTGGACAGCAGCGTGGCTTCGGGTTCGCGGGCCTGCGTGGTGCGAAAACGCTGCAGCGTGGGCGGGAGCTGGTCGAGCGCGAACGCGAACCGTCCGCGCAAATCGAGCGGAGCGGTTTGGTGATTGATGCCGAGCGCCCAGACTGCCATAAGCGGCGATTATAAAATCCCAGGCCGATGGGCGTCATTCAATTCATCCTGCACTTGGTTCACCTCGTTCTGCCCGCGTGGTTCATGGCGGTGCTGCTGTCGCTCGCGGTGGTGGGTTGGCGCGGCATCGCATGGTCGGGCCCGCGCGCACGCCGCTGGGGCCGGGTGGTGCTGTGGCTGGCCGGCTCGGGCTCGGCGGTGCTGGTGGCGGGCTTGCTGGTGCATGGCCGCGATGGCCGCATGAGCACCTACGCGGCGCTGGTGCTGGTCATGGGCACGGTGGCGGCGTTGTGCCGGGCGCGTCGTTGAGCGCGCCGGGGCCGAGCAGATCCACACGGTCGCTGATCAGGCCGTCTATCCCCCAGTTTCTCAGGCGTTCCGCATCGGTGGCGTCGTTCACGGTGTAGGCCAGGGTGCGCCAGCCCAGTTGGCGGGCCCAGGTCAGCCGTTCGGCTGTCCACAGCGGGTGGTGGGCCACCACCGCCACCACGCCCAAGGCCGATGCGGCGTCCCAGGCGCCGGGCCAGAGCTGGCTCAACAGCAGTCCGCGCGGCAGCTCGGGCGCGGCCAGCCGCGCGGCCTCCAGTGCGCTGGGTTCGAACGAGGTCAACAAGGGCCAGGCTGGGCCGCCAGGTTGGCCCGCTCTCTTGGCTCCCCACAGCCGCTGCACCGCTTGCGCCACCGTTTGGCCCGTCGCCTGCGCGGTGCCTGGGCTGGGTTTGATTTCGAGGTTCAGCAGCGCGCCGCGCGCCAGACACCACTGGGCCAAGGCCGCCAGCGTGGGCAGGGGCTCGCCCGTGTGGACCGGGCCGTGCCAGCCGCCGGCATCCAGTGTGGCCAGCTCGGCCCAGGGCAGGGCGTTGGCCGGCCCAGTGCCGCTGGTGGTGCGGTCCAGCGTGGCGTCGTGCAACAAAAATGGCACCCCGTCGGCGCTGAGTTTTACGTCGCATTCAAACATGCGCCAGCCGAGTTCCCAGCCCCGCTCGAACGCGGCCAGGGTGTTTTCGGGGGCCAGCCGGCCGGCGCCCCGGTGGGCGATCCAGTCGGGGTAGGGCCAGTGTGCAGCGCGCGTCGGCATGCCCTGGATTGTGCCCGTAGCCCTGACAACAGTGTTGCCATGCCCACGCCCGCCCGCTGGGCGGTGGCGCTGCGGTAACATCGGCGACCCGGCATTCCGGCTGTTGTCCCCCCTGAAAATGAACGCGCCCACCCCGATCCAGCACCTGCTCGCCGCCGCTGATGAAGCGCCGCGCCTGCGCGAAATCCCGTACAACTACACCTCGTTTTCCGACCGGGAAATCGTCATTCGCCTGCTGGGTTCCCGCGCCTGGGACGTGCTGAACCAGTTGCGCCAGGAGCGCCACACCGGCCGCTCGGCGCGCATGCTGTACGAAGTGCTGGGCGACATCTGGGTGGTGCAGCGCAACCCCTACCTGCACGACGACCTACTGGACAACCCCAAACGCCGTGCCGCGCTGGTGGACGCGCTGCGCCACCGCCTGACCGAGATCGGCAAGCGCCGCCGGCCGCAGGAAGACGGCGAGCGCGACGCCTTGGTGGGCGAGTTGCTGGCCGCTGCCGAGCAGGCGGTGCGCGCTTTCGCCACCATGTTTGAAGACATGGCTGCGCTGCGCCATCGCGTGGCCAAGCAACTGCGCCGCCACACCGCCAAAGACAACGTCAAGTTCGACGGTCTGAGCCGCGTCAGCCATGTGACCGACGCCACCGACTGGCGGGTCGAGTACCCGTTTGTGGTGCTGTGTCCCGACACCGAGGCCGAGATGGCCGGCTTGGTCAAGGCTTGCATCGAGTTGGGCCTGACCATCGTGCCGCGAGGCGGCGGCACCGGCTACACCGGTGGCGCCATCCCGCTGACCTGGAAGAGCGCGGTCATCAACACCGAAAAGCTCGAAGCCATGACCGAGGTCGAGCTGATCGACCTGCCGGGCGTGGACCACAAAGTGCCCACGATTTACACCGAAGCCGGGGTGGTGACCCAGCGCGTGGCCGACGCGGCCGAGCGCGCGGGCTTCGTGTTCGCGGTGGACCCGACCAGCGCCGAAGCCTCGTGCGTGGGCGGCAACATCGCCATGAACGCCGGCGGCAAAAAAGCCGTGCTGTGGGGCACCGCGCTGGACAACCTGGCCAGCTGGCGCATGGTCACGCCCGACGCCGAGTGGCTGGAAGTGACCCGCGTGGGCCACAACCTGGGCAAGATCCACGATGTGGAGGTGGCGAGTTTCGAGCTGCGCTACTTCCAGGCCGACGGCAAGACGCTGATCCGGACCGAGCGGCTGGACATCCCGGGGAAAACCTTCCGCAAGGAAGGCCTGGGCAAAGACGTGACCGACAAGTTTCTGGCCGGCCTGCCGGGCGTGCAGAAAGAGGGTTGCGACGGCCTCATCACCAGCGCGCGCTGGGTGGTGCACCGCATGCCCGAGCACACCCGCACCGTTTGCCTGGAGTTTTTCGGCAACCCGAAAGACGGCGTGCCCTCGATCGTCGAGATCAAGGACTACATGTTCGCCGAGCAAAAGCGCAGCGGCGTGCTGCTGGCCGGCCTGGAACACCTGGACGACCGCTACCTGCGCGCCGTGGGCTACACCACCAAGAGCAAGCGCGGTGGTTTCCCCAAGATGGTGCTGATCGGCGACATCGTGGGCGACGACCCCGACGCCGTGGCCCGCGCCACCAGCGAGGTGGTGCGCCTGGCCAACGGCCGCGCCGGTGAAGGTTTCGTGGCCATCAGCGCCGACGCACGCAAGAAATTCTGGGCCGACCGCAAGAAAACCGCCGCCATCAGTAAGCACACCAACGCCTTCAAGGTCAACGAAGACGTGGTGATCCCGCTGCCGCGCATGGGCGAGTACACCCTGGGCATCGAGCGCATCAACATCGAGCTCAGCCTGCGCAACAAGATCAAGCTGGCCCACGAACTGGAAGCCTTTTTCCAGCGCGGCAACCTGTCGCTGGGCAAGGTGGAAGAGGCGGCCGACATGCCCAGCCCCGAGACGGTGCAGGAGCATGCTGAGCGCGCCTTGGCGGTGATCCGAGAAACGCGCGACCTGTGGCAGCGCTGGATGGACGGCCTGGACGTGAACCAGCCCGACACCGGCCGCACCTTTTTCGAGCAACTGCAGGACTACAGCCTGCGCGCGAGCTGGAAAACCCAGATCCGCGAAGCGCTGCGCGGCATCTTCACCGGCAGCGTGTTCGCCCCGGTGCTGGACGAGTGCAAGGCCATCCACAAGCGCGTGCTCAAAGGCCGCGTCTGGGTGGCGCTGCACATGCACGCCGGCGACGGCAACGTGCACACCAACATCCCGGTCAACAGCGACGACTACGAGATGCTGCAGACGGCGCACGAGGCGGTCAAGCGCATCATGGTGCTGGCCCGTTCGCTGGACGGCGTGATTTCGGGCGAGCACGGCATCGGCATCACCAAGCTGGAATACCTGACCGACGAGGAGCTGGCCCCGTTCGCCGGCTACAAGCAGAAGGTGGACCCGGAAGGCCGTTTCAACAAGGGCAAGCTGCTGCGCGACGGCGCTGTGTTCGGCGCGCCCGACCAGCGCCGTGCCGACCTGAGCATGGCCTACACCCCCAGCTTCGGGCTGATGGGCTACGAATCGCTGATCATGCAGCAGAGCGACATCGGCGCCATCGCCGATTCGGTCAAGAACTGCCTGCGCTGCGGCAAGTGCAAGCCGGTGTGTTCCACCCACGTGCCGCGCGCCAACCTGCTGTACTCGCCGCGCAACAAGATCCTGGCCACCTCGCTGCTGGTCGAGGCCTTCCTGTACGAAGAGCAGACCCGCCGCGGCATCAGCATCAAGCACTGGGAAGAGTTTGAGGACGTGGCCGACCACTGCACCGTCTGCCACAAGTGCCTCACGCCCTGTCCGGTCAAGATCGACTTCGGCGACGTGTCGATGAACATGCGCAACCTGCTGCGCAAGATGGGCCAGAAGAGCTTCCGCCCCGGCAACGCGGCGGCCATGTTCATGCTCAACGCCACCAGCCCCGAAACCATCAAGCTGGCGCGCAGTGCCATGGTGGGGGTGGGCTTCAAGGCGCAGCGCTTCGCCCACAACCTGCTCAAGGGCCTGGCGCGCAAGCAAACCGGCGCACCACCGGCCACCGTCGGCCCGGCGCCGATCAAAGAGCAGGTGATCCACTTCATCAACAAGAAACTGCCCGGCGGTCTGCCCAAAAAGACGGCGCGCGCCTTGCTGGACATTGAGAACTCGGACTACGTGCCCATCATCCGCAACCCGCAGGCCACCACGGCCGACACGGAAGCGGTGTTCTATTTCCCCGGCTGCGGCTCGGAGCGCCTGTTCAGCCAGGTCGGTCTGGCCACCCAGGCCATGCTCTGGCACGCCGGGGTGCAGACCGTGCTGCCGCCGGGTTACCTGTGTTGCGGCTACCCGCAAAAAGGTTCGGGCCAGTTCGACAAGGCCGAGCAGATCATCACCGACAACCGGGTGCTGTTCCACCGCGTGGCCAACACGCTGAACTACCTCGACATCAAGACCGTGGTGGTGAGCTGTGGCACCTGCTACGACCAGTTGCAAGGCTACCAGTTCGACAAGATCTTCCCCGGCTGCCGCATCATCGACATCCACGAATACCTGCTGGAAAAAGGCATCACGCTGGAGCCCAAGGGTGCTTACCTGTACCACGACCCTTGCCACACGCCGATGAAGCTGCAGGACCCGATGAAAACGGTCAAGGCGCTGGTGGGCGACACCGTGGTCAAGGCCGACCGCTGCTGCGGCGAGTCCGGCACGCTGGGCGTGACCCGACCCGACATCTCGACCCAGGTCCGCTTCCGCAAGGAAGAGGAACTGAACAAGAATGCGGTGCAGTTGGCCGCGCTGGCCGAGAAGAACGGCGTGGCCGCGCCCCAGGGCAAGACCAAGATCCTGACCAGTTGCCCGAGTTGCTACCAGGGCCTGAGCCGCTACGGCGACGACCTGAACAACGGACTGCTGGAGGCCGACTACATCGTGGTGGAAATGGCCAACCAGATCCTGGGCGAGAACTGGATGCCCGACTACGTGGCCCGAGCCAACGCCGGCGGCATCGAGCGGGTGCTGGTGTGAGCGTGGCCCCGGCTGTGTCCCAGGTTGCGCCGCCGGCTGCGGATTGCCCGTTGTGCCGCGAGGACGGGGGGCGGCTGATCGCCCGCCACGCGCGGTTCCGCGTCATCCGCGTCACCGGCCCGGACGCCGACGACTTCCCGGGCTTCTACCGGGTGGTTTGGAATTCACACGTGGCCGAGTGGTCCGACCTGCCCGAACCAGACCAGGTGCTGTGCATGCGCGCCGTCACCGCCGTGGAGCGTGTGGTGCGTGAACACCTTCGGCCCACCAAGGTCAACCTGGCGGCGCTGGGCAATGTGGTGCCGCACCTGCATTGGCACGTGGTGGGCCGGTACGAGTGGGACAGCCGCTTTCCCGCGCCCCTGTGGGCGCCTGCCACCCGCCCGGCCGATGCAGACCGACTGGCCGAACTGCGCGAGCGCCTGCCTGCCTGCGACGCCGCCTTGGCCACTGCGTTGGCCGCCGCTTTCCCCGCCCCCCCGAACTGACTTCACCGGAGACCTCCCATGGCCGGCCTGGACAAACACACCCCCACCCCGCAGGACATCACCGTCCACAGCCAGTCGCGCGTGCTGGAAATTGCGTTTTCCGACGGCGCGCGCTTTCGCATCCCGTTCGAGCTGATGCGGGTGTACTCGCCCTCGGCCGAGGTGCAGGGCCACGGCCCGGGCCAGGAGGTGCTGCAGACCGGCAAGCGCGAGGTCGGCATCAACGCCCTGGAGGCGGTGGGCAACTACGCGGTGCAGCCCACGTTCTCTGACGGGCACGACAGCGGTATTTTCAGCTGGGACTACCTGTATTTCCTGGGCGCACAGCAGGCCGAGCTCTGGGCCGACTACGAACGCCGGCTGACGGAAGCCGGCGTCAGCCGCGACGCCCCCATGCCCGAAAAAGCCGGCTCGGCCTGTGGTCACCACCATTGAGCGGCTCTCCCACATCGCCTAACATAGCCCCATGAGCCAGACCCATTTCGGTTTCCAGACGGTGGACGAGCGCGACAAGGCGCGCCACGTGCGCAGCGTGTTCGACTCGGTCGCGTCCAATTACGACATCATGAACGACCTGATGTCGGGTGGCCTGCACCGCTGGTGGAAGGCGTACACCCTGGCGGTGGCCAATCCACGCCCGGGCGACCGGGTGCTGGACATCGCGGGTGGCACCGGCGATCTGGGCCTGGCGTTTGCCCCCAAAGTGGCGCCCACCGGCATGGTGGTGCACACCGACATCAACGAGGCCATGCTGCGCGAAGGGCGCAACCGCCTGCTCGACAAGGGCGTGGCACTGCCCACTCTAGTGTGCGACGCCGAGAAATTGCCCTTCCCCGATGGGCACTTCGACATCGTTTCGGTGGCTTTTGGCCTGCGCAACATGACGCACAAGGAACTTGCGCTGCAGGAAATGAATCGAGTCATCAGGCCCGGGGGCAAGTTGATGGTGCTGGAGTTTTCGAAGGTGGCGCCGCCGCTGACGAAACTCTACGACTGGTACAGCTTCAACATCCTGCCGAAGATCGGCAAATGGGTGGCGAAGGACGAGGACAGCTACCGCTACCTGGCGGAATCCATCCGCATGCACCCGGACCAGGAAACCTTGCGCAGCATGATGCGCGGGGCGGGCTTCGGGCATGTCGATGTGCACAACCTCACCGCAGGCGTGACCGCGCTGCATGTGGGTATCAAGTGTTGAGAAGCGGTTTGTTCAATAACGGCGATAAAGCGAGAGAGACATGAAAGTCTGGTCTGTGATTCTGGTGTGTGCGATGGCGTTGACCTCGCACGAAGTGTGGGCCAAGCGCCTGGGCGGAGGGTCGTCGTTTGGCAAGCAGTCCAGCAATGTGACGCAGCGCAACGCTACCCCGGTGCAGCCTGCGCCCACGCAAGGCGCGACCCAAAACGCGACGCAGAACACCGCGCAGCGGCCTGCCACGGCGCCCGCCGCCGCGCAGCCGAAGCGTCCGTGGGGCGCCATGCTCGGCGGTTTGGCCGCTGGCTTGGGCTTGGCTTGGCTGGCGTCCGCGCTGGGCTTTGGCGAAGGTTTCGCCCAGGTGTTGCTGATCATGTTGGCTGTGGTGGCGGTGCTCGCCATCGTCGGCATGGTGCGCCGCAGCCGCGCGGCTGCGCAGCCCGCCCGTTCGCCCCTGGCGTTTCAGGGCGCAGGTCCGGCCGCCGATCCGGTGACCGCGCGCAGCTACAGCCCCCAGAACGTGGGCAACGATGCCTCGGCCCGTCCGTGGGAGCGGGGCAACAGCAGCTTTGGCCAAGTCGAATCCACGCCGCAAGGCAGCATGATCGGGTCCGCCCTGGGCGGGCCGCAAACCTGGGGCGTTCCGGCCGACTTCGATACCGAAGGTTTCCTGCGTGCCTCCAAGGGTAATTTCGTCAAGCTGCAAGACGCCTGGGACCGCGGTGACATCCCGGCCCTGCGTGCCATGATGACGGACGACATGATCGTCCAGATCCAGGCCCAGTTGGCCGAGCGCGAGGCGCAAGGCGCGGGCGTGGTCAACCAGACAGAGGTGGTGATGCTCGAAGCCCAACTGCTGGGCATCGAGGAGACGGAGCAGGAGTACATGGCCAGCGTCGAGTTCTCGGGCATGATCCGCGAAGACGCGTCGGCCGGACCGAACCCGTTCCGTGAAGTCTGGAACATCACGCGTCCCAAGGCCGGCCCGGGCGGTTGGCTGGTGGCAGGGGTACAGGCTCTGCAGTGAACCGGGCGCGGTTTATCCGTCAAAATCGGGGGGCCATGAAACAGCCCCCTTTTTTGTTGCCTCCGGTCGAGGCCCTGCGCAGTTTGTTGGGTGCCTTGCCGGCGCCGCCCGCTTGGTTGCAAGACGAAGGCCGCAACCGCCTGGTGCTTTTGTTCAACCACATCCTGCAGCAGGAACCTGCCGCCATGGACCGCCTGCGCCGCCAGGCGGGCAAGACGGTGCAAGCCCGTTGGGGTCAGTGGTCGATCTGGTTGCAGGCCACGCCTGCCGGACTGCTGGCGGTCGCCCCCGAAGGTGATGCGGCCGATCTGCAGCTTGGGATCAACGAGCCGTCGCCGCTGGAGCTGGCGCGCGTGATGTTGTCGGGCGGCAAGCCGCCGGTCGCCATCCAGGGCGACGTGCAACTGGCTGCCGACGTGGCGTGGCTGGTGGACAACGTGCGCTGGGATCTGGAAGAAGACCTGTCCCGTTGGTTGGGCGATGCGCCGGCGCACGCGCTGGTGCAGTGGGCGCAGGCCGCTGCGGCGGGGTTGAAGGGTGTGCTGGGTCAAGCGGCGGAACAGGTGCAGACCTTGCGCGAACGGGTCATGCCGGCAGCCCCCCGCAACGACGGAGCCTCCGCCCCATGAACCGGTTTTTCCGTGGAGTGTTCATCGTCTGGGTGGTGTTGCGCTACGGTCTGGACGAGTTGGTGCTGTCCGGTTTCCGCAACCCGGCGGTGCGGGTGTTGCGGTCCATCATCTCGATCGGGCGCAACCTGAAGGCGCCACGCGGCCAGCGCCTGCGCGAGGCGTTGGAGCGGCTGGGGCCGATTTTCGTGAAGTTCGGTCAGGTGCTGTCCACCCGGCGCGATCTGTTGCCGCCGGACATCGCCGAAGAATTGGCCTTGCTGCAGGACCGGGTGCCACCGTTCCCTTCGGCTGTGGCGGTTGCCACCATCGAGCGGGCGTTCGGCCGTCGGCTCGACCAGGTGTTCCGCGAGTTTGACCAGACGCCGGTGGCCAGCGCCTCCATTGCCCAGGTGCACTTTGCCGTGTTGCACGATGGGCGCGAGGTCGCGGTCAAAGTGCTGCGACCCAACATGCTGCCCGTCATCGAAAAGGACCTGGGCCTGATGCGCATGATGGCCGGCTGGGTTGAAGCCTTGTCGGCCGATGGCAAGCGCTTGAAGCCGCGCGAAGTGGTGGCCGAATTCGACAAATACCTGCACGACGAGCTGGACTTGGTGCGCGAAGCGTCCAACGCCGCCCAGTTGCGCCGCAACATGGCCGATCTGAACCTGGTGCTGATTCCCGAGATGCACTGGGACTTCTGCCGCAACGACGTGCTGGTGATGGAGCGCATGCACGGCGTGCCGATCAGCCAGGTGGACCGTCTCAAAGCGGCTGGGGTGGACATTCCCCGGCTGGCGCGCGACGGCGTGACGATTTTTTTCACCCAGGTGTTCCGCGACGGGTTTTTCCACGCCGACATGCACCCGGGCAACATCCAGGTCAGCCTGGCGCCTGAGACGTTCGGGCGCTACATTTCGCTCGACTTCGGCATCGTTGGGACACTGACCCAGTTCGACAAGGAATACCTGGCGCAGAACTTCACCGCGTTTTTCCGCCG
>CAZSZN010000085.1:0-11659 GCA_964610405.1 uncultured Macromonas sp. | reverse complement strand
AGCGCCGCCGCCACGCGGCCGCCGAACTGCGCAAGACCATGCGCCGCGAGATGGAGCAGAAGTTTCTGGCTGTCAAGACCGAGGGTGGTTGAGGCACGCCCCGGTGAAGTCCAGCCCCGCGTCGTAGGCCTGGGTGCGCACGCCCGCCAGGCCGAGCACGGTGTGGAACAGGTGGTCGTGTGACCGCGGCTGGGCGGCGGTGGCGGCCACACAGCCGGTGACCCCGGCGTGCTGTGCCTGCCACGCCGGCGAAAACCACAGCGCCATGGGCACGTGGGTCTGCTCCTGGGGGGCCATGCTGTAAGGCATGCCGTGCAGGTACAGGCCTTTTTCGCCCAGGGACTCGCCGTGGTCCGACACGTAGTACAGCGCGCTGGGACGGTGCTGCGCGCGCAGCCAGGCGATGGTCTCGGCCAGGAAGTGGTCGGTGTAGCGGATGGTGTTGTCGTAGGCATTCACCAGTTGATCCGGTGGGCACTCCTGCAGGTGGTTGCTGCTGCACTCCGGGCCGAAGGGTTTGAAGTTGGCGGGGGTGCGTTTGTGGTACGCCGGCCCGTGGCTGCCCATCTGGTGCAGCACGACCACGGTGCCCCGTGCGCGCCGCGCGGGGTCGAGCTTTTCCAGCTGGCCGGGCAGCTCGCGCAGCATCACTTCGTCAAAGCATTCGCCGTCTTCGCACAGGCCGGGTACGGTGAGGGTGCGCGTGTCGGCGTGGGGCACGCGGTCGCACACGCCCTTGCAGCCCGACTGGTTGTCCAGCCACAGCACGGCCAGGCCGGCGCGCTGCAGCACGTCGAGCAGGTTTTCCTGCCGCACGTCGGCGTCGTACCGGGCGCGGCCCTGGCCCGAGAACAGGCACGGCACCGAGGTCTGGGTGTTGGTGCCGCAGGCACTCACGTTCGGGAAATAGACCAGTTGCCCTGCGTCGCGCAACCGGGCCAGGCGGGGGGTGGTGTCGCGCCCGTAGCCGCCCAGGCCGAAGTTGGCGGCACGGGCGGTTTCGCCCACCACCAGCACGATGAGGCGCGCGGTTTCGGCGTTGCCGACCGTTGCGGTGGCCAGCGTGGCGTCCTGGCCCAAAGGCAGCAAGGGCTGCTGGGCCTGCGCCGCGCGGCCCACGGCGTTGCGCATGACGGCGTAGACGGTGTTGAAGGGGTTGACCATGTAGCGCACGGGCTTGTGGTTGCGCATGAGCGAGGCCAGGTCCTGGAAGGACAGCCACAGCAGCACGGTGGCCACCAGCAGGGTCAGCACGCCCGCCCCCAACTGACGCGGCAGCAGGTGGCGCAGGGGCACGGCCCGCACGGGCTGGCGCCACCACCACCCGCCGGGCAGTGCCACCCCCGCCAGCAAGGCCACCGCCATGGTGGCGTTGAGCAGGTCGCGCACCTCGCGGGCATCGGTGTGCAGGGCATTGGCCAGCATGGTGGGGTCGATCACCCCCCCATAAGCCTGCATGAAGTAACTGGTGGCGGTGACTGTGAACAACAGCAACAGACCCACCGGCTTCAACCAGCGCGGCCAGACCCAGAGCGACAGAAAAGTGAACGTGAGGCCCAGCAGCACGAGGGCCCAGGCCAGGAGGGTGAGCACCGCGTGCCCACCGTGGGTTTCGGGCAGCGCCCACAGCGCCAGCCACAACGGCAGGTTGCCCAGGGTGGCCAACCACAGGGCCAGCACGCCCAGCAAGGCGGTGGGGTGCCAGGCGGCGCGCACAGCAACCGAGGCAATGGAAGGGGCAGGAACAACAAGGGCCATGAGAAACCGAGCAGCAGAAAACTGCCGCGATTCTTCAGGCCCCTGCTTATCGCAGGATTAACGCGGCTGGCACACGCGCCGGGCCTGCACGGCGCCTCGGCAGGCCGCCCTCACAGCCTGACGACCCGCCCCTCGGTGGCCGACAGCCGCGCGGCATCCAGCACCTCCAGCAGTTGGATGCCATCGGCCGCCGACACCGGTAACGGCCCTTCGCCACGGGCGGCGGCGGCAAACGCGGTGTAGTAATCTTGGTAGGTCCCGCGCGCGGAAGGCACCGTTTCCTCGCCTTGGGCCGTGCGCAGCACACCCCAGTGTGCGGGGTCTTCCAACCCCCATTGCTCGCCTTCGGCCACGGGGCTCCGCCCGGCCAGCAGCGCCTGGGTCTGGACATCGGTGCCGAACGCCAGGTAGCTGCCATCACTACCATAGGCGCGCCACGACTTCTCGATCAAGCGGTTCAGCTTGCCCGCCGTCACCCGGGAGCTGACGCCGCTGCGGTGCGTCAGGCTGAGGGTGAAGCCCGAATCGGTGCGCCCGCCGGGCAGATCGACATGGTCCAGTTCAGCGTACACGCTGGCCACCGGGCCCAGCAACCAGATCATCTGGTCCACCACATGCGTGCCCAGGTCGCGCAGCAGCCCGCCCTGCGGACCGGCTTCCAGGGTGCTTGGCTGGTCCAGCTCGAAGCGGGATTCGACACGCAACAACCGGCCCAGCCGGCCGCTGTCCAGCACCGCGCGCACGGTGCGCAGATCGGTGTCCCAGCGCCGGTTGTGGAACACGGCGAGCAGCCGGCCAGCGGCTTCGGCGGCGGCAGCCAGTTCACGGGCCACCTCGGCACTCGGCGCGAACGGTTTGTCCGCCACCACATGCACGCCCGCCGCCAGGGCGCGCAGCACCAGGTCGCGGCGCGTCTGTGGCGGCGTGGTGACCGTGACCGCGTCCACCCCGGCCGCCAGCAAATCCTCCAGGGTGTCGTAGACCGGCAGGCCGGGGTGGTCCACGGCCACCTCAGCGCGCCGCTGCGCGTTGCCCGTCACCACCCCCGCCAGTTCAATGCCCTGCGCCGCCGCGATGTAGGGCGCATGAAAATACCGCCCCCCGACGCCATACCCGGCCAGACCGATGCGCATGAGTGTTCCTTCAGTGAAGCTGCACCGCAGTCTATCGCAATTGGAAATTTAAGTTTCAAATATTACAATTTGGAAAATATTTGCCAAATCGGAGGATTTCAGCTCCCGGGATCGGCCGGCCAGACCAAGGCGTAGCGGGTGGTGAAGGGCGGCGCGCCCGCGTCGTGGTGCAGTTGGATGGCGTGCGCGTCGGCGATGCGCTGCACCAAGGTCAGGCCCACCCCCATGCCGGGGCGGGCACTGTCCTGCGGGCCGTGGCGGGCCCCATCGTCGCTGACGGACAGCGCCGCCGCCCCGTCCGGGGCGAGCCCCACGCACACCTCCACCTGCGTGCCCGTCGGGGTGTGGCGCAGGGCGTTGTCCACCAGGTTGCGCAGTGCCAGTTCCAGCATGGCTGCGCGGCCCGGCACGGTGACGGCCAATGCCGGCGCATCCAGCCCCAGCTCCTGTCCCAGTTCATGGGCCAGGGGCACGTGGTCGCGGGTCACCTGGCGGGCCAGGGCGCAGAGGTCCACGTGCTGTTCGGCCCCGGCGTCCAGCCCTTGCACCCGGGCCAGGTCCAGCAACTGCGACAGGATGCGGCCCGCGCGCAGCGCGTCGTGTTCGACCTGGCGCAAAGCGGCCAAGCGCACGTCGGGCGTTTCGCCTTCGCGGGCCAGGCGCGCTTGCAGCACCAGGGCGGCCAGGGGCGTGCGCAGTTCGTGGGCCACATCAGACGTGAAACGCCGCTCGCGCAGCCACTGCGCCTGCAGGCGCTCCACCAGGCCGTTGAGGGCGCTGACCGTGCCGGCCAGTTCGCGAAAGGGTTGGCGCGCCGGCAGGGTCTGGCCGGCGTCGATGTCGAGCGTGTCGATGGCGCTGGACAGCTCATTGAGCGGGCGCAAGCCGCGCCGGATGGCCCAGGCCAGCAGCAAGGCCACCAGGGGCAGCAGCACCAACGCAGGCCGCACGATGTGCTCGGCAATGTCGCGTCCCAGGGCCACGTGGCGGTGGGTGTCGATCATCACGGCCACACGGCGCGGTGCGTGGCCGGGGCCCGCCGCGTCGGCCACGAACATGCGCCAAGTGCGCACCTGGCCCGCAAGCGACAGCACCAGGGTGTGGTGCCCAGCCACCAGCGTGGGCGGCAGGCGCTCGGCCATGCCATGGGTGTCCCAGGCCAGGTTACCGCCTTCCCAGGCGACCACACGCAATTCGGGGGAATAGCCATCGGCGAAAGGATTGCGGCGTGACGGGTGCGCGGGCTGGTCCATCGGGTCCAGCTCCCCCAACCCGGCCTGGCGCAACAGCAGTTCGGCGGTGGACACCAGTTGGCCGTCGGTGATTTCCTCGGCCTCGTGCACCCCGGTGTAGTACGACACGGCGGCCAGCGCGGCCCAGATGCTCAGCAAGGCCAGCAGCGTCCAGCCCCAGAGGTAGCGCCAGAGCTGGCGTGGGGCACGGCCGGGGTGTGGGGTGGGCATCAAACGCCCTCCGCGCCGGGCCGGGGCACGTAGTAGCCCACGCCACGCACGGTCTTGACCAGGCCGTCCCCCAGCTTGCGCCGCAGGTGGTGCAGGTGCACCTCCAGCGCGTTGCTTTCCAGCGCTTCGTCGAAGCCGTACAGGGCTTCCTCCAGGCGCTGGCGCGTCACCACCTGGCCGCTGGCGCGCAGCAGCACCAGCAGCAAGGCAAATTCCTTGGCGCGCAGGGTCACTGGTTGGCCCGCGCGGTGCACGGTGTGGCCCGCCGGGTCCACCACCAGGTCGCCATGGCGCAGCACGGGGGTGGCGCGGCCTTCACTGCGGCGCAGCGCCACCCGCATGCGTGCAAGCAACTCTTCGGGCTCGAAGGGTTTGACGATGTAGTCGTCGGCGCCCTCGTCCAGCCCCGCCACCCGGTCCGGCAGGGCGTCGCGGGCGGTCATGATGAGCACGGGCAGGGGCTGGCCACCCGCCCGCAGCCGGCGCAGCCAGTCGATGCCATCGCCGTCGGGCAAATTCAGGTCCAGCAGCACTAGGTCGAACGTTTCGACCCGCAAGGCCGCGCTGGCCTGCCCCAGCGTGCCGCACACGTCCACGGCGTAGCCTGCGGCCTTGAGGGTGGCCGCCAGTCCGCTGGCGATGCCTGTGTCGTCTTCAACAATCAATACCCGCATGGTGGGGTGTTCTCCTGGCGCGGCTGGTGGGGGCGCTCTGGTCTGGGTGTCCGTCGGCGCATTGTCTCAGTTCAGCCGTCCCCTGCCGCATGGCGGTGCGGCTTTAAGGCTGGCTTAACCCGGCGTGCGTTCAATCGCCGGCATGACGAGCTTGGCCTGGCCCCACCCACCACCCCTGTCGCGCCGGCTGTGGCTGGCCTGGTTTGCCTTGTTGGCCGCCACCCTGGCGTGGGACGCCAGCGGCCTGGACCGCACGGTGATGCAAGCACTGGCCGATGGCAGCGGCTTTCCCTGGCGCCACCAGTGGTGGCTGGAAAATGTGCTGCACGACGCCGCGCGGCAACTCGCCACGCTGGCGGTGGTGGCGCTGGTGCTCATGGTGCTGTGGCCCGTGGGGCCGTTGCGCCAGTTGAACCGTTGGCAGCGGGTTGAAGTCGCCAGCGGCACCGTGCTGGCGTTGGTAGCGGTCAACGCCGTCAAGCGCCACAGCCTGACGAGCTGCCCCTGGGATTTGCAAGCGTTGGGTGGCGCGGCCACCTACGTGTCGCACTGGGCCTGGGGCGTGGCGGATGGGGGCCCGGGCCACTGCTTTCCCGGCGGCCACGCCTCGGCCGCGCTGGCGTTTCTGGCCCTGCCTCTGCCCTGGCTGGCCAGCCCCGATCCTCAACGGCGTCAGCGCGGTGGGCACCTGCTGCTGGCCGTGTTGGGCCTGGGCCTGCTGTTGGGTTGGACGCAAACGCTGCGCGGCGCCCACTACCCCAGCCACACCGCGTGGACCGCATTGATCTGCGGCGGTGTGGCCCTGCTGCATCATCAGGTGTGGGTGTTCAGTGCCAAAGCTTGGACGAACTCCCAGCCCCAGTAGCCCAGCACCGCCGCCATCAGCACGGCGGCCAGCCAGGTGCGGTTGTGCTTCACCAGGTCGGGGCCGCGGCCGGGCAGCCGTCCGGACCACATGGGCAGGGCCTGGTTCTTGCGTCGAAGCCCACTGAGCAACAGCAGCAGGCCCAGGTGGGCCAGCACCAGCGCCAGCATGAGTTCCCCCGTCGCTTCGTGCAGGTCTTCCAGCCATTCGCCGCCCCAGTCGTTGAAGGTCGCGTAGCCACTCAGTGTCAACGGCAGCACCGTCAGCAACACGGCGACGATGGTCACCCCCATCGCGAGGTTTTCGGTTTGCCGTTGCAGTGGCGTCCAGGTCGGCGCGCCGGGTTGGCGTGTGGCAAACGCCCGCACCGATCGCCACCACGACGGGGCCTGGGCCACCTTGCCCCACAGCGCGGCCAAGCCCATGGACCGAGGGCCGTACAGCCCATAGAGCAGGCGAAACGTCAGCAGCCCCGCCAGGGTGTAGCCCAGCGTCACGTGCACCAGCCGCAGCCGTTCACCGTCGGCGGTGAGGTAGGCGCCGGCAAAACACAGCGCAAACAGCCAGTGGAACAGGCGGGTGGGCGCGTCCGTCACGCGCCGTGTGGGCGGCGCACTGGCCGGCGCAGCGGCGTCGGGGCTGCCGTTCGTGGGGAGGGTGTGCGACGTGGTCATGGTGTACAGGCTCGGGCGTGGGGTGACTCAGTCTTGAAACGCGCGGCGGTAACGCGCGTCCAGGCCGGTGGGGAAGCGCAGTTCGTCGTCGTCGAAGCGGCCGCGCTCGGCCTGGGTGTGGCAGGCCGCGCAGTTGGCCGCGCTTTTCACGCTGGCGTGTCGCCACACCGCGTCGTCGAGCTGGCGGTGTTTGCGTTCAAACCAGGCGGAGCGGGTGATGCGGTCTTGCGGCGGTGCTTCGCTCACGCGCTTGTAGGTGCCCGCGTGCTGTTGCAACCAACCGGCCAGTTGCTGTACGGTGGCCGCGTCCAGCGAGGCGTCGGTGCCGTAATGCCGCTCCAGTCCCGTCATGATGCGTTGCCACGAACGCGCTGGCAGCAGCGCCGGCGGGTACGCGGTGTGGCAGGTGGCGCATTCCTGGGTGTAAGCCGGGGGCACGGTTCGGGGCAGCAGCGGGCCGTCGGCCCGCGCCGGCCAAGCCGCTGCGGTGAGGGCAAATGTCAGGGCCAGGCCGCAGGCGGCGCGCCAGGTGAATGCAGGGGGGCGTGGGGTCATGGTGGGCTCCGGTGTCGTCGGTTCAGGGTTGCAGGCGGATGAGGTACGCCATCACGTCGGCCTTTTCCTGGGCGCTGCACTCGCGGCTCAGCACGTCCTTGCAATTGCGGCGAAACCATTTGTCCACCCGGGCGCTGTCAGTAAAGGCCTTCGGGTTGAAAGCCGGCGCCAGGGCCGCGATGGTTTTGCCGGTGCTGGCGTGTTTGCCCGCTGTGGTGGGTGGGGTGCCGTGGCAGGAGGCGCAGGACCACTCCCCGCCGTGGCGGGCCGCAAAAAAGACCCGGCCGCGTTCGGCCTGGGCCGGGGCGCCGGCTTCGGCGGTCCAGCGGGCCAGTTGGTCGGCGGCGCTGGTGTCGGCGGCGTGGCTGGCCGGCCAGGCAAGCAGGGCAACCAGGCCGGCCGTGGCCAGGGTGGGTGTGCGGGGCAAGGTGAACATGCATCCTCCTGAGACAATGGGACTGAATCGCGCAGACAGCGGCATGGTGCGCGCTGGCCCCTGTACCCAGCCTGAACCCCCCGTTCATCGGGCGTTCAGGTGGGGCGGCCCAAAATGCCAAGGCCTTTTTTGGAGACCTGCAATGCGTACCACCTTGTTGTTTACCGGCGCGCTGGCGCTGGCACTGCTGACCGGTCTTCCGGCCTGGGCCGACAGCGACCACGACCGTGCCCGCGCCGCGCTGGTCGCTGGCGAAGTGCTGCCCCTGCCCACCCTGCTGGAGCGGGTGGGCCGCCAGCACCCGGGTCATGTGCTGGAGGTGGAGCTGGAACGCGAGAAAGACCGTTGGGTCTACGAACTCAAGTTGCTGCAACCCGGCGGTGGCGTGCTCAAGCTCGACGTGGACGCCCGCGATGCCACCGTGCTGAAACAGCGCGAAGAGCGCCAGCGGAGCGCGCGCTGATGCGGGTGCTGTTGGTCGAAGACGAACCCACGCTGGCGGCCCAGTTGCGCCAGGTGCTGGCCGATGCCGGCTACGCGGTCGATCAGGCCAGCGACGGCCGCGAGGCTTGGTACCTGGGTGGTGTGCAAACCTACGACGTGATCGTGCTGGACCTGGGGCTGCCCGTGCTGGACGGGCTGAGCGTCCTCAAGCGGTGGCGCAGCGAGGGCGTGGCCTCGCCAGTGCTGGTGTTGACCGCGCGCGACCAATGGCACGAAAAGGTCGCCGGCATCGACGCCGGGGCCGACGACTACCTCACCAAACCGTTCCACACCGAAGAGCTGCTGGCGCGGG
Organism: uncultured Macromonas sp.; assembly: GCA_964610405.1. Lineage (GTDB taxonomy): Bacteria > Pseudomonadota > Gammaproteobacteria > Burkholderiales > Burkholderiaceae_C > CAZGDZ01. The sequence goes on along the minus strand of CAZSZN010000085.1, from coordinate 3,305 downwards.
TGCGCGCTTTGCTGCGCCGGGCGCAGGGCCTGTCGTCACCCTTGCTGCAATGCGGACCGCTGGCGCTGGACACCCGCAGCGGCCGCGTGCTGCTTGATGGCCAGATGGTGCCCGTGACCGCGCACGAATACCGGCTGCTGGCCTACCTGATGCACCACCCGGGCGAGCTGGTGTCGCGCACCGCCCTGACCGAGCACCTCTACGCGCAGGATGCCGAGCGCGACTCCAACACCATCGAGGTGTTCGTGGCCCGCCTGCGCAAGAAGTTGCCGCCCGGCCTGATCGAAACCGTGCGTGGCCTGGGCTACCGCCTCGTGGCGCCCACGGCCGGAGGTTGAGGTGTCGGCGCGGCACGCACCGTCCCTTCGCTGGCGCTTGCTCGCGGCCACCGCTGTGGCCGTGGCGCTGGCCTTGCTGGCCGCCGGCTTCGTGTTGGCGGGGCTGTTCCGGCAGCATGCGCTGGCCCAGTTTGACGCTCAATTGCGGCACCAGCTCGACCAGCTCACCGCCGCCGTCGAGCTCGATGCCCAGGGTCGCCCCTGGCTCAAGACCCCCTTGAGCGACCCGCGCTGGCAAACCCCCTACGCGGGGCTGTACTGGCAGGTGGAAGCCGTCTCGGCCCCCGCTTCATCAGCGCCCGTGCTGCGATCCCGCTCGCTGTGGGACACGGTGTTGCAACTGCCGCGCGACCCCCAGGCCGATGGTGAGGTGCACCGCCACCCGGGCGTTGGCCCCGCAGGCCAGGCGGTGAGGGTGTTGGAGCGCACCGTGCGCTTTGAAACGCAGGGCGTGGGCTCTGGGCCGGAGGCCCCTGCATGGCGCCTGTTGGTGGCCGCTCAGACCGATGAGCTGGAGACGGCTGTGGACCACTTCACCCGCCAGTTGGCGCTGTACCTCGCGGTGCTGGGCGGTGCTTTGTGGCTGGCCGCGTGGGCCCAGGTGGGCCTGGGCTTGCGGCCTTTGCATCAATTGCAGGCGGCGGTCCAAGCGGTGCGTCGCGCCGAAGCGCCTCGGCTGGCCGGCACTTTTCCGGCCGAAGTGGCGCCGTTGGTGGACGACTTCAACCGCGTGCTGGACCAGAACCAGCAGGGCGTGCAGCGCGCGCGCCAGATGGCCGGCAACCTGGCCCATGCGATCAAGACGCCGCTGGCGGTGCTCGGCCAACTGGCGCACCAGCTGCCCGACGCGGCCACAGCCCGGCAAATGACCGAGCAGGTGGACACGGTGCGCCGGCAGGTCGATTGGCACCTCGGGCGCGCGCGTGCTGCCGGTGCGGGGGCCGCCGGGTTGCGCACCCCGGTCGCGCCCGTGCTGGACGGTTTGGTGCGCGTCATGCAAAAGGTCCACGCTGTGCGCGGGGACGCCCCGCCGTTGACGATCCAGGTGGATTGCACGCCCGACCTGGTGTTTGACGGCGAAACACAAGACCTGCAAGAGATGGTGGGCAACCTGCTGGACAACGCCTGCAAGTGGGGCCGGGACCAGGTGCTGGTGCGGGCCGGCCCCGACCAGGGCCGCCTGTGCCTGACCGTGTCGGACGACGGCCCTGGCTTGCCCGAAGCGCTTTGTGAGCAGGTGCTGGCCCGGGGCGTGCGCGCCGACGAGCAGGTGCCCGGCAGTGGCTTGGGGCTGGACATCGTGCGCGAAGTGGCCCGCCTGTACGGCGGCACGCTGGCGCTGGACCGGGCCGAGCTGGGCGGCTTGCGGGCCACCTTGTGCTTGCCCGGCCACGCCGAATCGGCGCCGGCTTCAACCCGTCAGTGAACCGCCTACGCCCAACAGCGCCAACACCCCCAGCACCGCGAACACTGCCGCCGCCAGGCCGTGCACCAGCTTCATCGGGATGCGGTGGGCCAGCTTGTCGCCCACGAACACGGCGGGCACATCGGCGATCAGCATGCCCAGCGTGGTGCCGATCACCACCACCACCGGCATCGCGTAGTGGGCCGTCATGGCGACGGTGGCAATCTGGGTTTTGTCGCCCATTTCGGCCAGGAAGAAGGTCACCAGCGTGGCGCCAAACACCCCCAGGCGTTGCGCATAACGCGGTGTACCTTCGTCTTCCATCTTGTCGGGGATCAGCGTCCACACCGCCATGCCCAGGAACGACAGGCCCAGCACCCAGCGCAACACGTCGGCGCTCAGGGTGGCGATGATCCATGCGCCCACGGCACCGGCCAGCGAGTGGTTGGCCACCGTGGCCACGAGGATGCCCAGGATGATGGGCAGGGGTTTCTTGAAACGGGCCGCCAGCAGGAACGCCAGCAGTTGGGTTTTGTCGCCGATTTCGGCCAGGGCCACCACGCCGGTGGACACCAGAAGTGCTTCCATGAGAGCAATACCTCGGCCGGTGACAGACGAATGACCACCTCACAACCCCGGCTCGAACGGCGGTGCGGTGGTCAAAGGTCTTGCCAAGCGTTTCGGCCACGTGCGCCATGCCCGCAGGGCAAGTGTGTTGACGCACGTCACTTCGCGGTGAAGAGAGGCTACTCCCCAGTGACGGGGTGGATCATACCACCGGACTAAACTGCGACGCATGACGCCTCGCCCGATGACGCACTTTGCCTTGACCCTGCTGGCTGCCTCCGCACTTTCCGGCTGTGCCGTGAACATCATGCGCGAGGCGCCCGTGCGCCAGCTCTCTGACGAATCCCTCACCGTCGTCACGGGCCGCATGAACTACGTCATTGATGGCCATGTCATGACGCCCTATGGCGCATTCCGCCCGGCGTGGCCCGCGCCCTTCATGAACGCGGTGAACCTGAGCACGGGCCAGGTGCACGCCTTCCCCGCAGTGGAGGCGCAGCAGGGGCGCTTTCGCTGGCAGGTGCCGCCCGGGGCCTACGTGGTCACGCGCATAGGCTTTGGCACGTACACCGACGACACCTATATCTCGTGGCCGCGCATTGCGCTGTGCGTGCCCAAGGCGCCCGGGCAGGCGGTGTACGCGGGCCACTTGCGCCTGGAAGGGCAGCGCTACGCCGAGCCCGTGACGTTGAGCACAGGCACCAGTTATGTTGCGCGCGGCGTCCGCTATACCTTCAAGGTGGAAGACGAGGGCAGCGGTGTCCCAGGCGCGGTCCGTCACCTCATGCGCCACGTGCCCGACATGCCGATTGGCGACCACCTGCAGGCGCAGTGGAAGGCCGACGCCGCCGCGCTGGCGCAACGTCTATGTCCGGGCCTGCAGCTTCAGGCCGCGCCCTGATCCAGCGGCGTCACCGGCTCGTCCCGGTCTATCTGCCCGTCCACCAGTTCCACCAGCCGGTCGCAGCGCGCGGCCAGGTGTGGGTCGTGCGTGA
>CAZSZN010000084.1:0-12147 GCA_964610405.1 uncultured Macromonas sp. | reverse complement strand
GGCTTCCTTGTCGCCTTGCACCACGTTGAACACGCCTTTGGGCAGGCCCGCCTGCGCCAGCAGATCGGCGATGAACAGCGAGGGCGACGGGTCGGTCGGGCTGGGCTTGAGGATGAAGGTGTTGCCCGCCGCGATGGCCACCGGGAACATCCACATCGGCACCATGACCGGGAAGTTGAACGGGGTGATGCCGGCCACCACGCCCAGGGGCTGGCGCATGGTCCAGTTGTCGATGCCGGTGGAGACTTGTTCGGTGTAGTCGCCCTTGAGCAGTTGCGGAATGCCGCAGGCGAACTCCACGATGTCGATGCCACGGGCCACTTCGCCCTGCGCGTCGGTGAACACCTTGCCGTGCTCGGCGGTGATCATGGCGGCCAGTTCGTCCTTGCGCTGGTTCAGCAGTTCCAGGAACTTGAACATGACGCGGGCGCGGCGGATCGGCGGGGTCTCGGACCAGGCGGGGAAGGCGGCCTGCGCGGCCGCCACGGCGGTGTCCACGTCTTGCACGTTGCCCAGGCGCACCTGGCGGCTGACGGCGCCGGTGGCGGGGTTGTACACGGGTTGTGTGCGGGTGCCGCTGCCGGTGGTGCGTTGGCCGGCGATGTATTGGGCGACTTCGGTGTTGTCGGTGTAGGGGGTCATGGGGTCTCCAGTGGGATTCAGAACAAGGGCCAGTGTAGGAAAGCCATCCGGGGGTGTACAGATCAACCGCTTGAATTGATTGTTTGAAATGGTGAACAATCGGGCCATGAATGAGCAAAAAATCGAATCGCTGTGGGGCCACTTGCACTGGCTCACCGTGCTGGCACAACAGGGCAGCTTCACCGCTGCGGCCGACCGGCTGGGGGTGAGCAAAGCCGCCATGAGCCAGCGCATCACCGAGCTGGAGCGGGTGGCGGGCGTGCCCCTGGTGCAGCGCACCACCCGCAGCGTGCGCCTGACCGAAGCCGGCCAGCACCTGGTGGACGACACCCGGGCCTCGTTCGAGCACATCGAACAGAGTTTTGCCCAGGTGCGCGATTTGGCCGGTTCGCCGCGCGGGCTGGTGCGGCTGACCGCGCCGGTGGCCTTGGCGCGCCAGCAACTGGTGCCGGTGCTGGCCGAGTTCTTGCGCCAGTACCCGGAGGTTCGCTTGCAGCTCGACCTGTCGGACCGCCTGTCCTCGCTGGCGACGGAGGGGTACGACCTGGCGATCCGCCACACGGCGTCGCCGCCCGACACCCACGTGGCCTGGACCCTGTGCGAAACCCGCTCGGTGCTGGTGGCCAGCCGTGCCTACCTGCGCCGGCAGGGCGTGCCTGCGCTACCGGCAGACCTGACGGGCCACAACTGCCTGCATTACCCCCGCGCGCACGAAGCGCCGGCCTGGACCCTGCAGCCACCGCCCCACCTGGGCACCGAACGGGTGACGGTGCAGGTCAGCGGTTCGCTGTCGGCCAACAACAGCGAGGCCTTGCGCGACGCGGCGGTGGCGGGCCTGGGCGTGGCCCTGCTGCCCGACTTCACCGCGCAGGCGGCCTTGCGCGCGGGCAAGGTGGTGGAAGTGCTGCCGGGCTGGACGCCCGTGGGTTCGTTCGCGGGCCAGCTCTACGCGCTGCGCCCTTACGCGGCCCACGTGCCGCAGGCGGTGTCGGTGCTGGTGAAGTACCTGCGTGACGCTCTCAATGGCGGTTTTGCCTTGGATTGACCAGGGGGTTGATCGGCGGGCGGATGCTGTCTGTTGCAGGAATCCCGAAAAAACCTAGGGTTAACCCTAGACATTGATCTAGGGTTAACCCTATACTGCGGCGCAACAACTGCTTTTTCTTTTCAGGAGGTTGTATGTCTACCGCTGTAATCCCTGCTTCTTACATCGAAGCCACCTCGTCCCGTCTGATCGACTGGGTCGCCGGTGTCCAGCGCTTCTTGTCGCGTTATGAAGCTCTGCGCTCTGCCGCTCCGCGCGAAAGCGCCATCCGCTTCCAAGAAGCCGAAGCCCTGCGTGCGCTGGCCCTGCGTGATTTCTCCGACGATGCTGCCATGTTGGACGACCTGTACGCAGCCGCTGACCGGCACGAACGCGCACAAGCCTGAGGGCTCCCGCTCTGGCGTTTCCTGGGCTGCCTCGGGTATATTGAACCCGTAGCAGCCACAGCAAGGCCGGCCCGAACTGGGGCCGCCCAGGAGACGCATGTACCTGTCCCATTTTTTCGCGGATGCCGACGCCGATCTGGTCGGCTGCATCCGGTGCCGCAACGCCACGCCGTTTGAGTTGGAACTCAAAATGGCTTTCCAGCCCATTGTGGATGTGGAGAGCCGCAACGTGTTTGCGTACGAAGCCTTGGTGCGCGGTGCCCAGGGTGAGTCGGCAGGGCAGGTGTTGGCGGCGGTGCAGCCGCACGAGCTGTACAGCTTTGACCAGACCTGCCGTGTGCTCGCCATCGACACCGCCAAGCGCCTGGGCATGGATGCGTACCTGTCCATCAACTTTTTGCCCAATGCGGTGTACGAGCCGGCGACTTGCATCCGACTCACGCTGGCGGCTGCGCACAAGGTTGGCTTCTCGCCCGATCGGTTGATTTTCGAGCTCACCGAGTCCGAGAAAATCCACGATCCCGCGCACGCGCTGCGCATCATCAAAGACTATCAGCAACGCGGTTTCCTGACCGCGATCGACGACTTCGGTGCCGGTTATTCCGGCCTGAACCTGCTCGCCGATTTCCAGCCGCACCTCGTCAAGCTCGACATGGCCCTGACGCGAGACATCGACCGCGACGCGGTGCGCCGCGCGATCGTGGGTGGCGTCATTGGCACCTGCAAGGCGCTGGGGTGCAAGGTGGTGGCCGAAGGCATTGAGCGCGCAGGTGAGCTGGACGCTTTGCGCCAGATGGGTGTTACTCTGTTTCAGGGCTACTTGCTGGCCCGCCCTGGCCTGGAATGCCTGCCTGAGCCCGACTTGTTTTGCTGTTGAGCCGGTGCCATAGAGGCCGCTTCACCCAGTTGCTCGGGTTTGGGCTTGCCATGGATTTGTAACTAAATTACAATTCGGCGCCCCGTTGGGCGATACCTGCAGACCACCATGGACACATCCACCGTTACCCCTCGCTTGTTGGCCGACGTGGGCGGCACCAACGCCCGTTTTGCTTGGCAGGCGGGCCCGGGGGCGCCGATCGAATCGGTGCAAACCTTGCCTTGTGCGGAATTCCCCACCCTCGAAGCCGCCATGCGCACCTACCTGGGTGGCTTGGCACAGCCCCGGCCCAAGGTCGCGGCGGTGGCGATCGCCAACCCGGTGCATGGCGATCAGGTCCGCATGACCAACCACCACTGGTCGTTCTCGATTTCGGCTTTGCGCCAGGCCCTGGGTTTCGCCCGGTTGGAGGTGCTGAACGACTTCACCGCCCTGGCTCTGGCGTTGCCGGGATTGCCGGCAACGGACAAACGGCAGATCGGTGGGCAAGCGGCCTTGCCCCATGCCGCCATCGGTTTGATCGGCCCCGGCACCGGGCTGGGCGTGTCTGGCCTGCTGCCGGACGGGCGCGGCGGCTGGGTGCCGCTGCAAGGGGAGGGCGGGCACGTGTCGCTGGCCGCCACGACCGCCCGCGAGCGTACCGTGGTGCAGGCCTTGCACCAGCGCCATGGCCATGCGTCGGCCGAGCGCGCGGTCAGTGGCATGGGCTTGTTGGACATTTACAGCATCTTGTGCGAAGCCGATGGCGTGGCGCTGCCGCCGGCCTGCACCGCCGCCCAGGTCAGCGAAGCGGGTTTGGCGGGTGACGCGCTGGCGCGCGAGGCGCTGCTCATGATGTGTGCCTTCCTCGGTTCGGTGGCGGGCAACCTGGCGCTCACGCTGGGGGCCAAGGGCGGGGTGTACATCGGGGGTGGCATCGTGCCGCGCCTGGGCGCGTTTTTCGACGAGTCCCCGTTCCGCGAACGTTTTGAAGCCAAGGGCCGTTTTCGTCCCTATCTGGCCGAGATTCCGGTCTGGGTCATCACGGCCGCGCAATCGCCTGCGTTGGCCGGCACTGCAGTCGTGCTGAACGGCCAAGCCTGAGCGACGATCCGCGCGGGCGGCGTCCAACCATACCTTTATTGGGGTTGGTGAATTTGCTGGGTCAGGCGCTGTTGGCGTGGGGCGCTATGCTTGAGGCTCCCGTTCCACAAGGTCAGCCATGAAAGCGTTCACGCCCGCACCGCTTCCATCCGATGAGTCGCAACGGCTGCAGACGTTGGCGAGCTATGCCGTGCTGGACACTGCGCCCGAGCTGGCGTTTGACGATTTTCCCCATCTGGCCAGCCGTTTGCTGGACGTGCCGATTGCCCTGATCTCGCTGGTGGACGAGCACCGCCAATGGTTCAAAAGCAAGGTGGGACTGGACGCGTGTGAAACCCCGCGCGATTGGGCGTTTTGCAGCCACGCGATTCTGCAACCCGATGTGATGGTGGTGGAGGACGCCGCGCAAGATCCGCGTTTTGCCGGCAACCCGCTGGTGGTGGGCGAGCCCCACATCCGGTTTTACGCCGGTTGTCCATTGGTCACGTCGGACGGGCAAGCGCTGGGGACGCTGTGCGTGATCGACCGCCAGCCGCGCCGCCTGAGCGCAGACCAAATCGATATTTTGAAACGGTTGGGGCGCCAGCTGGTGCACCTGCTGGAACTGCGCCGCACCACCTTGCGGCAGCTGGACATCGAAGCCCAGTTGCGGGAGCAGCGCCTGGCCCTCAAGCGGCTGGCGCTGGTGGCAGAGCGCACCAACAACGTGGTCATCATGGCCGACCCGCAAGGCCGCACCATCTGGGTCAACCACGCCTTCGAGCAGGTGACCGGTTACAGCCTGGCCGATGCGGTGGGCCGCACACCAGGGGCATTGTTGCAATTTGAAGGCACCTCGGAGCGCGAGCGCGCCACGTTGCGCGAGGCGGTGCGGCAACGCCAGCCCGCGCGGGTTCACATCCTGAACCGGGGCAAGGCCGGCAACGTGTATTGGATGGATGTGGACCTGCAGCCGCTGAACGACGAGCAGCTTGGGTTCTTGGGGTTCGTGGCCATCGAAACCGACATCACTGAGCTGATCCGCCAGCGCGAGCACCTGAAAGCCATGTTCGAGGCCTTGCCGGTGGGCTTTTTGCAGCAGGGTGCCGATTTGACGGTGCAACGCTCCAACCGCCTGGCGCGTCGCCTGCTGGAGCATCCGTCTGTCGAGCCCGGCTGGCACCTGCCCGCACCCATCCACAGCCTGACGCAGGAGGTGCTGAACAACCACCGCGCCGTGGGTCAGCAACTGGTGGCGGTGGTGGACCCGCAAGGCCACAGCCGCTGGTTGCAGATGAGCGCCGCGCCGCTGCCCGGTGCCATGGGCGAGCCCGAAGGCGTGATGGTGGCACTGGCCGACCAGACCGACCAGGTGCAGTTGGGGCATTACATGGAGCTGGCGTGCGCCACCGCCGACCTGTGCCACTGGCATTGGAACGTGCGCCAGCACCAGATTGAGGTGTCGGAGCTGTGGCGCCATCGGCTGGGAGCCAACCATGGCCGCCTGGTGCCGGCCGACCTCGTCCACCCGCAAGACCGGCCGCACGCGATGCGCGAACTGCGGGCGCATTTGCGGGGCGTGCGGCCGGCGTTCCGGTTTGAATGCCGCATCCGCTTTGGCAACGACGAGTGGCGTTGGGTGCTGTGCGGTGGGGCGGTGACGCAGCGCAACGCGCGCGGACGGGTGGTGAACCTGTCGGGCGTGATGCTGGACATTGACGAGCGCAAACGCATGGAGCAGGCGCTGGAACAGGCGGCCACCACCGACGCCCTGACCCAGTTGCCCAACCGCCTGATGCTGAAGGACCGTCTGCAGCAGGCGGTGGTGGCGGCGCAGCGCCACCGGCGCATGGGGGCGCTGCTGTTTCTGGACCTGGACCACTTCAAGCGCGTGAACGACACCCACGGCCATTCGGCCGGTGACGAATTGCTGCAATGGGTGGCGGCGCGTTTGCAGTCGCAGCTGCGCGCGGGCGACACCCTGGCCCGCATGGGGGGCGATGAAATGCTGGTGCTGTTGCCCGAACTGGCGACCGACGAGGCCGCCGCCCGCACGCTGGCGCAGCAGGTGGCGACCAAATTGCAGCAGGCGCTGGACGAGCCCTTCCCGGTGCACGGCGCACCCTTGCGGGTGGGGGTGAGCATCGGCATCACTCTGTTCCCCAAGGGGCCCACCGAATCGGTGGAGGACCTGATCCGCGAAGCCGACACCGCGATGTACGCCGCCAAAGGCGACGCGCGCGGCACCTGGCGCCAGTACGAACCGGTGATGCACCAGACCGTGACCCGCCGCCTGCAGCTGGACAACGATTTGCGCCTGGCCCTGCAGCGCCAGGAGTTCTACCTGTGCATGCAGGGCAAGTGGACGCCCAAGGGCGAGCTGGCGGGGGCGGAACTGCTGCTGCGCTGGCGCCACCCGGAGCGCGGCGAGATTTCACCGGCCGACTTCATTCCGGTGGCCGAGGAGTCGGAGCTGATCGTGCCGCTGGGCCTGTGGGTGCTGGCACAGGCGGCCGAGGTGGCGCGCCAAGCCCAGCGGTCGCGCCCCGATTTCGTGGTGTCGGTCAACCTCAGTCCCTTGCAGATCCGCCACCCCGCGTTTGCCGATGGCCTGCGCGCCGCCGTGGCTCAGGCGCAGATCGCGCCGGGGGCCCTGATCTTGGAGATCACCGAAGGTGTGCTGTTGCAGCCGCAGCTGGCGCAGCAGCTGGTGATGCTGGAAAACGAAGGTTTCCGCTTTTCGATCGACGATTTCGGCACCGGGTATTCCAGCCTGGCCTACCTGAAGCGGTTGCCGGTGCACGAACTCAAGATCGACCGATCCTTCGTGCGTGACCTGGAAGACGACGCCGACGACGCGGCCCTGGTGCAGGCGATTCTGTCGATTGCGCGGCGGTTTGGCATCAAAACCGTGGCTGAAGGGGTGGAAACCAGCGCCCAGGCGCGCTTTCTGCACAGCAGCGGTTGCGACTTGCTGCAAGGCTATCTGTACGACCGGCCGCGCCCGGTGGCCGAATTTTTCGAGCTGCACCTGCAGCGCACCCGGCCCTGAGCCGGTGCGTCAGGGCGGTGGTTGGCGCGCCGCCAGCCAGGCCTCAAACGCGGGCGCGTCCAGCGGGCGGCTGTACCAGTAACCCTGGCCGAAGTCGCAGCCCGCTTCGCACAGCAACAGGTGTTGCTGCTCGGTTTCCACGCCCTCGGCCACCACCGCAATGCCCAGCGCCTTGGCCATCTGGATGATGGAGCGGCAGATGGCGAGGTTCTTGGCGCTGTCGGCCATGTTCTGCACAAAGCTGCGATCGATTTTGAGCAGCTGGATGTCGAACTGGTGCAGGTAGGACAGCGCGGAGTAGCCGGTGCCGAAATCGTCGATGGCCAGGCACACGCCGTGGTCCAGCAACTGCTGCAGCCGCTCGCGCACCCGGGGCGCGGGTTGCAGCAGCACGCCTTCGGTGATTTCCACCACCAGGGCGTCGCCCGGCAGGCCCAGCCGTTGCAGCGTGTGCGGCAGGTCCAGCGACGAACTTTGCGGGCGGGCCATCTGCAACGGCGACTGGTTGATGGCCAGCTTCAGTTCGCCAAAGCCTTGCTGGCGCCAGCGTTGCAACTGCTGCAAGCCCTGAATCAGCACCCAGTCGCCAATCTCGCCGATCAGGCCGTGCGATTCGGCAATCGGGATGAACTCGGCCGGCCCGATCGGGCCCAGTTCGGGGTGGTTCCAGCGCAACAGCACCTCGGCTTTGGCGGCCTGACCGGTCGCCAGCGCCACCACCGGCTGGTAGACCAGGTGCAGTTGCTCGCGCGCCAGGGCCCGCCGCAGGTCCATGCCCAGGCTGAGCCGCCGGCGCGCATCGCGCTCCATCGACGCGGTGTAGAAACTGAAGCGGTTGCGCCCCTGCGCCTTGGCCTGGTACATCGACTGGTCGGCATGCCGGAACAGTTCTTCCAGCGAGCGCCCGTCGTTGGGGAACAGCGCGATGCCGATGCTGGCGGTGACGAACACCGATTCGTCGCCAATCGCGAACGGTTCGGTCAGTTCATGGATGATTTTTTGCGCCAGTTCGGCCGCCACGATCGGCTGCGTCAGGTGGTTCAGCACCACGGCGAACTCGTCGCCCCCCAGGCGGGCCACGGTGTCGCTGGCACGCAGGGTGTTTTGCAGCCGTTGCGCCACTTGCTGGATCAACTGGTCGCCGGCGGAGTGGCCCAGTGTGTCGTTGACCTCTTTGAAATGGTCCAGGTCGATCAGCAGCAAACCCAGCCCGCTGCGGATGCGTTCGGCCATGGCTTGCAGTTGTTCCCAGCGCAGCGTCAGCAGCAGCCGGTTGGGCAAACCGGTCAGCCCATCGTGGTGGGCCTGGCGCCAGATCAGCGCCTCTTTTTGCTTGTGCTCGGTGATGTCGTGCGAAATGCCGAAGGTGCCGATGATGTCGCCCGTGTGGTCCCGCAGCGGCATTTTGGTGGAAATGTTCCAGCTCTCGTGGCCGTCTTGCCACTGTTCGTGGTGCAACTGGTTGTACACCCCAAACCCGCTCTTCATGATGGCCCGCTCCTCTTGCCGGGTTTGGGCGGCGTGTTCGGGCGAGTAAAAGTCGGCGTCGCTCAGGCCCACCGCGTCGGCGGGCTGTTGCAACCCATAGCGCTTGGCCAGGCTGGGGTTGATTTTGATGAAGCGCGACTCCTGGTCCTTGAAATAGATCTGGTCGGGCACGTTTTCGATCAGCTCGCTCAGCAGCTCCCGTTCGCGCTCGCCGTCCAGGACGCGCTGGTGCTCCTGGGTCACGTCCGACCAGGCGATCAGCAGGCCTTGCTTGCGGCCCTGGTGCACAAAGTCGGTCACGCGGCGTTGCAGCCAGCGGCCATCGCGGGTGCGGAAGTGGCGCAACTCGGCCTGCGGTGTGGTTTGCACCGCCACCAGAAAGTCGCTGGTGTTGTCGTGGGCCGGCGCCAGTTGCGCGGTGATGTGGGCTTGCAGTTCCAGGGCGCTGTAGCGCCGCTCTTGGGAGGACGCGATACCCCACAGGCGCTCGTAAGGACGGTTCCAGAACAGGGGTTCGCCGGCCAAGTCCAAGACCAGCAGGCCGTCCAGGCTGGAGTCAAGGGCCGCTGTGGCGATCTGGGGGTTCGCGAGCATGGTTGATTCCCTGTTGTCTGGATTTTCTACCGCAGTGACCAGAAATTCGCAAGGGCCATCAGCACCGGGTCGCGCCAGGCGTTGGTGGCCAGGCGCTCGCTCAAATCGTCGGGCGCCTTGAACACCTCTTTCGGGCGCGCGCAGCGGTGGAAGGAGTACAGGCGCCAGTCGTCAAACACCCGGTGCGGGCGAACGGCCCGGTCCAGCCAGAAATGCCCGTGATCGAGTCCATCGCGCGGTGCACCGTCTAGCACGGCATCCACGTCGGACGCCGCCCCTTCAAGGAATTCCATCACCGAACCGTTGGCGTACAGCAACAGCCCAGTCACCCCGTGTGCGAGGTACAGGAGTTGGAGTTCTTGCGCCAGCCGCACGGGCTCGGCCGAGAAGAAGGGTTCGGGCGCCGACGAGACCAGCAGTCGGCGGGTCAGCGGATGTGATGCAAACATATCGATCCGCCAATTGTCCAATATCAGATCGGTGAATTGTTACCACTTTAATTTAAATAAAGTTACAATAGAATCAAATGTATGTCATTGGTAACATTTTCGACGACGTAGCCCCACACCTGACATGGCCGATCGCTATTTGCCGCTTTCGCTAGACGTCTTCACGTTGGGGCAGCCGGTGCCCGTCGATGTGTGGAACGAGCGCGGCGTGCTGCTGTTGTCTCGCGGGCAGGTGATCCAGTCCGGCGATGTGCTGCGCAGCCTGGCGGCGCAGCGGCCGATGGTGCGGGAGGAGGACTACCAGGGCTGGGCCGACACGGTGGCGGACGGGCAGGTGCTGTTGCGCGCCGGGGTGGCGGCCGCCACGGCCACCGCCGTTCGTGGTCAGCAGGCATCAGGGGTGCCGACCGATCAGCTCGATCTGTTGACTTTGAAGGCTTTGCGCAGTGGCGCCCATGTCGACCCGGTGGACGTGACCTTGCGCCTGAGCAAAACCTTGTCCGCCCTGTTGCGCGACGGGGCGCAGCGGCCCGATTTTCTGGAGCGCTTCGAGGCGGTGCAAGCGGTGCTGAAGTGGCTGGCCCAAACGCACGCCGACGACACCTTGTTCATGCTGCTGCAGTTGTTGCAGGAGCCCACGCTGGCCCATGCGTATTCCGGCAACCATGCGCTGGCGGCGGCCGCGCTGCTGCGGCTGATGGTGGTGCATTGGTCGGACGAGCTGGAGCAGCCGGTGGAAACGCTGGCCAGGGCCGCGTTGACAATGAACATGGGGATGTACGCGCTGCACAACCAGCTGCGCGCCCAGCGCACGCCGCCCGACCCGCAGCAGCGCCGTCAGATCCACGAACACCCGAGCCAGAGTGCCACCCTGCTGCGCCAGCTGGGCGTGGACGACGAGGGCTGGCTGTGGCTGGTGGAGCACCACCACGAGGCCAGCGACGGTACCGGCTACCCGGCAGGCCGCCGGGTGCAGGCGTCGGGCCTGATGTTGTTGCAGTTGGCCGACCGTTTCACCGCCGGTTTGGCCCCGCGTTCGTACCGGCAGGCCATGGCCCCATTGACGGCGATCCGCAACATCTACAACGCCGGCTCGGCACAGCACAAGCTGCTGGGCGAAGCCTTGGTGAAGGCGCTGGGGTTTTACCCGCCCGGCAGCTACGTGCGCCTGGCCAACCAGGAAACCGCCGTGGTGGTGCGCCGGGGGCCCAGCGCCCGCCAGCCCCTGGCCGTGTCCATCACCAGCAGCCAGAACATCGCGCTGGCCATCCCGGTGCTGCGCGACACCCGCCTGCCGGAGTTTGCGGTGGTGGCGCCCGTGTCGCCCGAGGTGGTGCGCGTGCGGCTGGACCCGGCGCGCATCCTCAAACGTGTGTGAAAGACGCAACCATGGCCACCCACCCGCTTCAGCACACAGACCATGAGCAGCGTTTGCGCGACGTATTGCGGCTGTCCAACGTGGGCTTTTGGGACTGGGATGTGCCCTCGGGCGCGGTGGAGCACAACGAACAGTGGTACAACATTCTGGGTTACGAGGTGGGCACGGTCGGGACCACCGTGGAGGCGTTCGCCGAGTTGATCCACCCCGACGACCGGGACGCGGTGTTCCAGCGCATCCACGACTTGCTGGAGGGCCGCGCGCCCGCTTACGTGTCCGAGCACCGGATGCGCACCCCCCGGGGCGACATCTGGGTGCGCGACACCGGCGGCATCGCCGAGCGCGATGACCAAGGCCGCCCGCTGCGGGTGCTGGGCAGCATCACCGACATTTCGCGCCTCAAGGCGGCCGAAGCGCGCGCCCGCGAGAGCGAGGAACTGTTGCGCTCGGCCATCGACACCATCGACGAAGCGCTGGTGATTTTCGATCCGCAGGACCGGCTGGTGTACTGCAACCAGCGCTACCGCGACACCTACCCGCTGGTGGCCGACCGGATGCAGGTGGGTGTGACCTTCGAGGAAATTGTGCGCACCTGGAAAGAGCGCGGCGGTGGTGACCCGCCGGCCGAAGGCATCGACGCCTGGGTGCGGGCGCGGGTGCGTGCCCACCGCGAGGGCAGCCTGTTCGTGCAACGGGTGGAAAACGACCGTTACACCCGGGTGCTGGAGCGCGCCACGGCCAATGGTTACATCGTCGGGTTCCGTGTGGACATCACCGAGCTGGTGCAGGCGCAGCAGGCGGCGGAGGAGGCCAATCTCGCCAAGAGCCGCTTCCTGGCCACCATGAGCCACGAGCTGCGCACGCCCATGAACGGCATTCTGGGCGCGGCCCAGTTGCTGATGCAGGACGACCTGGACGCCGCCGCGCGCACCGAGTTCACCCAGACCATCCTGCGTTCGGGCCAGGGCCTGCTGGCCTTGTTGAACGACATCCTGGACCTGTCCAAAGTGGAGGCCGACAAGGTGGAGCTGGAGGCCTTGCCGTTCCGGCCTGCCGCCTTGCTGGCCGACACCCAGCACCTGTTCGCGGGCAGCGCGCACGACAAGGGGCTCACCCTCAGCGCCCGCTGGGAGGGGGGCGCCGCCGACACCTACCTGGGCGACCGCACCCGCCT
>CAZSZN010000083.1:0-12317 GCA_964610405.1 uncultured Macromonas sp. | reverse complement strand
ATCACCAACGGCACCGCCGTGCTGGGCCTGGGCGACATTGGCCCGCTGGCCGGCAAGCCGGTCATGGAAGGCAAAGGCTGCCTGTTCAAGAAGTTCGCCGGCATCGACGTGTTCGACATCGAACTGGCCGAGCGCGACCCCGACAAGCTGGTGGACATCATCGCCAGCATGGAGCCCACCCTGGGCGGCATCAACCTCGAAGACATCAAGGCGCCCGAGTGCTTCTACATCGAGAAGAAGCTGCGCGAGCGCATGAACATTCCGGTGTTCCACGACGATCAGCACGGCACGGCCATCATCTCCAGCGCCGCACTGCTCAATGGCCTGGAACTGGTCAAGAAAGACATTGGCGCGGTCAAGATCGCGGTGTCGGGCGCGGGCGCGGCCGCCATCGCCTGCCTGGACGTGATGGTGGGCCTGGGCGTGAAGGTCGAAAACATCCTGGTCTGCGACTCCAAGGGCGTGATCCAAACCGAGCGCGAAGACGCCAAGGCTGGCAAGCTGGACGCCTCCAAGCAACGTTACTGCCGCACCACCGCCGCGCGCACCCTGGCCGATGCGGTCAACGGCGCCGACGTGTTCCTGGGCTGCTCCGCCCCCGGCGTGATGACGGTGGAGATGGTCAAGACCATGGGCACCCAGCCCATCATCCTGGCGCTGGCCAACCCGGAACCCGAAATCCGCCCCGAACTGGCCAAGCTCGCACGGCCCGACTGCATCATCGCCACCGGCCGTTCCGACTACCCGAACCAGGTCAACAACGTCCGTGGTGCGCTGGACTGCGGCGCCACCAAGATCACCGAAGAGATGAAGCTGGCTTGCGTGCGCCAGATCGCCGACCTGGCCAAGGCCGACATCAGCGAGGAAGTGGCCAGCGCCTACGTCGGCCAGGAACTGACCTTCGGCCCCGAATACCTGATTCCCAAGCCCTTCGATTCGCGCCTGATCCTCAAGATCGCACCGGCCGTGGCCCAGGCCGCCGCCGACTCCGGCGTGGCCACCCGCCCCATCACCGACATGGAGGCGTACAAGGAAAACCTGGGCCGTTTCGTGTACCAGACCGGCTTGCTGATGCGGCCGATTTTCATGCAGGCCAAAGCCACGCCCGACGACCGCAAGCGCGTGGCCTACGCCGACGGTGAAGACGAGCGCGCGCTGCGTGCCGCACAGATGGCGATCGACGACCACCTGGCCAAGCCCATCCTGATCGGCCGCCCGGCGGTGATCGCCGCGCGCATTGAAAAGGCCGGCCTGCGCATGCGCCTGGGCGTGGACGTGGAAAACGTCAACCCCGAAGACGACCCGCGCTTCCGCCAGTACTGGGAGCACTACCACCAGTTGATGAAGCGCAACGGCTCCACGCCCGAAGTGGCCAAGGCCGCCGTGCGCCGCTCCAACACCATCATCGGTTCGCTGATGCTGAGCCTGGGGGACGCCGACGCACTGATCTGCGGCCTGGTGGGCACCTACACCACCCACTTGGAGCGCATCGACAGCATCCTGGGCAAGAAAGCCGGCGTGATCAACTACGCCGCCGTGAATGCGCTGATGACGCAGCAAGGCCCGTTGTTCATCGCCGACACCTACGTCAACGAAGACCCGAGCGCCGAGCAACTGGCCGAAATCGCCTGGATGGCGGCCCAGGAAGTGCAGCGTTTCGGCCTGCCGCCCAAGGTGGCGTTCCTGTCGCACAGCAGCTTTGGTTCGTCCAAGCGCGCGTCGGCCAAAAAAATGCGGTTGGCGCGCGACCTGTTCGTGGCCCAGCACCCGGACATTGAGTGCGACGGCGAGCTGCACGGCGATGCGGCCCTGCAGCCCGAAATCCGCGAACGCTACCTGGGCGACTCGACCCTGCGCGGCGCGGCCAACCTGCTGATCTGCCCCAACCTGGACGCGGCCAACATCCTGTACAACGTGCTCAAAACCACCACCAGCGGTGGCGTGACCGTGGGCCCGGTGCTGATGGGTGCGGCCGGGGCGGCGCACATCCTCACCCCGGCGGCCACCGTGCGCCGGGTGCTGAACATGACGGCACTGGCGGTGGCATCGGCGCAAACCGTCGGCCGCTGAAGCTTCTGCCTCAGGGCGGTGCCCTGCCCTGCACCCCACCTCCATGCGCCTTCGGGCGCATTTTTTTGGCCCGGCCCAGCAGCACACGCCAAACTGGTGCACCATGCCCATGCGTGGTGCCCAACAGGGTTTCTGAGGATAGGCAAACCGCGCACCCAGGCCCACAATTCTTTTGTATACACAACGGTGTTCAATCAAAAGAGGCGCGTTGGCACCCTTTTTGCTGAAGACACCGTGTTCAACCACTGCGGCGCTGCCGCTCAGGAGTTCTTCATGCAGAAACGCCAGTTCCTCAAGACCGCCGCAGCCGTGGCCACCGCGCTGACCACCCTGGCCGCCGCCACCAGCGCCCAGGCGCAAACCGCCCTGAAATTCCAGCTCGACTGGCGCTTTGAAGGCCCGGCGGCCCTGTTCCTGCACCCCGCCGCCAAGGGCTACTTCAAACAAGCCGGGCTGGACGTGACCATCGACACCGGCAACGGCTCCGGCGGCACCGTGACCCGCGTGGCCTCGGGCACTTACGACCTGGGCCTGGCCGACATGGCCGCGCTGATGGAATTCCACGCCAACAACCCCGACGCCCCCAACAAGCCGGTCGCGGTGATGATGGTCTACAACAACACCCCGGCAGCGGTGTTGGCGCTCAAGAAAAGCGGCATTGCCAAGCCGGCCGACCTGAAGGGCAAGAAGCTGGGCGCGCCGGTGTTCGACGCCGGCCGCAAAGCCTGGCCCATCTTCGAGAAAGCCAACAGCGTCAGCAACGTGGCCTGGACTTCGATGGACCCGCCGCTGCGTGAAACCATGCTGGTGCGTGGCGACATCGACGCCATCACCGGCTTCTCGTTCACCTCGCTGCTCAACCTGGAAGCGCGCGGCGTCAAAACCCAGGACATCGTGGTCATGCCCTTTGCCGATTACGGCGTCAAGCTGTACGGCAACGCCATCATCGCCAGTCCCAAGCTGATCAAGGAAAACCCGGCCGCCATCAAAGCCTTCCTGACCGCGTTCGCCAAAGGCGCCAAGGAAGTGATGGCCAACCCCGCCATGGGCATCGAATCGGTGAAGGCCCGCGACGGCATCATCAACGTGCCACTGGAAACCCGCCGCCTGCAACTGGCCATCGACTCGGTGGTGGCCAGCCCCGACGCGCGCAAGGAAGGTTTCGGTCAGATCAACCCCGGCCGCCTGTCACTGATGGGCTCCCAGGTGTCGGACGCGTTCGGCACCAAGACCCGGGTGGACGTGAGCAAGGTGTGGGACGGCTCGCTGCTGCCCGCCGCCGTCGACCTGAACGTGCTGCCGCCGGCCAAGCGCTGACGCCTCGCCACCTGGCACCCCCACGGGCCAGTCAGCCACCGGCGGCTGGCCTGTTTTTCAAGGACGCGCCCATGCCCCACCCCACCCCCAGCGACACCGCGTTCGTGGACTTTGACCAAGTCTGGCTCGCCTACAACGACGACCTGCTGGCCAAGAACATCTTCGCGGTCGAAGACATCAACCTCAAGGTGCAGAAGGGCGAGTTCATCGCCATCGTGGGCCCTTCGGGTTGCGGCAAGTCCACCTTCATGAAGCTCACCACCGGGCTGAAGATGCCCAGCATGGGCAAGATCACCATCGACGGCCAGCCAGTGACCGGGCCGCTGAAGATTTCGGGCATGGCGTTCCAGGCGCCGTCGCTGTTGCCCTGGCGCACCACGCTGGACAACGTGTTGCTGCCGCTGGAGATTGTGGAACCCTACCGCAGCCAGTTCAAGGACCGCAAGAAAGAGTACGTGGAACGCGCCAGCCGCTTGCTGCAAAGTGTGGGCCTGGGCGGGTACGAAAACAAGTTTCCTTGGGAACTGTCGGGTGGCATGCAGCAGCGCGCCAGCATCTGCCGCGCGCTGAACCACGAGCCCAAAATGCTGCTGCTCGACGAGCCGTTCGGCGCGCTCGACGCCTTCACCCGCGAAGAACTGTGGTGCACCCTGCGCGACCTGTGGGAGGCGCAGCAGTTCAATGTGATTCTGGTGACGCACGACCTGCGCGAAAGCGTGTTCCTGGCCGACACGGTGTATTGCATGAGCAAGAGCCCGGGTCGCTTCGTGGTGCGGCGCGAAATCCCGATCCCGCGCACCCGCGACCTGGAGGTGACCTACACCCCCGAGTTCACCAACATCGTGCACGAGCTGCGCGGCCACATCGGGGCCATGCGCAAAGCGGGCGCCGTCATCAACCAGTAACCGGGCCCCGCCATGAAACACAAGCAACTGGAACGCTGGTCCCCCCTGCTGCTGCTGTTCGCCATCGTCGTCATCTGGGAGGTGATTTGCAGCGGCTTCGGGGTGTCGGAGTTCATTTTCCCGAGCCCGTCGCGCATCTGGGAACAGACGCTGGAACACAAAACCACCATCCTGGGCCACGCCTGGCGCACCTTCTGGGTGACGATGGCAGGCTTTGGCCTGGCCATCGTCGTGGGCGTGCTGCTGGGTTTCCTGATCGGCTCCTCGCGCCTGGCCTACGCCGCCGTTTACCCGCTGATGACCGCCTTCAACGCCTTGCCCAAGGCGGCCTTCGTGCCGATCCTGGTGGTGTGGTTCGGCATCGGCATCGGCCCGGCCATCCTCACGGCCTTTCTCATCAGCTTCTTTCCCATCATGGTGAACATTGCCACCGGGCTGGCCACGCTGGAGCCGGAGCTGGAGGACGTGCTGCGGGTGCTGGGCGCCAAGCGCTGGGACGTGCTGGTGAAAGTGGGCCTGCCGCGCTCGCTGCCCTACTTCTATGGTTCGCTGAAAGTGGCCATCACCCTGGCGTTCGTGGGCACCACCGTGTCGGAAATGACCGCGTCCAACGAAGGCATTGGCTATTTGCTGATCGCCGCCGGCTCATCGATGCAGATGGGCCTGGCCTTCAGCGGCCTGCTGGTGGTGGGCGTGATGGCGATGGTGATGTACGAACTGTTCAGCCTGGTGGAAAAGCACACCACCGGCTGGGCGCACCGGGGCAGCCAGGGGCATTGAAGCATCCGAACGGGCCGGTTGTGACCGACGCAAACCTGCGCTTATAGTGCAGTCATGCCCACCTCACACCCCGCCTGGCTGGATCGACGTCGTCTGCTGCAAGCCGGCACCGGCTGGCTGGTCTTGAGTGGGCTGGCCGGTTGTCATGACGACACGCCACCGCTGCGTCTGGGCAGCATTGCGTTTGCGGGCTACGAACCGATTTTTCTGGCGCGCGAACAGGGCTGGCTGGACGAACGGCGCGTGCGCCTGGTGGAACTGCACTCCAACACCGACACCTTGCGTGCCCTGGCCGCTGGCCGTCTGGAAGCGGCCCAGACCACGCTGGACGAATTCCTCACTGCGCGCGCGGGGGGCATCGATCTGCGGGTGATCGCGGTGCTCGACATTTCGGTGGGCGCCGACATGGTGATTGCCCGCCCGGGGTTGCGGGAGCCGAACCGGGTGGCCGGGCGCCGGGTCGCGGCCGAGGAAAGCGCGGCCGGTGCCGTCATGCTGGCTGCATTCCTGCGCGCTTTCGAGCTCACCCCGGCCGACATCATGAAAGTGACCGTGCCCCTGGCCGACGGCCCCCATGCCATGCGGGACGCAGAGGCCGACTTCATCGTCTCGGCCGAGCCCTGGGCCAGCCAGATGCTGGCCGCTGGCGGCACCAACGTGTTTGACAGCCGAGCCATCCCGGAGCGGATCGTGGATGTGATGGTGGCCCGAGCCGATGCGTTCGAGGCCCACCAGAAAGCACTGTCGGCCGTCGTGGCAGCGCACTTTCGGGCGCTGGCTTTCATCCAGGCCCAGCCCGAACGGGCGGCCACGATCATGGCGCCGCGCATGCAACTGCCGCCCGACCAAGTGCTTGGCGCTTTCAAGGGCCTGCAGCAACCCGATGCCAACGACTCACGCGAGCTGTTGGCACCCGATGGCCAACTGTTGCGCCAAGTCAAAACACTGGAAGGTTTGATGGTGGAGGATGGCTTGATTCGGGCGTGGTCCGACAACAGCACCTTCTTTGACACCCGCTTTCACCCGCAACCATGAAGGCCCTGAAGAAGCTCCGCATTGCCCTGCCCCTGGTGGTGGCGGGGGTCATGCTGCTGGGACTGGCCTACATTGCGCTGGACCTGCGCCTGGAGGGACGAGCCCGCGTACTGCAGAAGGCGCGCGAAGATGCCCTGGCCCAGGCCGAAGACCTGGCACGGCTGGCCCAGCGCGACCTGCAAGCCGAGCGCATGAACGTCATTTCCGACCTGACGATGGCGGTGACGGACCTGCGGGTGAGTGCGCTGCTGGTGCTGCGCGACGATACCCAGGTGGACATTGCGCACCGGCTGGCCTGGGAAGGCAGGCTCGCCGCCGACGTCCTGCCCGACTTCAGCCCCGCCCGTTTTGCACGCGTGACCGAGGGGCATTCGCCGGATCTGATCGTCCGTGATGAGGGACGATTGCTGTCGGTGATGTCACCGTTTGACATGCCTTCCTCGCGCGAGGAGCTGCGCAGCCTGCGCCGGGGCGCGGTGTTGCTGGAATACGACCTGACGCAGGAATACGACACGGTGGACCGGGCGGCGCTGGCGCGGGTAGCGCCACTGGCAGCCTCGGCCTTGGCGCTGTTTCTGCTGCTGGCCTGGGCGCTGCGCCGTTACGTCAGCCAGCCGCTGGCGCAACTTGAAGAAGCCAGCGCCCGCTTCATGCGCGACCCGACCCACGTGGGTCCATTGGCCGAGAATGGCCCGCACGAAATCGCATCACTGGCGCGCAGCTTCAACGCCATGATGGTGGGGGTGCGCACCTCGCACGAACACCAGATGGCGCGCCGTCAGACCGAAGACCGGCTGCAAGGCATTGTGGACGCGGCGATGGACGCCATCGTCACCGCCGACCGGAACCAGCACATCCGCGTGTTCAACCGGGCCGCAGAGCAGATGTTTGGCCGCCCCGCCGCTGCGGTGCTGGGGCAGTCGCTAGAGTTGCTGATCCCGCACGAACACCGCCCGGGCCATGTGCACAAAATGCGCAGCGTGGCCGTCAACGACGGACTTCGAGCGAGCGACCGCATCAAAGTCACCCGACTGCAGGGCCTGCGCGCCAACGGGGAGGTGTTCCCGATCGAAGCATCGGTGTCGCACATGCAGGTCAATGGCGAAGATCTGTTCACCGCCATCTTGCGCGACGTGACCGAAAAAGAACGCCAGCAAGCCGAAATCGTGGCGCTGAACACCAACCTGGAAAAGCGGGTGGCCGACCGCACCGCTGAACTGGCCCGCACCAACACCACGCTGCGGGAACAGGAAGCGATTCTGAAAGAAGCGACGCTGGCGGCAGAGCAAGCCTCGCGCGCCAAGTCGGACTTCCTGGCCAACATGAGCCACGAAATCCGCACCCCGATGAACGCCATCATCGGCATGGGCCACCTGATGCTGCGCACCGAGATGTCAGCGCGGCAGCGCGACTACATGGAAAAAATCCAGCAGTCGGCGCAGCACCTGCTGGGCATCATCAACGACATCCTGGATTTCTCCAAAATCGAGGCCAACAAGCTGACGTTGGAACGCATCGAGTTCGGCCTGCCGCAGGTGCTGGACACCTTCGCCAGCCTGATCCACCAGAAGGCACAAAGCAAGGGGCTGGAACTGCTGTTCGACGTGGCACTGGACGTGCCCATGAACCTGATCGGCGACCCGCTGCGGCTGGGGCAGGTGCTGATCAATTACGGCAACAACGCGGTCAAGTTCACCGACACCGGCGACATCCGCGTGGTGGTGCGGGTGCAGCAAGACCTGGGCGACGAGGTGGTGTTGCGGTTTGAGGTGATCGACACCGGCATTGGGATGGACGAGGCCCAGAAGGCGGCGCTGTTCCAGAGCTTCCACCAGGCCGATGCATCCACCTCGCGCCGCTACGGCGGCACCGGGCTGGGGCTGGCCATCGTGAAGCGGCTGGTGGAGTTGATGCAGGGCGAAGTGGGCGTGGCATCGACCCCCGGCCACGGTTCGCGCTTCTGGTGCACTGCGCGCCTGGGCCGGGGCCACGAAAAGCCGACCCGCCCCCTGCTGCTGCAACACCTGCAAGGGCGGAGGGTGCTGGTGGTGGACGACAACCCCGGTGCCCGCGAACTTCTGACGCAACAGTTGCAGGCCATGGCCTTCGAGGCCGATGCGGTGGACAGCGGCGCGGCCGCCCTGGACGCCCTGCTCGCGGCCGACCAACGTGGCCAGCCCTACCATGTGGCGCTGATCGACTGGAAAATGCCCGGCCTGAACGGCCTGGATACCGCGCGCCGCATCCCTGCGCTGCAACTCAGCGCGGCGCCCGAACTGGCGCTGGTCACCGCCTTCGGGCACGACGAGGTCTACACCCAGGCGCACGAAGCGGGGTTGAACCACATCCTGATCAAGCCGGTGACGCCCTCGGTGCTGTTCGACACGCTGGCCGACATGGTCAGCGGGCAAAGCCCGACCGCACCACCTCCACCCAGCCTGGCCAGCAACCCGGCCACCCTGCAGGCACTGAACACCTTGCGCGGCACCCGGGTGCTGCTGGTGGAAGACAACGAAATCAACCAGCAGGTGGCGCGCGAGATGTTGCTGGACGCGGGCTTTGAGGTCACCACCGCCGACCACGGCGAACTGGCCCTGGACGCCCTGCAGCAATCCCCCGCCTTTGACGCGGTGCTGATGGACATGCAGATGCCCGTCATGGACGGCTTGCAAGCCACCCGCGCCATCCGCGCCCTGCCCCAGTTCGCCAAACTGCCCATCATTGCCATGACCGCCAATGCCATGGCCCAGGACCGTCAGCGTTGCCTGGACGCGGGCATGAACGACTTTGTGGCCAAGCCGATCGAGCCGGACCAGTTGTGGGCGGCGTTGCTGCGTTGGGTGAAGCCGCGCACGGGCTACACACCGGCACCGCCGCGGCCGGTGTCCGACGCGCCCGAGGCGTCGGCGCTGGGTTTGTCGGTGCCAGGGCTGGACACCGAGCTGGGCCTGCGCCGCTGCATGGGCAAGGTGGCGTTTTACCGCCAGATGCTGGCGCAGTTTGTGCGCGAGCAGGCCCAGGTGCCCGAGCGCATTGCGCAGGCCTTGGAGGCTGGCGACTGGACCAGTGCCCACCGGCTGACGCATACCCTCAAGGGCGTCGCCGGCAACCTCGGCGCCACCACCGTGCAGCAACTCGCCGATGCCCTCGATCAGCCTTTGCGCCAAGCGGTGGCCCAACCGGGCCAGGCCGCCGCCTGGCTGGCTGAAGCCGAACCTCTCCTGCCACCCCTGGTTCAGGGCATGGCCACCTTGTTGCAAGACCTGCAAGCCGCCCTCCAACCCAGCGCCGACGACACACCAAAACCACCGGCCGATGCCCCGATCGGGGCGGACACCGCCCTGGTGGTGCGAGAGATGCGACAACGGCTGTCGCTGGGCGATCCGAGCGCGCTGGACTGGGCGCAAACCCACCAAACCCAGCTCCAAGGTGTGCTGAACACCGACCTGCCCCGCTTCAACCAGGCCCTGCGGGATTTCGATTTCGAGCAAGCACTGCAGTTGCTCGCCCCCCCGCCCCAGGAGTGACCCCGATGCGCTCGCCCCGACTCGCTCTGTGGCACCGATGGTGGTGGGCTTGGCTGTTGAGCGGGGTGTGGAGCAGCGTCGCCTGGGCCCAGACGCCCGCGCCGCTGCGGGTGGTGACCGACGAGAACTACCCACCCTACCTCTACCGCGACAGCGAAGGGCGTCAAACCGGCTACCTGGTGGACCTGTGGGCGCTGTGGGCGGCCCAGACGGGGCGACCGGTGGACCTCCAGGGCATGCAGTGGGCCGAAGCGCAGACGCAGGTGCTCGAAGGCAAAGCGGATGTGATCGACATGATCTTCCGCATTCCCGAGCGCGAGTCGCTGTACGAATTTTCCAAGCCCTACGCCGACCTCAACATCGGCATCTTCAGCCACCCCTCGATTTCGGGGCTGGTGGACGTGAAAGCCCTGCGCGGTTTTCAGGTCGGCGTGCAGGCCGGCGACGCCTGCATCGACGAGCTGCGGCGGTCCGGCATTGACAGCCTGTCGGTGTACCCCAATTACGTCGCCATCATCGACGCGGCCGCGCGCGAGGAAATCAAGCTTTTTTGCATGGACGAGTGGCCGGCCCACTACTACCTCTACCAGCGCGGCCAGCACCTGAACTTCCAGAAGTCGATGGACTTGTACCAGGCCCGGTTCCACTGGGCGGTGGCCCCGGGCCGTGGCGCCCTGTTGCAGGAAGTGGAGGCGGGCATGGCCGCCATCTCGGCGGCGGACAAGGACGCCCTGCGCCAGAAGTGGCTGCGGGTGCCCGCACGCCCATGGCAGGAATGGGTGAAGCCAGTGGCCTGGGTGGCCGGCCCGCTGCTGCTGGCCGCCGCCGTCCTGGCCCTGTGGGCAGGCGCGCTGCGCAGGCTGGTGGCGCGCCGCACCCGCGACCTGCAGGCCGAGCGTGCGGCGCTGGCGTCGCTCATCAACGGCATCCCCGATCTGGTCTGGCTGAAAGACACGCAAAGCCGCTATGTGTCGTGCAACCAGCGCTTCGAGACCTTCATTGGTGCGACCGAAAAAGACATCATCGGCAAGACGGACTTCGATTTCGTGGATGCCGAACTGGCGACGTTCTTCCGCAACCACGATCTGCGAGTCATGCAGGCCGGGCGCCCGATGGCGAACGAAGAAGACATCACCTTCGCCAGCGACGGACACGTTGAGCGGGTGCAAACCATCAAGTCGCCGTTGTACGACGCATCGGGGCATTTGATCGGGGTGCTGGGCATTGCCCGCGACATGACCACGCTGCTCGACACCCAGGATGCGCTCAAGGCCAGCCTGGAGCGGCTGCGGCGGGCCGAACGCATGGCCAAGCTGGGGCACTGGGAGCTGGACCCGGAGCGCCAGCACATGACCTGGAGCCAGCAGATCTACGCCATCCATGGCCTGCCACCGGGGGACGGGCCGATCCCGCTGGAGCAGGCAGTGGCTCTGCTGGAACCGGCCGACCGGCACGAACTGCTGGCCCGCCTGCGCACCCCCGAATCTTCCCCGCCGGCGTTCGAAATGAACCTGCGCCTGCGCCTCAGCAACGGCAGCCTCAAGCACCTGAACCTGCTCGCCGAGACGGTGCAATCCACTGTGCTCGGCACTTGGCACTGGCAAGGCACGCTGCAAGATGTGACCGAACAGGTGCAAGCTCGCCAATCGCTGGACGAGCGCAACACCATCTTTGCCACCATCGTGGATCAGGCGATCGATGCCATCATGCTGATGGATGTGGAAACGGGACGGTTTGTGGAGTTCAACAACGCCGCCTGCCACAGCTTGGGCTACACCCCTGAAGAATTTGCGAAGTTGACCGTGGATGACGTCGGCGGCGCCAAGACGCTGGATCGGATCAACCAGAATTTCGACAAACGGTTGGCACCCGGCGGGATGATCTTTGAACACGTTCAAACGGACAAGCAGGGCAACCCACGCCCGGTCATGATCAGTTCTCGGGGCCTGATTCTGCGCGGCAAGCGGTATGTGGCCTCGATCTGGCGCGACATCAGCACCCTCAAAGGCCAGCAACTCGAACTCGAAAACTACCGGGAACGCCTGCAGCAAATGGTGCAGGAACGCACCGAACAGCTGGCCGCCGCCACCGAAAGCCTGCAGGCCTTGAACGCCGAACTGGCAGCGCTGTTTGAATCGGCGCCGGTCGGTATCGCGCTGATCCGCGACCGGGTGTTTCTGCGCTGCAACCCCCACCTGCAGACCATGCTGGGCTATGACCCTGGCGAGCTGGTCGGCTGCAACACCCGCCTGCTCTACCTGGACGACGCAGGCTACGAACGCGGCGGCGACGAAGTGATGCAGGTGCTGGCCCGGGGTGAAACCCATGTGCGTGTCGAACAGTTGCGCCGCAAAGACGGCTCGCCCCTGTGGACCCGCCTGACCACCCGTTTGCTGGACCCGAGCGACCCATCCAAAGGGCTGTTGGGCATGATGGAAAACATCGAAGCCGAACACGGCGCGGCCCAAGCCATGCGCGAAGGCAAAGAGCAAGCCGAAGCCGCCGCCCGCACCAAGTCGGCCTTCCTGGCCAACATGAGCCACGAAATCCGCACCCCGATGAACGCCATCCTCGGCATGGCTCACCTGGCGCTGCGCACCGACCTCAACCCGCGCCAGCAAGACTACCTGCAACGCATCCAGGCGGCGGGCAAGCACCTGCTGGGCATCATCAACGACATCCT
>CAZSZN010000082.1:0-12332 GCA_964610405.1 uncultured Macromonas sp. | reverse complement strand
TGCACGCCAAAGTGATCGCCGGCACCAAGAGCGGCACCCCCGGCGCCGACAGCGTCAAGGCCAAGGCCGCCATCACCTGGGTGGGCGCCGCCGACGGCGTGAGCGCCGAAGTGCGCCTGTACGACCGCCTGTTCACCGATCCGCAACCCGATGCGGGCGGCAAGAACTTCCTGGACGCGCTGAACCCCGACAGCCTGAAGGTGGTGACGGCGGTCGTGGAGCCGTCACTGGCAGCCGCGAAGCCGGAACAGAAGTTCCAGTTTGAACGCCACGGCTACTTTGTGGCCGACCGCGCGGACCATGGGGTGGGCGGGAAAGTGGTTTTCAACCGGGTGACGGGGTTGAAGGACTCTTGGAGTAAGTAGTCGGGGAAAGCCCGCCGAATACCCTAAATTGAAAGTACAACATACACGAGGGATAACATGGATTTAATTGAAGCTATTGACAAGAAAATCGGAGAAGTAAGAACGGAAAGCCTCGATTTATCTGTAGGGGAAATAATCACCCTACATGAGCAAAATGAGCTAGTCATTCAACCGGATTTTCAACGTCTGTTTCGATGGTCCTACGAACAACGTTCAAGGCTCGTAGAGTCCCTACTCCTTGAACTACCAATACCATCCATTTTTGTTATTGAGAAGGAATCTGGTGTTCTTGAGCTTATTGATGGACTACAAAGAATTAGTTCACTTCTTCACTTTATCAGCACAAACGGGGTACCAACCGAAACAGCGCCCCTCACGCTAGAAGGCTGCGATCTAGTTCCAGAATTAAACAACCTAAAGTTTGATGAACTTCCTTTAACCTTGCGACTTCGACTAAAGCGAACTGCAATCAGAACAGTCATCATTAAACGACAAAGCAGTCAGTTTCTGAGATATGAGATGTTTAAACGCTTGAATACAGGCGGATCAAGACTCTCGGAGCAGGATATCAGAAATGTCAATGCGAGAATGATGGGGGAGGCAGGCTCAGATTTCTACAACAAGATCTCTAGCTGCGCCGCAACAGCTCAGTTCCAAACAACAACAGAACTCCTTCCAACGAACGCGATCGAGACCCGTCAAAATGAGGAGCTTGTGCTTCGGTACTTTGCCGCAAAAAACTTCAGGTCTAGCTTCAAGGGCAACGTAAGTGATTGGCTTGATAGCTATATGGAATCTGTCTTGGTAGGAGGCGCGCAGATTACGGATGAGGAGATCAGCACATTCAATGAGGTGTTCTCGATATTGGCAGATAAGTTTGGACAACATGCCTTTGTCAAATATAGAAACGGAACACCTTTGGGTGGAGTTGCACCTGCCTATTTCGAAGCTGTAACCATGGGCGCCTTAAGCAGCCTTGAGCAACTCAAGACCATGGAACCGACCGAAGCAAGAAAGGCTCTTGCATCTACAGTAGAGTCTGATGAATTCAGAAAAGTGACCGGCCCTGGCGCCAACTCGCTACCCAAACTTGAACGAAGGATTCAACTTATTCAAGAAGCCTTCTCTAAAGCATGAGTACTTTCGCAGGACTCTTTATCAAACAGATCGAGGAAGATTTGTCTTGGCGGGAGGCCGAGCTAGCCATCCTGCGAAAAGAGATCATCAATTCGAAACCAGGTACGCCAAAGCACATCACATTTCTTAGAACAAACCTCGCAATGATCTACGCTCATTATGAGGGATTCTGCAAATTCGCAATTGGCACCTACATTGACGCAATTGAGAAAAGAAAATCAAAGAGAAATGATCTTAAATGGAAGCTCGCCTCGACCTCGCTTTTTGAATTTGTTAACGAGCTAAAAAACGAGAAGGAAGCGACAACATTTCTTCAGAAGCTCCTGAGCGAATTTGACACAGCTTTAGAGCAGAACGCAACCTTTGAACGCCCTGATAACATTGCAAATCTTTGGCCAGACTTATTAATATACTGGCTTGATCGCTTAGATCTAAACCACAACAACGTACAGCAAAATTCGACCCAACTCAATAGCTTAGTCAATAATCGAAATCAAATTGCTCACGGCAAAAAGCTAACAATTTCGACACTCCCACAGCTTGACGAATACGCGAATGCAGCAAAACTTGCTATGCATGAGGTGGCAATCGGGATAGCTGATGCACTTGAAAAGCAGCTTTACCTCAGAAGAAGCCGCGCAATGACAGTCCTAGGGCACGCAACTAATAAGTAGCGAATCATCTGCCTTTCGGCGTCGGGATCATCGAGGCATCAGCGGCAGGTCTTGCCTCTTGCCTACAGCCGAGCAGCGAACTTCCCGCTCCCACTCGCCCCAATCACCAACCGCTGCGTCGCCCGCGTGGCCCCCACATAGAACAGCCGCGCTTCCTCGCGCTCGTCTTCGCCCTCGGCGGGCATGCGCCCGGCGCCGACCAGCGCCACCACCGGGAACTCCAGCCCTTTGCTGACGTGCAGCGTCATCACCTTGATGCTGTCGTGCGCGGGGTCGAACACGCTGGACGAGTTGCGGCGCAGTTGGTGCGGCAGCTTGCGTTTGCGCAGGAATTCGGCGCACATGTCCATGTCGCTGTGGTGGCGGCAGAGGATGGCCATGTCGGCCCAGGCGTGGCCTTCGCGGTGGGCGGTGGCCAGCAGCTCGGCCACCTGGGCCACCTCTTCGCGCAGGGTGGGCAGGCGGATGATGAGCGGCGCCTCGCCGTCGCGCCCGCAGCTCACGGGTTTGAGCAGGGGCACGCCGTCGTCATCCTTGTCTTCGGCGGTCAATAGATCAGCAGCCACGAGGCTGGCCGTTTGCAGGATCTGCCGCGTGTTGCGGTAGTTGATCTTGAGGATGGTGGTGCGCCCCTGCGCCTGGATGCCCACGCTCTTGAAGCTGAAGTTTTTGCTCTTCTGCGTGCGGTCGTAGATGCTCTGCGCGTCGTCGTACAGCACGAGCAGGCTGTTGGTGGCGGGGTCCACCATCTGCACCACCAGGCGCAGCCATTCGGGCGCGAAGTCGTGGCCTTCGTCGATGAGCACGGCCTGGTATTGCCCGCTGGGGATCTGGCAGCGGTCCACGCCGGTGATGACGCGCTGGACCATGTCGGCCATCTTGTTACTGACCGGCTGGTTGTTGGCGGGCAGCTCCTGCCCATAGGCCTTCAACTGCGCGTAGCACCATTTGTGGAAGTGCACCGCGTGCACGCGGTCGGCAATGCCTTTGGCAGCCATCACGCGCGCAATCTGCCGGGCCAGCGGCTCGTTGTAGCAAAGGATGAGGATGGGTTTGCTGGCGGCGGTCTGCGCCTTGGCCAGGTGTTCGGCGCGGTAGCCCAGCAGCATGGTTTTGCCCGACCCGGCCACGCCGTGGATGACGCGGTGCCCCTCGCCCAGGCTGCGGGCCAACTGCTCCTGCTGCAGGTCCATCACCCGCATGATGCTGGGCAGTTCGGCGGCTTCGTCGCTGTCGTCAAACAGGCTGTCTTGCGCGGCTACACGCACCTGCGGGAACATGATCCAGCGCACGCGGTCCAGCTGCGGCAGCGACATGACGCCGCGCATGGCGTAGGGAAACATGTTCCACAGGTGGGTCTGCAGGTCTTCGGGGTCCGCCTGCTCCAGCATTTCGTCTTGGCAGATGACGCGCTGCGGTTCGATGGCGTGGTGCAGTTCGGCCCTGTCGAACTGGGCGCGGGTGATGTTGGGCAGCACCACGCCGTAGCTCCATGGAAAGGCCAGTTTGCCTTGGTGGGGGCCGCCGGGTTGCACCAGTTGCGGGTCGCGCTCCAGCGCGTGCACCACCTGGTGGGCGTATTGCCGGGCCTGTTCCAGCGGGTTGGGTATGGTTTTGGGGCCAGCGTCGCCGTGGATGACCCAGGTTTGCCGGTCGGCCTGGATGAGCGTGCTCAGCCGAAAGTCCTTCACCTCCAGCACCAGAATGCCGCGCCGGGGGTGGATGATCACAAAGTCCGGGTGGGCGCTGCGCGGGCCTATGGGCACGTCGTACCAGAGCAGGTAGTCGTCGTCGAGCTTTTGCTCCAGCCGCTCGGCCACGCGGCGTTCGCCGCCCGTCATGCGCGACACGCAACTCCCCAGTGCGGGTATCAGTGTGGCCATCCCTCTGCTTGGTATTGTTGGTTTAGCAGATTTTGCATCATTTTGGGGGCGGGGCTCAATACAACCCGGAATGGGTACCATCAAACCCATTACGGGTATGAACGCTGAAAGCTGGTTACCCCTCCAATATTTTGTTTCTCATAGTTGACAAATCATCATATTTGGATAGTATGAGAAACAAATGTCTGCCACCACACCGCCAACCACCGAACCAGCCACCCAGCAGTTGCAAGCCCTGGGCGCACTCATTCGGGCGGAGCGCAAAGCCTTGCGCGTGAGCAGCACCGCCACCGCCGAGGCGGCTGGTGTCTCGCGGGTCACGCTGCACCGCATTGAAAAGGGCGAGGCGTCGGTGGCGGTGGGGGCCTGGACCAACGTGCTGGCCGCCCTGGGTTTGAAGCTGACCGCGCTTGCGGCCAACGCAGCCGACGCGGCAGCGCACAACCCGCCCGCCGGGGAATGGATTCCGTTGCACATCCGCCTGAACGACCACCCCCAGTTGAAGGCACTGGCATGGCAGGTGCACGGCACGGACACCCTCACCCCCGCCGAAACGCTGGACATTTACGAACGCAACGCGCGCCACCTGGAGGTAGAAGCCATGCCTGCCCACGAACAGGCACTGCTGGCGGCATTGCGCAAGGCATTCACCAAGCACCATGTTTGAGCGCCCTCACCATCAACGCATTGCGCACGTGCTGGCGTCGCTGGACGGCCCCACGCTGCGCGAACACGGCTGCCTGTTTGGCGGGGGTACGTGCATTGCGCTGCGCTATGGCGAATACCGAGAGTCGGTGGACATGGACTTTCTGGTCTCTGACGCGGCGGGCTACCGGGAACTGCGCCAGCAGCTCACAGGCACCAATGGCATCAACGCCATTACCCGCCAGGGTGCGATGCCACTGGTGGCCCTGCGTGAAGTACGCGCCGACCAGTACGGCATACGCACCCAGGTGCAGATGGACGGCCAGGCGATCAAGTTTGAGATCGTGCGGGAAGCCCGCATAGAGCTGGAAGTACCGGAGCCACAGGATGTGTTGTGCGGGGTGAACACCCTTACACCGCTCGACCTGGCAGCATCGAAGCTGCTGGCCAACTCGGACCGACAGGCAGACGACGGTGTGTTCAGCCGGGACGTGATCGACCTGGCGATGATGAACCTGCGCCTGCCTGCCTTGCGCGCGGCGCTTACCAAAGCGGAAGCGGCTTATGGTTCTGCCGTGGAGCGCGACCTGGCCAAAGCTATTGACCGCATGCAGAACCGCTCGGGCTGGCTGGAGCGTTGCATGCAGGCCATGGCCATGCAGATGCCCAAGGCGCTACTTTGGCAAAAGATACGTGCCTTGCGGAGGGTGCTGCCTGCGGCGATTTGAGGCGGCTACCACTCCCACACGTAGCGGGTGGCGCGCCCCTGCCCCGTTTTGACCAGCAACCCCCATTCGGCCAGTTGCGTGAGTTCGCGCCAGGCCGTGGCGCGTGAGACGCCAGTGAAGTTAACGTACTTTTCAGTGCTGATACCGCGACTGAAGCCTTGTGGGCCGCTGTCGATGATTTTGTTGAGGGCCTTGCGCTGGGATGCGCTGAGTTCGGGATGGCTGCTGTTGATGCGCCCCCACAGGCGGGATTTGTCGATCGCGGTTTGTATTTGCGCCAGCGCCGCCAGACAGGCGCGTTCGACGCACCCCACAAACCAGCGAACCCAGGGGGTGACGTCCACATGGACTTGCCCGGTAGCGGCTTGCAACTGTTCGTAATAGCCTTTGCGGTCGGCCCAGAGCTGGGCACTGAGGCTGAATAGACGCTGCGGGGTTTGCATGTCTTGCATCAGCGTCAGTTCAGCCAAGGCGCGGCCCACGCGCCCGTTGCCATCTTCAAACGGGTGAATGGCCTCGAAGCGCAGGTGCAGCAAGGCAGCGCGCACCAGCCCATCCATCTGCCCGCGGCTGGCGTTGAACCACCCCAACAGGGCGCGCATGTGAGCAGGCACTTCGCTGGACGGAGGTGCCTCGTACTGCACCACACCGGGCTTGCCCAGGCGGGGCGTGACGATCTGCATGGGTTCGGCGTGGGTGCGGTACTGCCCCGCAGCAATGCGGGTAAAGCCGCTGTAGCCGGTAGGAAACAGCGCCGCATGCCAGGCCAGGACTTGCTCGGTCGTCAGGGGTTGCTGCCACTGCGTGGCCGCAGCTTGGAGGATGTCTAACGTGGCTTCGGTACGCGGGTCGCGCTGTGTGGGTACAGCGTCCGGCAAGCCCAAACGCCGGGCGGCAGAGGCACGCACGGAATGCAGCGGAAGGGTTTCGCCTTCGATTTGGGCCGTGGCCATGGCCTCTTGCACCCAACCAGACAGTTGCAGTTCGCCCAAGTCGAGCAACTGCAGGCCACCCGCCACCCCAAGCAACTGGCCCTGTGCCATGCGCGCACGCGCCACGTCCGGCGCTATTGCAGCGGCGTCGTGGATCAGATCTGGCCAAAGGGGCGACTGCCAAAGGTACATGAGGCGCATTATGGCCAAATACGCCTCAAAGTTGAAGCGTATTCAGACCACATGCGCTTCACAAGGGGCTGGGCAGCCGTCAGTTGCCCCCGCGCCCACGTGGCATCGGCGCCGGCTCATTACCAGCAGCGCCCGCCCGGCCCATGTCATGATCACGCGCATGAACTTCGCCGACCGACTCAAGCAACTCCCTTCCGTCAGCCACCTGGCCGGCCTGCAACTGCTGGACGCCAACGGCCAGATGCTGGCCACCATTGAAAACAAGCCCGGCCAGGCCGGCTCGCTGGCGGTGTACCACGGGCTGGCTGCCAAGCATGGTGGCGCTATCAGCCCCGCTGCCGCGGCCGAAGGTTTGGAGTGGTACAGCGAACACCTGGCCGACGCGCAAGCCCACCCCGGCAAGCACCCCAACATCGACCGTCTGCTGGCCTGGGCGGCAGGCAACGCCAGCTACCGCGTGCAAGCGGTGCTCAATCCAGCCAGTTGACCACCGGGCCCAGCTTGCGCTCGGCCATGAACATGGCTTCGCGCAGCGTCAGCGCGGTACCGCCGTCGTGCCACAGGTCGTCCGAACCCGGCAGGTGGTAGCGCACGTAGTAGCACTCGGTTTCGCGGTCGGCCGCGAGTTCGGGCGGGTCATCCGGGTCGTGCGAGCCGTACAGGGTGTGGTGGCGCACGATGTGCACCGGGCACGTCGTCACCCCGCCAAAAAACCACTGGCCTTGCTTCACCACGGGCAATTCATCAACGGTGTTCATGCCCTCATGCTATGACTCGCCACCGGGCGGCAGCAAGGCGGACAACCCTGCTAAACACAGGTTTTCCGATGGATTGCTTCTATGACTGCGATTGAGCGGACCGACAATCCCTCTATTGCCCTTTCCCGAACGCCGAGTGACCTCTGCCAACGCCCCCCTGTTCCCCTTTGACAACAGCTACGCCCGCGACCTGAGCGGCCTGAGCGTGCCCTGGCAACCCCAAGCGGCGCCAGCCCCGCGCTGGCTGCGCTTCAACGCCGCTTTGGCTCAAGCGCTGGGACTGGATGGTGAACGCCTGGCTGGCAAAGAAGGGCTGGCGGTGTTTGCGGGCCAGGTGGTGCCCGACGGTGCGCAGCCCATTGCCCAGGCTTACGCCGGCCACCAGTTCGGCGGGTTTTCGCCGCAGCTGGGCGACGGCCGCGCCCTGCTGCTGGGCGAGGTGCTGGACCCGCAAGGCCGGCGCCACGACATCGCCTTCAAAGGCTCGGGCCGCACGCCGTTTTCGCGCGGCGGCGACGGCAAGGCCGCCGTGGGCCCGGTGCTGCGCGAATACCTGATCAGCGAAGCCATGCATGCGCTGGGCATCCCTACCACGCGCACCCTGGCGGCCGTGGCCACCGGCGAAACGGTGCGCCGCGACCGACCGCTGCCGGGCGCCGTGCTCACCCGCACCGCCGCCAGCCACGTGCGGGTGGGCACCTTCCAGTTTTTCGCCGCCCGGCAAGACACCGACAACCTGCAACGCCTGGCCCAGCACGTGATGGCCCGCCATTACCCCGAGGTGGCAGAGAGCCCCAACTCCGCGCTGGCCTTGCTGCAAGCCGTCATCGATCAGCAGGCCGCGCTGGTGGCGCGCTGGATGGGCGTCGGCTTCATCCATGGCGTGATGAACACCGACAACATGACCCTGTCGGGCGAAACCATCGACTACGGCCCCTGCGCTTTCATGGAGGCGCACGACCCCGACACCGTGTTCAGCTCGATCGACCACCACGGCCGCTACGCCTACGGCAACCAGCCGGGCATTGCGCAATGGAACCTGGCGCGCCTGGCCGAAACCCTGTTGCCCTTGATGCCGCTGGAGCCCGACGAAGCGGTGGCCCAGGCCACCGAAGTCGTCAACCACTACCCAGCGGTGTACCAGCGCCACTGGCTGGCCGAGCTGCGCCGCAAGCTGGGCTTGGCGGACACCGGTGACGATACCGCCGACCTGGCCCTCGCCAACGATTACCTGCAACTGCTGCACACCTGGCAGGTGGACCACACGTTGGGTTTCCGGTGGTTGTCGGCCGTCCTGAACGGGCAACCCCAGCCGCTGCTCACGCTGTTTGGCGAAGGCCAAGCCGCCCCGCGCATCTGGCTGCAACGTTGGGAGCAGCGCCTGGACACCCAACCGGGGCACAACGCCGCCACCGCAGTGGCCATGGACGCGATCAACCCGGTGGTCATTCCGCGCAACCACTTGGTGGAAGCCGCGCTGGACGCCGCCACCGACAGGCAAGACTTGCAACCGTTTGAAGACTTGCTGGCCGCCATCACCCAACCGTTCAACCCCACCCTGGCAAGCACGGTGTGGGCGCAACCCGGCACGCCGGCCGAAACCACGGGCTACCGCACCTTCTGCGGTACCTGAGCGCACTTGGCGCTGCGCGGGTGGGACGGCGATAATCGCGCCATGGACGCATGGCTGACTTCGCTTTTCCCCCTGGGCTGGCAACACTACCTGTGGGGCGGCTTGCTGATCGGTGCGGGCACGGCCTTGCTGTTCGTGTTCACCGGCTGGGTCGGGGGCATGAGTTCGGTGTTTTCGTCCACTTGGTCGTATGTGGTGCGACGGCCCTATTTCCAGCAACCGCGTTACACCGGTTCGCGGGTATGGCGGCTGGTGTATGCCTTGGGACTGGTGCTGGGCGCGGCCTTGTGGTGGCTGACGCTGGGCGACGGTGAGGCGCTCAGCACCTCTGTGCCGGCGTGGCAACTTCTGCTGGGTGGCGTGCTGGTGGGGTTTGGCGCCCGGCTGGGCAACGGTTGCACCTCGGGCCACGGCATTTGTGGCCTGGGCGCGCTGCAGTGGCCGTCCCTGCTGGCGGTGCTCACCTTCATGACCACGGCGTTCATCACCGCCCGCTTGGTGGCCTGGGGGTTCGGCGCATGAAACCCTTGCTCGCAGCCCTGGCCGCCGGGGTGTTGTTCGGTTTTGGCCTGGCCCTGTCCACCATGGTGCAGCCTGAGGTGGTGCTGAGTTTCCTGCTATGGCAAGACCTGGGCTTGATGCTGGTGATGGGCGGCGCCGTGGCGGTGGCGCTGCTGGGCTTCAAGCTGGTGCCTGCGCTGCGCGACCAGTCGCTGCTGGACCAACCGTTTGACCGCAAAGCCGTGGCCTGGAACCGCGACACCGCACTGGGCGCGGCCATCTTCGGTGTTGGCTGGGGCCTCAGTGGCGTTTGCCCGGGGCCGGCCATTGCGGGGCTGGGCACTGGCAATTGGAGTTTGCTGTGGGCGCTGGGCGGCATTGCCCTGGGCGCTCTGCTGCAAGGCTGGCTGGCCGACCGCCGCCGCGCTTGAGATCAGGCGCTGACCGGCAGACGGTCACACCGCCGCAATGCCCAGGCAGCGCCCCACGCCCCAACGGCCGCGAAGCACGCCAACCAGAACACGGCGGTCAACCCCCAGCGGCTGCTGACCATTCCGCCGACCACGCCACCCACCACACCAGCCATGCCATACCCCAGGGTGGCGTACAAGGCCTGGCCGCGTGCCTTCAGGCGGCCCGGAAAGTGCTGGTGTATCCACGCAATGCAAGCGGAGTGGTGGGCCGCGAACGTGACGGCATGCACCACCTGGGCCAACACCAAGGCCCACAGCCATGCGCCGGCAGCGGCCGTCACGCCCATGCGCAAGGCCATCAAGGCGGCGGCCAGCATCAACCAACCCGGCACGCTGAGTCGCCCGGTCCAACGGCCCTGGGTGTAGAACCAAACGATCTCGGCCACCACCGCCACCGCCCACAGCACGCCGATGATGTGCTTGCCGTACCCCAGCGCGTCCAGGTACAGCGAAAAGAAGATGTACACAAAAATGTGCGCCAGCAGGTGCAGGAAGGCGGTCAGAAAGAACCAGCGCACCGCCGGCAACCGAAGCACCGGGCCCACGCTGGGGTGGTCGCCGTCGGGGTGCGGGGGCTCTTTGTCCTCGCGCATCCACCACACGCTGGCCACCACCGCCGCCAGCGTGGCAGCCGTCCACAAGGGGAAATCGCCCATGCCGCGGGCGCCAAACCAGGCCCCGGCCGCCAGCACGGTCACCAAAAACCCGAGCGAGCCCCACAGGCGAATGCGGCCGTAGCGCTTGGCGTCGAACTGCCCCGCGTGGCTGACCCACTGTGCCAGCACCGATTCGCTCAAGGGCATCATGCCGCCGGTGTGGGTGAACACCAGCAGCAACACCAGAAACAACCCCACCGGCCCCCACGACCACCACAGCGCGCACGAGGCCAGCAACGCCGCCGTGGCGCAATAGCGCATCCACGCCACCCGGTGGCCGGTGCGGTCGCTCAGCCAGGCCCACAGGTACGGGGCGAACAGCCGCGTGGCCGAGGGCAACGCGGTCAACAGGCTGATGAACAGCAGGCCGTAACCCAGGTCCTTCAACCACAGTGGCAGGTAGGGGTTGAAGAAACCGATGTGCGCGAAGTAACTGGCCGACAGCGCGGCAAACGGCCACAACTGCCGACCACCGGTCGGTGCTTGCAATGCCACCCGGTGTGCCCTGCCGACGCTCAGGACGCCGAAGGCGCCACGGCGTCGATCGGGCCGAACGGCACGCTCACATCACCGCACTGGGCACGGTGGCGCAGCGCATGGTCCATCACCACCAGTGCCAGCAAGGCTTCGGCAATCGGCGTGGCGCGGATGCCCACGCACGGGTCGTGCCGGCCTTTGGTGATCAACTCGGTCGGCTGCCCGGCCACGTCAATCGACTGGCGCGGGATCAGGATCGAGCTGGTGGGCTTGATGGCGATGGAGACTTCCAGGTCTTGCCCGGTGCTGATGCCACCGAGCACGCCACCGGCGTTGTTGCTCAAAAAGCCTTCGGGCGTGAGCGAGTCGCCATGGGTGCTGCCGCGCTGGGTCACGCTGGCAAAGCCGGCGCCAATCTCCACGCCTTTGACGGCGTTCAGACCCATCATCGCGTAGGCAATGTCGGCGTCCAGTTTGTCGTACAAGGGCTGCCCCAGGCCCACGGGCATGCCCTGGGCGGTGACGCGCAGGCGGGCGCCGCACGAGTCGCCGGTCTTGCGCAGCGCGGCCATGTAGTCTTCCAGGGCCGACACGTCGGCCACCGGGGCGAAAAAGGGGTTGTTGGGGACGTGATCCCAGCTCTCGAACGGAATGTTGATTTCGCCAACGGCCGTCATGCAGCCCTGGAAGGTGGTGCCGAACTTTTCCTTCAACCACTTCTTGGCAACCGCACCCGCCGCCACCGTGGGCGCCGTCAGGCGCGCCGAGGAACGGCCGCCACCGCGCGGGTCGCGGATGCCGTACTTCTGCCAGTAGGTGTAATCGGCGTGCCCCGGGCGGAAGGTCTGGACGATGTCGCCGTAGTCCTTGCTGCGCTGGTCGGTGTTCTGGATCAGCAGGCAAATGGGCGTGCCCGTGGTTTTGCCCTGGTACACACCGCTGAGGATCTGGACCTGATCGGCTTCGTTGCGCTGGGTGACGAACTTGCTGGTGCCGGGGCGTCGGCGGTCCAGGTCGGGCTGGATGTCCGCCTCGCTGAGCTCCATGCCCGGCGGGCAGCCGTCGATGACGCAGCCGATGGCCGGGCCGTGGGATTCACCAAAGTTGGTGACCGTGAAAAGGGTGCCGAAGGTGTTGCCGCTCATGGGCGGCATTATCCCAGAGCGGGCACCCTGCCGCAGGCACTCAGGCGTTTTGGGCCGGCTGCGCCTGGTCGTCGTTTTCCGGCCAGTCGCGGATGTAGGCCTTGAGCATCTTGTTCTCGAAGTTCTGGCTGTC
>CAZSZN010000081.1:0-12362 GCA_964610405.1 uncultured Macromonas sp. | reverse complement strand
CCATCCCCTTCAAGCTGGACGCCTGCGCCTACGCCACCGACCTGGCCGAAAGCGCGCGCGCTGCCGGCGCAGCCAACGCGCTCAAGTTTGAAGGCGACCGCTGCTACGCCGAAAACTTCGACGGCGTGGGTCTGGTGCGCGACATCACCCACAACCTGGGACAAGCCATCGCCGGGCGCCGGGTGCTGCTGTTGGGCGCCGGCGGTGCCAGCCGAGGTGCCATTCTGCCGCTGCTGGCCCAAGGGCCGGACCGCCTAGTGGTGGCCAACCGCACGGCCGACAAGGCCACCGCGCTGGTCCAGGAATTCATCGACCGTGGCGCGTCCGCCAGCGTCCTGGCTGGCGGTGGGTTTGACTCCTTGGGCCAAGACCGGTTTGACGTTGTCATCAACGCCACGGCGGCCAGCCTGAGCAATCTGGCGCTGCCACTGCCACCCTCGGTCTGGAAGGCCGATGGTCTGGCCTACGACATGGTGTACGGCAAAGGCCTGACGCCGTTCCTGCGCACCGCCCAGCAGGCCGGCGTGCAGCGCTTGGCCGACGGCGTGGGCATGCTGGTCGAGCAAGCCGCCGAAGCCTTCGTGTGGTGGCGCGGCGTGCGCCCCAACACCCGCCCCGTGATCGACCAACTGACCGTTCCCCTGAACTGAGGCCTTGCCATGACCCAACTCGACGCCCTCAAGCAACACACCACCGTGGTGGCCGACACCGGCGACTTCCTGCAACTGGCCCAGTTCCAGCCGCGCGATGCCACCACCAACCCCTCGCTCATCCTCAAATCGGTGCAGAAGCCCGAGTACGCCCCGCTGCTGCAAGACACCGTGGCCCGCCATGGCAGCCTGCCGCTGGACGAAGTCATCGACCGCCTGCTGGTGCGCTTTGGCCTGGAGATCCTGGCCGTGGTGCCCGGCCGCGTCTCCACCGAGGTGGACGCGCGCCTGAGCTTTGACACCCAGGCCACGCTGGCGCGTGCCCGCCGCCTGATGGCGCTGTACGAGGCCGAAGGCGTGGGCCGCGATCGGGTGCTGATCAAGATCGCTTCCACCTGGGAAGGCATTCAGGCGGCGAAGGTGCTGGAGCAAGAAGGCATCCACACCAACCTGACGCTGTTGTTCGCGTTCTGCCAGGCGGTGGCCTGTGGCGAGGCGAAGGTGCAACTGATTTCGCCGTTCGTGGGGCGCATTTACGACTGGTACAAGAAGCAGGCCGGTGCGCAGTGGGACGAGGCGGCGAACGCGGGCGCGAACGACCCGGGCGTGCGGTCGGTGCGCAGCATTTACGAATACTACAAGCGCTTTGGCATTGCGACCGAGGTGATGGGGGCGAGCTTCAGGAATGTGGGGCAGATCGTGGCGTTGGCGGGGTGTGATTTGCTGACCATCAGCCCGGAGTTGCTGGCGCAACTGGCGGCGAGCGAGGCGCCGCTGGTGCGGGCGCTGGATGCGCAGGCGGCCCAGGGGCTGGACTTGCAGCCGGTGAGCTACGACGAAGCGGGCTTCCGTCTGGCGCTCAACGAGGACGCGATGGCGACCGAGAAGCTGGCGGAGGGCATCCGCGCGTTCTGTGCGGATGCGGTCAAGCTGGAACGGTTGATTCGGGGGGGCTGAGGCCCAATCAGCACGTCCATCATGCCATCGCCACTGATCGTCCACCATCTGGAAACGTCCCGCTCCCACCGCGTGCTGTGGCTGCTGGAGGAACTGCAAGTCCCTTACCAACTGGTGGTGCACCGGCGCAACCCCCAAACCCGCCTCGCCCCGGAAAGCCTGAAACAGGTGCACCCGCTGGGCAAAGCGCCCGTGGTGGTGCATGGCGACGAGGTGGTGGCCGAGTCGGGCGCCATTTTGGAATATTTGGCCGAGGTGTTCAGTGCGCAGGCACCCGCCCACCTGAGCGACTTGGTGCCACTCCCCGGAACGCCCGCGCACCGGCTGAACCGTTTCTGGATGCACTACGCCGAAGGCTCGCTGATGAACTGGCTGCTGATGAAGCTGGTGTTCGCCACCCTACCCCGGCAACCCATGCCCTTCTTTGCCCGGCCGATCGCCAAAGCCCTGTGCAAAGCAGTGCAGCAGCGCTTGATCGACCCCAACCTGCACACGGCACTCGCCTTCCTGGACCAACACCTGGCACAACACGCCTGGTTTTCCGGCAACGAAATCTCGCTGGCGGATTTTCAGATGTCGTTCGCGGTGGAAGCCGCCTTGGTTAGGCACGACCCGCAGGCTGGGAGTCACCCACACCTGAAGGCTTATCTGGCACGCCTGCATGCCCGTCCCGCCTACCAGCAGGCGCTCGCCAAAGGCGGCCCCGTGGTCATGCCGACCTGAAAAGTTGACCCAGCCCGCAGCCCGAGGGTTTGGCAACTGGTCCAACTTCGAGTAGATTCAGAGGTTTTCCTCGCAGATTCCGGATTTCATGGAAAATACGCTGCCGCCCATTCCCGCCAAGCGCTACTTCACCATCGGTGAGGTGGGCGAACTTTGTGGCGTCAAGCCCCACGTGCTGCGGTACTGGGAGCAGGAATTCACCCAGCTTCGGCCCATGAAACGCCGGGGCAACCGACGCTATTACCAGCACCACGAAGTGCTGATGATCCGCCGCATCCGCGAGCTGCTGTACGACCAGGGCTTCACCATCCACGGTGCCCGCAACCGCCTGCAAGAGCTGGCACAGCAAGAACGCGACCAGCGCAAAGCCCAACACCTGACCCCACAGGAAGCCGCACCAGCCGACACCACGCCGCTGGCATGGTCAGACGTTCGCGCCGAGTTGCTGGCTTTGCGCGAACTCCTGTCTTCGTGATTCAAATCACCCCATGAACCGTGCTATACTTTCGGTTTCGGCGTGTAGCGCAGCCTGGTAGCGCACTTGCATGGGGTGCAAGGGGTCGCGAGTTCGAATCCCGCCACGCCGACCATAAAAAACAACGACTTACAGCTCACAAGGCTGTAAGTCGTTTTTCTTTGTGCAGCCTAGAATCCTCAATGTAGGAACCAATGTAGGAACTGCACTTCAGGTGCGTAAATGTTGCTCAAACATTGGGACTGGCTGACGATTCATATTCAATGCACGTCAAACCACCTGACCGGCTCCTCTACGTCCCAATGATGAGGAAAGTCCTGGCGTTGCTAGAAGACTCAACCACTAGAACATCCTGCGTAGGCATCTTCCTTCGCGCCGACGGAACGTTTGTGTTTGAGGAGTACCGCGCAAACCTTGATAGTGGCGTCGGTTGGCAGAGTTCGGCGCGGCTCTCTCACCTCACCCTTGCATCAGGAGACGAGGCGCTCCGTGAAGCCCAGCGAGTCATTCCTTGGCTGGAACAATCCGGTACTTGGCCTTGGTAGTCACGGCAGCCAGTGTTCGTGGCCACGGCAAGATCATCAACATCTTTTCTGTACAGAGTGAGTTGGCACGCCCTGGCATCGCCCCCTATGCCGCCAGCAAGGGCGCACTGAAGATGCTCACCAAGGGCATGGCTACCGACTGGGGCCCCTTGGGGCTGCAGGTCAACGGAATTGGTCCCGGCTATTTCAAGACAGACCTGAATGAAAAACTGGTGGCGGACCCACAGTTCAACGATTGGCTGATTGCTCGCACGCCCAGTCGTCGCTGGGGCGAGGTGAAAGAATTGGCGGAGGCAGCCGTTTTCCTGGCCAGCGACGCCTCCAATTTTGTCAATGGCCACATCCTGTACGTTGACGGTGGTGTCACCGCTTCACTGTGATTCGGTGCCACTACCCGTCTTTTCAATACGACCGTTGGTTCTGCAAATACAGCTCTCGATACGCTGACGGAGTGCATCCTTTGATCGCCTTGAACTGGCGCGCAAAGTGGGCGCCATCGGTGTAGCCCACCGCTTCACCAATGCGACCCATGCTCCACTGGGTTTGCACCAGCATGCCGCAGGCATGCCCCACACGGCGCTGGGCCACATAGTCGCTCACCGACATGCGGGTGCTGCGCTTGAACAGCCGCTGTAGTTGGCTCACACTCAAGTGGGCCAGCCCAGCCAGCTGGTCCATGGACGGTGTCTGGGTGTAATGCGCATTGAGCCACGAGAACACAGGTCCCAGACGCACCATTTCACGCGCACCACCAGCAGGCTCAATCGCGTGGGTGGCCAGTGCTGTGCGCGGCATATCACTCAGGTCCAGCAACAGCTTCAACAACCCCAGCCATTGCTGCTGCGGAGTGGCAGTTCCAAACGCGAGCACCTGTTTGCGCACGACCAAGCTCGCAGCGCGGCTAAATGCGAGACCTCGTCGGGACTCCTCCAGCAGCGCCCCCACCGCCCGCAATTCAGGGGAGCCCTGCACCAGGTTTTCAATCCAGGGCCTAGTGAACCAACACACCAGAGCGCGGTGATCAGTTCCCTTCAATGATGCATGCGACTCCCATGCGTGCGGCAGGTTAGGCCCCAGCAGCACCAGATCCCCATCCTCGTACGCCTGCACATGGTCACCCACAAAGCGCATGCCGGTGCTGTTGAGCGTCAGGGTCAGCTCAAACTCCGGGTGGTAGTGCCAGTTGAACGGAAACGAGGGGAGTTGCCGGTCAAACAGCAACCACGAGCGGTCCGTGGGCATGACAACTGTTTCAAACCAAGGGCGCATAGGGCATCACTCGTGGCGTATTTTTTCGGGGAAGAGTGCGGCAATCGTACAAAGGTTTGCGGCATCCGTGCCACTGCAAACCCGCTTGCGCAGAGAAGATGCGTGCATTGCCAACACCCTTTGGAGCATTTGCCCGTGACACACAATTTTCTG
The DNA here is from genome assembly GCA_964610405.1 of uncultured Macromonas sp. GTDB lineage: Bacteria > Pseudomonadota > Gammaproteobacteria > Burkholderiales > Burkholderiaceae_C > CAZGDZ01. The sequence continues at coordinate 7,590 of CAZSZN010000081.1, read as the reverse complement.
CAAGCCTTGACCGGCTCCTTTGCCATGCCTGCCGCCGAGAACCCCACCGTGGTGATGATTGAAGCGGCATACCGCCAACTGGGCCTGGACTGGCGTTACATCAACTGCGAAGTGCCGCCGGAACAGCTGGGGGATGCCGTGCGCGGCGCACGCGCCATGGGCTGGAAGGGCTTCAATTGCTCCATCCCGCACAAGGTGGCGGTCATTGAACACCTGGACGGCTTGGGTCAGTCGGCCGAGATCATCGGCGCGGTCAACACCATCGTGCGCCGTGGCGACAAGCTGATTGGCGAGAACACCGACGGCAAAGGCTTTGTCAAAGCCCTACAAGAAGTCGTGAACCCGCAGGGCAAACGCGTCGTGCTGTTTGGTGCGGGCGGTGCGGCCCGCGCGGTGGCGGTAGAACTGGCCCTGGGCGGTGTCGAGTCGTTTCGCATCGTCAATCGGGGGGCGGAGCGCGGCCAGGAGTTGGTGGACTTGCTGCGCAACAATACACATGCAAAAGCGGAGTTGGTGGCCTGGCAAGGCGCCTACCACGTTCCGAAAGACGTGGACATCGTGATCAACGCCACCTCGATTGGCCTGTTCCCCGATGTGGATGCCACGCTGGACCTGGATTTGGACACCTTGCGCCCGGAACTGGTGGTGGCCGATGGCATCCATAATCCGCCGCTCACGCACCTGCTTCGCGCTGCCCAGGCACGGGGTTGTCGCACGGTGGACGGGCTGGGCATGCTGGTCAACCAGGGCGTGATTGGCGTGGAGTATTGGACGGGCCGCACACCCGATGCGCAAGTGATGCGCGATTCCTTGCTGGCGCTCAAGCTCTGAACGGCACCCCATGCGACAGCAACATGTGGACGTGGCCATCATTGGCTCGGGCGTGGGTGGTGGCAGCGTGGCGCTGCAACTGGCGGGTAGCGGCGCATCCGTGCTGGAGATTGAGCGTAGCCCGCTTTTTGTCTACAGGACAGACAGCGTTCTTGCATTGCTTGTCGGTGAGCACATGACCTCCTTGGCATCAACCGGGGAACGATAACCGAAATTTATCCAAACGTCCCCCGCCGTTCCCCGTTTTGTTCCCCGTCAGCGGGTTGCATACCAGTGGTCAGACATGTACATCATTGAACAAGCAAAACGTTGATTTCAAATGAAAAAAGCCATCCATTGAACATCAATGGATGGCTTTGAACAGTTAAATGGTGGCGGACGGTTGACCACCTGCTGACTGGCCTCCCGAGCTTATGAGCACTGGTGGGGGTTGCTGCGGGTTTGAGAGGAAATTTGCAGCCGTCATTCAGTCACAGCCATGTCACGACCCAATCGGTATCCCATCGCCTTGTAACCGGCCTGCCGCTTGTCCCACATCCTCAGAAGCGCCGGGTGACCGGTGTCCACGAAGTCAATAATCCGCACGTCGGCCTTGGAGGCGTGCTCACGGTGCAGGCGCCCGGCGTACTGCTGCAGCGTACCCTTCCAGGACACAGGCATGGCCAGCACCAATGTGTCCAGCGGCGGATGATCGAAGCCCTCGCCAACCAGCTTGCCGGTCGAAAGAAGAACGCGCACAGCGTCGGGCGGCAGTGCATCTAGGTCAGCGACCAGCGCCGTCCGCTGCTTCCTGGACATGCGACCGTGCAAAACGAAAGGCACCGGATCCAACCCATCGAGTGCCGCTTTGATCGCATCGAGGTGTTCCGTGCGCTCGGTCAGAACCAGCACCTTGCGTCCCTGACCGACTGCATCACGAACCTCGGAGGCGATGGACTCCGTTCTTGCCTGGTCATTGGCGAGATGCCGAAACACGTCCTGAATACCTGCATCGGTGGGCAGATCGATAAGCGTAAAGCGTGAGCGAGGCAGCACTTCCAGGTCGTGTGGCGCGCCAGCAGGGCTGGCCGCCGTGTATCGGATCGGCCCGCACTGCATAAAGATGATGGGCTGCTGACCATCCCGGCGGATGGGCGTCGCCGTCAGGCCCAGCACATACTTGGCCTTGGTCCGCTTCAGGATGGCATCGAACGATACGGCGCCAACGTGGTGGCACTCGTCCACAATCACCTGACCGTAGTTTTCTACCAATTGGTTCACTTCGCCCTGTCGGGAGACGGACTGCATCACGGCAATGTCGATCTTTCCCGTAGGTTTGGCTTTGCCACCTCCGATGGTGCCGACTACGCCCTTTCCAACACCCAGAAAAGCCTGCAGACGTTCCTGCCATTGCTTGAGCAGTTCCGTTCGATGCACCAGCACCAGTGTGTTTACACCACGGCGAGCGATGATTGCGGCGGCAGTGACCGTTTTGCCAAAGGCCGTTGGAGCGCACAGCACGCCGGTGTCCTGATGCAGCATTCCAGCAACTGCAGCCTCCTGGTCCAGACGCAAAGTGCCGACGAAAGAGATGTCGATGGGTTCCCCACCGAAGCGCTCATCGCGCAGGTCACAGTCGATACCGTTTTCCCGCAGCAGCCCCAGCGCCGCTTCGAGGCAGCCGCGAGGTAAGGCGATGTGCTGCGGGTAGTTCTCCGCATTGCCGATGACGCGGGGCTTGTCCCAGACCGACATGCGCATGGCCTGGGCTTTGTAGAACTCCGGGTTCTGGAAGGCTGCCAGACGGATCAGGCGGTTGGCCAGTGCCTGCGGCAGTTGGGCCTTCTCAAAATAAACCAGATTGGCCAGCGTCACGGTCAGCGACTTGGGCATCTGCCCAGCCAGCTTATTGGTCGCCGTGCTCTGCCGCTTCCAGGGTGTGGCCAGGTCCTCATCATCGATGAAGGTGACGTCGAGTGGATGGACGCCACCCGTGGCACGCACGATGGTCGGCTCGATGTCGTGGACCGGCATGGGCTGGATAGACGCCAGGAATCCCCACTGATCTGGATAAGGTTGCAGGTCAGCGTCGACAAACACGCTGCAGCCACTCTCGCGAGGCAACTTTTGCAGCGGCAAAGCGATCAGGTTGCCAAAGCCGCCTTTGGGCATCATGTCCTGGTTCGGGAACAGGCGGTCGTAGGATTTCAGCTTCAGCTGCCGGGTGCGCGAGCATGTATGGCTGATGATGGCGGTGCCAAGGCGCCGGGCGTCACGTGCAGAAACACGGCTGGCGAAGAAAATCCACGCGTGGGCGCCATTCCCAGACCGAGAGATTTCCAGCGCCGCTGGAACACCCAGTTCCTCACAGGATTGCATGAAGGCTCGTGCGTCGTCACGCCAGTCGGCCTCGTCAAAGTCCGCAGCGAGGAAGTAACAAGTGTCATCTTCCAGCAGCGGATAGACACCGACCACGTGCTTGCCTGCAAGATGATCGTAGATCACTGCGTCGGACATTGGGATCAGCAGGCGGTTGCTGCAATCGCCGCATTTGATGCGCGGCTTTTCGCAGACCCCGGCGCGCCATTCGTTGGCACAGGCCGGTGCGTAGCCCGACTTGCCTGAGGACTTGCCTTCCCAGCGGACCGGGTATACATCTGTGCGCCCGCGAAACAGGCGCCGGAACAGGGCTACCTTCTCGGCGGTGGAAAGCTTGGACGGCTCCAGCTCTCTCGCCACGACGGCGGCCGATTGCGGCGTACGCCACTCAATGCCGTGGGATTCGAGGAGTGCGATCAGACGGTCGTTTTCGGCGCGGAGGGTGGCGATTTCCAAGCGCTGACTGTCGTGAGCATCACCGGAGGTCACAGTAGCAACCCCACCCCGCGCTGCGCCCAGCTAGGCACAGCCTTCCAAGCATCGCGCATCCGACCGTGCAGTGAGTCCGCTGCTGGCTCGAAATGCCGCAAGTGCATCCAGAACCGCTCCGAATGATTGGGCTCAAGCAGATGACATAACTCGTGCCAGATTACGTACCGGACCAGATCGCGCGGCAAAAACAGCAGTTTGCAATTGAGGCTGATGCGACCGGTGGTCGAGCAACTCCCCCAGCGCGTGCGCTGGTTCTTGATAGCCAGATCTGCGTACCTCAGCCCCGCAGGTTCGGCAAGATTCGCCAGCCAGGGTGACAAGGCCATGATGGCATGACGGGCGAGCCACCGTCGTAATGCCGCGTGACAGGCTTCAACATCATCTACCGCCCCAGCCACAACGATGCGGCCCGGTTGCTCGATGCGGGCACCTACCGTACGGCTGCGCGTTAGCTTGTATTCCACCCGCCAGGACTCGGCAAGCGCTGGCAAGTCAAACGCCTGGGGGCGAGCCGCTGGCTCGGTGGTGATCAGATGACGCAGGGCATCGAAGCCGGCAATCCGCTCACCGATCCAATCCGCCTTCGCTGCCACCATTGAAAGCAACTTGTGGCGATCCAGATTCGGCGGCGCGACGACTACCATGCCGTCATGGGCACTCAGCTTCAGACGCAGCGACCGTGACTTGGGCGAAATCTGGATCGCGTAGTCGATGGTTCGCCCATCTGGTAAGACCAGTTCAACGCGGTCACGCACCTTCATCACCGGTTGCCGTTGGTGCACTGGGCTTGTAGTGACGCCGCTTCAAAACCTGCACTAGGCTGCCGATGAAGCCCATCGCGTCATCGGTCAGAAGACCTGCCGATGAGAAGCGGGTGGCCACCATGAACAACAAGCCACGCGACAGCTCCGGATCGACCGAGCTGCTTCCCCACCAACCGGGGAAGCAATGCTTGTCAGCCTCGGTCAGCGTGGCGGCAGCGATTTCAGCTGCCAGGGCGTCGGTGATTGCCGCATTGCGCGCTTTGACCTTCAAGGCTAACTGCTGGGCAACGGGGCGACTGGCCTCCTCAACGGCAGCGCGAACCGCATCGGTCAGCTTTTCCAGTTCCTCAATTAGCGCGATACCGGCCAGGGTGCCTGCGCGTTTTTCGTCAATCAGTCGCTGTAATTTTTCCGACAGTGGCCGGAAGGCATCATCCTGATCCAGTCGAATTCTCAGTTCGGCCGATAGCATGGCCTCGATGTCCAGTGCCTTGGCATCCGGTTTCTTGTCCCTCAGCTTGGTCAGGAAATGCTCATCTAGAACATAGGTCGGGAACTCGGCTTCCAGTTCGTCGACGTCGATGTGCTCGCGAATCAGTTCCCGGGTACGAGCAGCGTCTTCCTCGGTGGCCTCGATGCTCTTGCTGGCATCCGGGTAAAACTTCTTGCGGTACAGCATGTACAGCTTGGTCAGCCAGGCGTAGGGGCGCACGTAGTCGCGCAACTGCTCGTCGGGCTGCAACGCCTCATACAGCACGCGCAGGTTACGGTAGCCGGTGTCAAATTGCTTCTCTGCTCCGTCAACATCACGCAGGATCTTCATTGCCGTGACGAAGGCATCGTGCGATCCATCGCGCGGCACGGTGTCCAGTGGGAATAGCTCCCAGACCTGTTGGAAGGTCTTGCGGAACTGCTCGCGGATCGTGTCGAACGGAAACGCCACGTCACCCAGTTCGTCAGGCCGGTAGTTCAGTGCCTCATTCAGGTCGTCGAAGATACCGTAGTAGTCCAGCACCAAGCCGTGGCCTTTCAACTCGTTGTAGGGGCGGTTAACACGCGCAATGGTCTGCAACAGCGTGTGGTTCAGCAGTTTCTTGTCGAGATACAGAGCCTGCAAAATCGGCGCATCGAAGCCGGTGAGTAGCATGTCGCAGACTACCAGCATCTCCACCTTGCGGAAGCCCTTGTCCCGGTGCTCTTCGTTTTCTGACTGCGCCGGGATCAGGAATTCATTGAGCAGCTTCTTGCGCTTGGTCTCGCCCAAGTAGAGGGCCTGAATGTCCTCGGGGTCCTTCTGTGGCGCTTCGGAGATTACTGCCATCACGGCTTCATCGCCCAACCTCTCCCGCAAGGCAGTGGCGTAGAGCTTCACAGCTTGTTTGTCCCGGCACACCAGCATGCCCTTGAAACCATTGGGGCGGACGTGCTCGGTGAAGTGCTTGAACACGTCATCGGCAATCTGGCTGATCCGCGTCGGATGGAATAGCAGGGCGTCCAGCCGTGCGCCTTCCGTGGTCAGCTTGTTCTGCTCCTCCTCGGGTAGGTGGCCAAACTCGCGCTTGAACGCCAGGTCCAGTTTGGTGCCATGCAATTGCCAGTCTGTCACGCGCGGCTGCCAGTGGATGGGCTTGACCACGCCATCGCGCAGGGCATCGGTCACCGTGTACGGGCGGCCCATGTAACGCTCGATCTTGCCGTCGTCCTTCACATAGCCCCAGGCCTTGGGGGTGTTGTGGTCGTCGTTCTCGATAGGCGTACCGGTAAAGCCGAACAGCGAGGCTCCCTCCAGCGCCGAGCGCATGTAAGTGCCCAACTCACGCTCCTGCGTGCGGTGTGCCTCGTCGGCCATCACGATCACGTTCGACCTCTGCTTGGTGACGTGCTTGGGCATGCCCTCGAACAGATGCACCGTGGTCAGGATCACGCCCCGGTAATCGCCGCTGAGCTTTTCTTCCAGATCGCGTTTGCTAGCCGCCACGTGGACGTTGTCCGTGCCGGTGGAGTTGAGCTCACGATCCATCTGGTCGCCCAGTTGCTCGCGGTCCACCAACAGAATGACGGTGGGTTGCTGCAGCTTCGGGTCTTCCCACAGGCTGCGGGCGGCGTAGATCATCGTCAGCGTTTTGCCCGACCCTGGGTGTGCCAGATCAGGCCTCGGCGCTTTTCTGCGGGGAGGGTCAGATCGGTGGCTCGGTTCAGAATGTCCTTGACCGCCAGGTACTGCTGGTAGCGCACCACCACCTTTTCGGTCTTGCCATCTTTGGTCACGAAAACAATGAAATGCCGGATGAAGTCAAGCAGGTTGCCCCGGTCGAACAGACCGTAGAGCGACACCTTCATCTCGTCAAATTCATCGATTTCGTGCGGCCACGGGTCGCGCCATTGCAGCCAGAATTGCAGGCGCCGGCCGGGTACGCCGTACATCATCCGCGTCTCGTTCACGCCCACGCCATAGGCGTTGGTGTAGAAGAGCTGGTCGATTTCCTCCGAATACATGCCGAGTTGCTTGGCGCCCTCGCGCCAGTCGGGCTTGCTGCGGCTGGCCGTCTTGGCCTCGATCACGACGATGGGGATGCCGTTGATCAGCAGCACGATGTCTGGCCTGCGCGTCGACTTGCCATCAATCGAGAACTGATTGGTCACCCACCAGTCATTGGCGTCGATGTCCTCATAGTCGATCAGACGCACGTCCTGTGCGTTCTCAGCCGCGTCGAATTTGTAATTGACGCCATCCTTCAGCCACGCCAGCCATTGCTGGTTATCGCGGCAGCCGCGCAGCTTGGTGATGATGGCATCGACCCGCGCGTCACTGGTCAGCACGGCAGGGTTCAGGGCCTTGAGCTTTTCGCGCAAAAGCGGCAGCAGCAACACCTCACGCTCGTCGGGCCGGTAGGGTTTCAGGTAGTCGCGCGAGCGCCATGTCCAGCCCAGCTTGCCCGCCTTCAGGTGCTCGATGATCTCCCGCTCAACGGTGGTCTCCTCATTGAACAGCGTGCGCACCGTATAGGGGACCGGCCCCTCCATTGCCTCAGGCATTACCTCTCCCCCTGCAAAGTCTTGCCTGTGAGCAATGACTGGAGCATAGAGTCTTTAACAGGCCGTTGAAAAAGTGGTCACCAAAGCTGCCGCCCGCCCGTTTGGCCCG
>CAZSZN010000080.1:0-12371 GCA_964610405.1 uncultured Macromonas sp. | reverse complement strand
GCGACTACTGCGCCGGCCCCAACCACGTGCTGCCCACCAGCGGCACGGCGCGTTTTTCCAGTCCGCTGGGGGTGTACGACTTCCAGAAACGCAGCAGCCTGATCGAAGTCAGTGAAACTGGCGCGCAGAAATTGGGTCAGATTGCTTCGGTCCTCGCCCATGGCGAGGGGTTGCAGGCGCACGCCCGTGCGGCGGAGTTGCGCCTGCGTTGAACGCAGGAGCTTTTCATGCCACGCCGTCCGTTGGGATTCTTCCACCGCTTGGTCGCGCTGCCCCGCTTGTTGGCGGCATGGCCGGCAGGCCTGTTGGGCTTGCTCTCACTGTCTTCAGTCCCGCCCGTGGTTGCAGCCACTCCGCAGGCGGCGCCCACGGCCAACGGCGCCTGCCCCGCGCTGCTCAACCACACCTTCCCGCGCCTGCAAGACGAAAAACCGCAGTCGCTGTGCCAATACAGCGGCAAGGTGTTGCTGGTGGTGAACACCGCCAGCTACTGCGGCTTCACCAACCAGTACCAGGGCCTGGAAGACCTGCACGCCCGCTACAAGGACCGGGGGCTGGTGGTGCTGGGTTTTCCGTCGGGCGACTTTTTCCAAGAGAAGAAAAGCAACGAGGAAATTGCCGAGTTCTGCGAGAACACCTTCGGCGTCAAATTCCCGATGTTCGCCAAAAGCTCGGTGCGTGGCTCGGACGCCTCGCCTTTTTACAAGCAACTGGCGCAGCAGAGTGGCGTGTCACCGAAGTGGAACTTCTACAAGTACCTGATCGGCCGTGACGGGCGTGTGGTGTCTGCTTATGCCAGCACCACCGGGCCCAGCGACCGCAAGCTGCTCGCCGACTTGCAGGCTCAACTGGCGCGATCCGCCCCTTGAGCATCTAACGCCCGCCCAGGCATGGATGGGCGTTGACGTCACAGGGGTGATCTCTGGAGGCCAGCCGGACGCCGTTTCAGTGGGCTGCGAGCATCTCGCGCAAGGCGGCCACCAGTGCGTCGCACTGCGCGTCGGTGCCCACGGTGATGCGCAGAAACTGGTCAATGCGCGGCAGTTTGAAGTGCCGCACGATGATGGCGCGCTGGCGCAGGCCCGCGGCCAGTGCCGCGCCGTCGTGCGCCGGATGGCGCGCGAAGATGAAGTTGGCCGCCGACGGCAGCACCTCAAACCCCAGCGCGCTCATCTGTGCCACGAGTTGCTCGCGCGTGGCCACCACCTGGCGGCAGCTGTTTTGGAAAAACGCCTCGTCTTCCACCGACGCCACCGCGCCAGCGATGGCCAGCCGGTCCAGCGGGTAGGAGTTGAAGCTGTTCTTCACCCGCTCCAGCCCTTCGATCAAATCGGGGTGGCCGATGGCGAAGCCCACCCGCAGGCCCGCGAGCGAACGGCTCTTGGAGAAGGTGTGCACCACCAGCAGGTTGGGGTAGCGGTCCACCAGCGCGATCGCGCTGTCGCCGCCGAAGTCCACGTAGGCCTCGTCCACCAGCACCACCGCGTCGGGGTTGCCGGCCACGATGCGTTCCACCGCTTCCAGCGGCAGCAGCCGGCCCGTGGGCGCGTTCGGGTTGGGGAAGATGATGGCGCCGGCCCGCTGCCCGTCGCGCGGCAGGTAGTCCTCCACCCGCAGGGTGAAGTCGTCGGCCAGCGGCACCATGCGGTGCGCAACGCCGTACAGGCCGCAGTACACCGGGTAGAAGGAGTAGGTCACGTCCGGGAACCAGAGTTCGCGATCGTGCTTGAGCAAGGCCTGGAATGCGTGGGCCAGCACCTCGTCGGAGCCGTTGCCCACGAACACCTGGTTCGCCTTCACCCCGTGGCGCTGAGCCAGCGCGGCTTTCAGCGTGTCGGCGTTCGGGTCCGGGTAAAGCCGAAGCGCATCCGAGGTGGCGTGGCGGATGGCCTCCAGCGCCTTCGGCGACGGGCCGTAGGGGTGCTCGTTGGTGTTGAGCTTGACCAGGTTGTCGAGTTTGGGCTGCTCGCCCGGCACGTAAGGGGTCAGGCCGTGGACGACGGCACTCCAGAATCGGCTCATGGGGTATAGGGGTAAAGGGCAGCGTTTGCCTTGGAGGTGGATGGTATCATGGCCCCTCGAACAACCCTTGGAATCGCTCTTGGAAGCCCTGGCCCTCATGCGGCAAGCCGAAGTCAACCGCAACACCCTCGAAACCCGCATCACCGCCCGTGTCAACCTGGACGGCACGGGTCAGTCGTCGCTGCACAGCGGCATCGGTTTTCTGGACCACATGCTGGAGCAGATCGCGCGCCACGGCCTGATGGACCTGGACGTGCGCTGCGAGGGCGACCTGCACATCGACGGTCACCACACGGTGGAAGACATCGGCATCACCCTGGGCCAGGCGTTCGCGCAAGCCGTGGGCGACAAAAAGGGCATTCGCCGTTATGGGCACGCCTACGTGCCGCTGGACGAAGCGTTGAGCCGCGTGGTGGTGGATTTTTCCGGCCGCCCTGGCCTGCACATGGACGTGCAGTTCACCGCTGGCATGATCGGCCAGCTCGACACGCAGCTGGTGTTTGAATTTTTCCAGGGTTTCGTCAACCACGCCGGCGTGACGCTGCACATCGACAACCTCAAGGGCGTCAATGCGCACCATCAGTGCGAAACCATTTTCAAGGCATTTGCCCGTGCGCTGCGCGCCGCGCTGGAGCTGGACCCGCGCCAGGCCGGCGTGATTCCTTCGACCAAAGGTTCCCTGTAACCCCGATACCGTGTTCGCTCGCCTGAACCGTTCCGAACGATGAACCGACAAACCGTGGCCGTGGTGGATTACGGCATGGGCAATTTGCGCTCTGTGGCGCAGGCCGTGATTCACGCGGCCACCGCCGTTGACCATGTCGATGTGGTGGTCACGTCCGACCCGCAGGTGGTGCGCGACGCCCACCGCGTGGTGCTGCCCGGCCAGGGTGCCATGCCCGACTGCATGGCCGAGCTGGCCCGCAGCGGTCTGCGCGATGCGGTGCTGGAAGCCGCCGCTCACAAGCCGCTGTTCGGCGTGTGCGTGGGCATGCAAATGCTGCTGGACCACAGCGAGGAGGGCGACACGCCCGGCCTGGGCCTGATCCATGGTGAAGTGGTGCGCTTTCGGCTGGAAGGCCGGACCCAACCCGATGGCAGCCGCTACAAAGTGCCGCAGATGGGTTGGAACCGGGTGTTCCACGATCTGGGCCGTGGCCCGGCCCACGCCATGTGGCAGGGCATTGCCGACGGCAGCTATTTCTACTTCGTGCACAGCTTCTACGCCCGCCCAGCCAACGCCGCGCACAGCGTCGGCGAGTCCGACTATGGTGACCGCTTCACCTGCGCGGTGGCCCGTGACAACCTGTTTGCCACCCAGTTCCACCCGGAAAAAAGCGCCGACCAAGGCTTGGCCTTGTACCGCAATTTCCTGCACTGGAACCCTTGAGTTTCCCCGTCCCTCGACATTGACCCACCGACTGCCATGCTGCTGATTCCCGCCATCGATTTGAAAGACGGCCAATGCGTGCGCCTCAAGCAAGGCGACATGGACCAATCCACCGTGTTCAGCGACGACCCGGCCGCCATGGCGCGCAACTGGGTCAACAAGGGCGCCCGTCGCGTCCACTTGGTGGACTTGAACGGCGCTTTCGCCGGCAAACCCAAGAACGAAGCCGCCATCCGCAGCATTTTGAAGGGCGTGGGGGAGGAAGTGGACGTGCAGTTGGGCGGTGGCATCCGCGATCTGGACACGATCGAACGCTACCTGGATGCGGGCCTGCGCTACGTCATCATCGGCACCGCCGCAGTGAAGAACCCTGGTTTTCTGCAAGACGCGTGCACCGCGTTCCCGGGCCACATCATCGTCGGCCTGGATGCCAAGGACGGCAAGGTGGCCACCGACGGCTGGAGCAAGCTCACCGGTCACGAGGTGGTGGACCTGGGCAAAAAGTTCGAGGACTACGGTGTCGAATCCATCATCTACACCGACATCGGTCGCGACGGCATGTTGTCGGGGATCAACATCGAGGCCACCGTCAAGCTGGCGCAGGCCTTGACCATTCCCGTCATCGCGTCAGGGGGGTTGTCGAACATCGACGACATCCGCCAACTGTGTGCGGTGGAAGGCGAGGGGGTGGAAGGCGTGATTTGCGGTCGCTCCATTTACAGCGGCGACCTCGACTTCGAGGCCGCCCAGCGACTGGCCGACGAACTCAACGGCTGATCTGCGCAAACCCATGCTGGCCAAACGCATCATCCCCTGCCTGGACGTGACCGGTGGCCGCGTGGTCAAGGGCGTCAATTTCCTGGAGTTGCGCGACGCCGGTGACCCGGTCGAAATCGCCGCGCGCTACAACGAGCAAGGTGCCGACGAACTGACGTTTCTGGACATCACCGCCACCAGCGATGGGCGCGACCTCATCCTGCACATCATCGAAGCGGTGGCGTCGCAGGTGTTCATTCCATTGACGGTGGGTGGTGGTGTGCGCACGGTGGACGATGTGCGCCGCCTGCTCAACGCCGGGGCGGACAAGACCAGTTTCAACTCCGCCGCCATCGCCAATCCGCAGGTCATCCGGGATGCATCGGCCAAGTACGGATCGCAGTGCATTGTGGTCGCGATCGACGCCAAGCGCCGCCTACCTGAAGACGAGCAACGCCCGGGCGCTGATGGACGACCCGTGGGGCCGGGCTGGGACGTGTACAGCCATGGCGGCCGCAAGAACGTGGGGCTGGATGCAGTGGCCTGGGCGCGCCAGATGGCCGAGCATGGTGCGGGTGAGATCTTGCTGACCAGCATGGACCGCGATGGCACCAAAGCTGGTTTTGATCTGGCGCTCACCCGTGCCGTGAGCGACGCGGTCAGTGTGCCAGTGATCGCCTCGGGCGGCGTGGGCAACCTGGACCACCTCGCCGACGGTGTGCAGCAGGGTGGGGCCGACGCGGTGCTGGCCGCCAGCATCTTCCACTACGGCGAATACACCATTGCCCAGGCCAAGCAGCGCATGGCCGAGCGCGGCATCCCGGTGCGGCTGTGAAGGGTATGGGCATGAACTGGCTCGACGACATCAAATGGGACGCGCAGGGTCTGGTGCCCGTGATCGCGCAGGAGCAAACCACCGGCGACGTGCTGATGTTCGCCTGGATGAACCGCGAGGCGCTGCAGAAGACGGCCGAACTGGGCCGTGCGGTCTACTTCAGCCGTTCGCGCGGCAAGCTCTGGTTCAAGGGCGAAGAGTCGGGTCACATACAGACGGTGCACGACATCCGCCTGGATTGCGACAACGACGTGGTGCTGCTCAAGGTGACGCAACTGGGCCACGAACCGGGCATTGCCTGCCACACCGGTCGCCACAGCTGCTTCTTCCAGCGTTACGAGGCTGGCGCCCAGGGCGGCGCGTGGAAGAGCGTGGAGCCCGTTCTCAAAGACCCCGAATCCATCTACCAATGACGGCCATGAGCGTTCTCAGCGACACCGACACCCTGGCCCGCCTGGCGGCCGTCATCGAGTCGCGCAAGCCCGCCAACGGCGGCGACCCCGAGAAAAGCTACGTCGCCCGCTTGCTGCACAAGGGGCCGGACGCCTTCCTCAAGAAAATCGGCGAGGAAGCCGGCGAAACCATGATGGCTGCCAAAGACCTGCAGCACGGCCAGGGCACGGCCCAGGCGCTGGTGGGTGAGGTGGCCGATCTGTGGTTCCACAGCATGATCGCGTTGGCCCATTTCGGCCTCAGCCCCGCCGAGGTGGTGGCCGAGTTGGCCCGCCGCGAAGGGCTCAGTGGTCTGGAAGAAAAGGCCCTGCGCAAGGCGCAAGCCCGTGAACGCGGGGAATGAAACCGGTCTTCCGACGAGGAGCATGATGGACGACGAACGCCTGCGCAACCTCAACACCGTCGGCACGATCAGCTACGTGCTGCATCTCATCGTCGCGGTGGGCGCGCTCATCCCCGGTGGCCAATGGGGCCCCACTTTGTTGATCGTCGCGCTCATCCTCGATTTCGTCAAAAAGGACGAGGCCGAAGGCTCTTGGCATGCCAGCCATTTCCGTTGGCGCATCCGCTCGGTGGCATTTGCTTTGCTGGCTTATTTGTTGACCTTGCCGCTGTGGTTCCTGTTCGTGATCCCGGGTTGGGTCGCTTGGTTGTGCATCTCGGTCTGGTTCCTGTACCGCATCGTCAAAGGCATGGTGCGCATGAACGCCCGTCAGCCCATGGAGTTTCAATGAGTCACGACCCCCACTGCCTTTTTTGCAAGATCGTTGCCGGCCAGATCCCGTCCCGCAAGGTGTACGAGGACGACGACCTGTTCGGCTTCCACGACATCCACCCCTGGGCTCCCGTGCATTTCCTGCTGGTGCCCAAGCTGCACATCCCCTCGATGGCGCAACTGGCGCCCGAGCACGAGCGTCTGATGGGCAAGATCATGCTGCTGGCGCCCAGGCTGGCCCTGGAGCAGGGCTGCAATCCGTACCCCGATGGCGGTTTCCGCATCGTGTGCAACACCGGCGCCGAAGGGGGGCAGGAGGTGCACCATCTGCATGTGCACGTCATGGGCGGGCCGCGTCCCTGGGCTCGGGGTTAATATCAGGGACAATGAATATTTGCGCCGGCATGAACGCATGGCCGGCACTAGAATCCAACGCATCAACGGGGCTGTGTCCCCGCACACTGGAGATTTGACATGGGTACTTTTTCCGTTTGGCACTGGCTGATCGTTCTGTTGATCGTGGTGCTGGTTTTCGGCACCAAGAAGCTCAAGAACATCGGTTCCGACCTGGGAGGCGCGGTGAAGGGCTTCAAGGACGGCATGAAGGACGGTGGTACCGCTGCGGCCGACGCACCGGCCACCGCTCAAGTCGCACAGGACACAGCGGCCGAGAAAACCACCATTGACGTCGAAGCCAAGACCAAGGGCTGAAGCCTGCAGGGGTGGGTGTCCTGCCGTTGCGGTGGCGCCCATTTCACGATTGAAAGCGCCACATGATTGATTTGGGCATTTCCAAGCTCGCCCTCATCGGGGTCGTGGCTTTGGTGGTGATTGGCCCCGAAAAGCTGCCTCGGGTGGCCCGCACGGTGGGCGCTTTGCTGGGCAAGGCGCAGCGCTACGTGGCCGACGTGAAGGCCGAAGTCAACCGGTCCATGGAGCTCGAAGAGCTCAAGAAAATGAAGGACACGGTCGAGAACGCGGCCCGCGATGTCGAAACCTCGATCCACAACACCGCCAGCGATTTCGAGAAAGATTGGTCCGACGCGACCGCTGGCCTCGGTTCTTCTGGCAGCTCGACCTTCAACCCGTCGGACGCGGACGGCATCGGCACTTCGGTGCATCCCCAGTACAAACACCCGGGCAAGAATTTCCGCTTGAAGCAGAAGGCCGTGCCGCAGTGGTTCAAGGCCCGCACCGGCGTGCGCACCCGCACGCAGTCTGGTGCCGCGCGGGTGGCCCGCTTCCGGCCCAAAAGCAAACCCTTCTGACCCGATCCATGTCCCAAGCTGACCCCAACGACGAACTGGCGGGCACCGAGCAACCCTTCGTTCAGCACCTGATGGAGTTGCGCGACCGCATCCTGTACGCGATGGCAGGAATCGGCGTGTGCATGGTCTTGCTCGCCATCTGGCCCGGCCCCGGTGGGTTGATCGACCTGATTGCGGTGCCCATCCGCAACCACATGCCGCCCGATGTGAAATTGATCGCGGTGGGGGTGTTCACCCCTTTCTTTGTGCCTCTCAAGGTGTTGATGATGGCGGGCCTGCTGCTGGCCTTGCCGTGGGTCATGTACCAGATCTGGGCCTTTGTGGCCCCCGGTCTGTACAGCCACGAGAAGCGTTTTGCCTTGCCGTTGATCTTCTTTGGCAGTCTGCTGGCCTACCTGGGCATCGCGTTCGTGCAGTTTTTTGTGCTCGACAAGATGTTCGGTTTCATTCAGGGCTTCACCCCTGACAGCGTGAATGCCACGCCCGACATCGCCTCTTACGTGGAGGCCATTCTGTCGCTGTACCTCGCGTTTGGCATGGCGTTCCAGGTGCCTATCGTGGTGATGCTGTTGGTGCGCTTTGGCATGGTCACTGTCGAGAAACTCAAGAGTTTCCGCGGTTACTTCATCGTTGTGGCCTTTGTCATCGCGGCGGTGGTCACCCCGCCCGATGTGATTTCCCAGCTGGCGCTGGCCATTCCCATGTGCATCCTGTATGAATTGGGCATTCTGGGCGCGCGCTGGTTCGTCAAAACCAGCAAGGCGCCGGACGCCACGGCACCCGACGAAGCCTGACCTTCAACGTTGTGGCGCGCGGGGCGGGTTGCGCCGTGCGGCCACCACAGAAATCCGGGCGCGCCCCTCGCGCCGCGCCACCTCAATCTCGGTGGCGGTGCCGGGTTTCAGGGCCGCCACCGCGCTGAGCAAGCCCGGCACGTCTTTCACCGCCACGCCCCCCACGGTCAAAATCACATCGCCCGGGCGCACGCCCGCGTTCGCGGCCGGCCCGTCTTGCAGCACGCCGGTGATGATGACGCCCTCTGTCTGCGACACGCCGAAGTATTGCGCCAGTTCGGCGGTCAGTTCCTGGGGCTCGACCCCGATCCAGCCCCGCGTGACCGAGCCGTCGCGCACGATCGCCTCCATCACGCTGCGGGCGGTGGACATGGGGATGGCGAAACCAATGCCCATCGAGCCACCAGAGCGCGAGTAGATCGCGGTGTTGATGCCCATCAGGTGGCCGTTGACGTCCACCAGCGCGCCACCCGAGTTGCCGGGGTTGATGGCCGCATCGGTCTGGATGAAGTTTTCGAACGTGTTGATGCCCAATTGCGTCCGGCCCAGCGCGCTGACGATGCCGCTGGTCACCGTCTGGCCCACCCCAAACGGGTTGCCGATCGCCAGCACCACGTCGCCCACTTCGAGCTGGTCGGCGTTGCCCAGCAGGATCACCGGCAGGTTGGGCAGTTCGATCTTGAGGATGGCGAGGTCGGTTTCGGGGTCGGTGCCCACGGTGCGGGCCGCGGCGCGCCGCCCGTCGCTGAGCTGGACCTCGATCTCGTCGGCTTCCTCGACCACGTGGTTGTTGGTCAGGATGTAACCTTCGGGGCTGACGATGACACCGGAGCCCAGCCCGGTCTGAGGTTGGGTGTTGGCCGGTTGGTCGCCAAAGAAGAAGCGAGACCACGGGTCTTGTGCCTGCGGGTTGCGCGCGGGCGCCTTGCTGGTGCTGATGCTGACCACCGCTGGCGAGGCGGTTTTGGCGGCGGTGCTGTAGCTGCTGGCGGCCACCGCTTCGCTGCGTTCGGCGTCGCCCACCTCGAACACGGGCACGATGCTGGCCAGCACCGGCCGCCGGTGCAGCCACTGGGGCTTGAGCGTGGCGACAACAAACCAGACGGCCACCAGGATGGTCACGGTCTGGGAAAACAACAGCCAATAGCGTTTCATGGTGAGCGTGGTGCGGGTTGCGCTGGGGTCTTGATGTGGGTCAAACCGGTGTGGCGGACCTCGGGTTCCAATCCGGGTTGATTCCAACAACAATTCCGGAGTGCGTCATGAAAGCAATTGTGGACCTTTTTTCCACCGATTACGGCCTGTTCAGCATTGGCGTCATCCTCTTCGTCGTGTTCATGGGCTGGTGGTTCCACCGTTTCTTCACCCGCAAAATGGAAGAGTCCGAACGCGAGCAGGGCCTGCGCAAGCCCTGAGCCCAGTGCCCATGTCGGTGGGGTGAGAAAATGCCGCCACCATGACGTCAACCCTGTCCCCGACCCCTGATCGCCCGCCCGCCAGCGTGGAGCGCGACGCCTTGTTGCAAGTCCTCGATGCCTTGTTGGAACCCTCCCGTTTCAAAGATTACGGCCCCAACGGTTTGCAAGTGGAGGGGCGCACCACGGTGCGTCACCTGGTCAGCGGCGTCACCGCCAGCCGGGCGCTGATCGAGGCGGCGATCGAGCAGGGCGCCGATGCCATCCTGGTGCACCACGGCCTGTTCTGGCGTGGCCAGTCGGGTTGCGTCACCGGCTGGATGCGCCAGCGCCTGGGCCTGCTGTTGCAGCACGACATCAGTTTGCTGGCCTACCACTTGCCGCTGGATGCGCATCCCGTGCTCGGCAACAACGCACAACTCGGCCAGCGGCTGGGTTGTCAGCCGTTGGAGGGCGGGTGGGGGCGTTTTGGTGAGCAGGACTTGGGTTTCATCGGCGTGCCTCCGGTGGACCGGGCGAGTGCGCTGGCCGAACACGTTGAGCGCGTGCTGGGGCGCGGCGTGACTTTGCTCGACACCGCGCAGCGGCCCCTGCGTCGCATCGGCTGGTGCACCGGTGGGGCGCAGTCGTATTTCGAGGCTGCGATCGCTGCCGGGGTGGACGCGTTCATCACCGGAGAAATTTCTGAACCCCAGGCACACTACGCCCGCGAGTGCGGGGTGGCCTACCTGGCGTGCGGCCACCACGCCACCGAGCGTTACGGCGCCCCCGCCGTGGGCGAAGCCGTGGCTCGACAGTTGGGCGTGACCCACGCCTTCATTGACGTGGACAACCCGGCATGACTGCGCCGCTCATTGCCCTTTCCATGGGTGACCCGGCCGGCATTGGGCCGGAGATCATTGCACAGGCGTTGCGCCGACGGCCCGAATGGTCGCGCCATTGCGTGGTGTTTGGCGATGTCGCCTGTTTGCGGCGGGCGGCCGAGGTGACGGGTGGCTTGCAGCCGGTCGCGGTGTTGGAGTGTCCGGCCGATGCGCAGGGCGTGCCGGCAGGCTGCATCCCGGTGTGTCCGGTGGAGGGCGGGGCCGGCGTGCCGGCCTGGGGGCAGGTCAACGCTGCTGCGGGCCGCTGGGCCGCGCTGGCCATTGAGCGTGGGGCTCGTGCGGCTTTGTCGGGCGAAGTGGCGGCCTTGGTGACCGCCCCCATCCACAAAGAGGCCTTGGCCGCTGCGGGCATTCCACACCCGGGCCACACCGAATACCTGCAGCA
The DNA here is from genome assembly GCA_964610405.1 of uncultured Macromonas sp. Lineage (GTDB taxonomy): Bacteria > Pseudomonadota > Gammaproteobacteria > Burkholderiales > Burkholderiaceae_C > CAZGDZ01. The sequence continues at coordinate 1,454 of CAZSZN010000080.1, read as the reverse complement.
GCTGGCCGCCGATCATCTGGGTGTGCCGGTGCAGCAATTGCCGGTGCGCATGATGTTGTCCAGTCCGCTGCTCAACACCGTGCTCGTCAGTATCCACGTGTCGTTGCGTGAGGCGATCGAGCGTGTCACGGTGGCGAACGTGCTGGAAACGGTGCGGATAGCCCATCGCCATTGGAAGCTGGTGCGTCGGCAGGCGCGTTGTCGGATCGCGGTGGCCGGGCTGAACCCGCACGCGGGTGAGGGTGGCTTGTTCGGGCGGGAGGAAATCGACATCATCGCCCCGGCCGTGGCGTTGGCGCGACAGGAGGGCATCGACGTGCAGGGGCCGTTTGCCCCTGATACCGTCTACATGAAAGCGCGCGAGGGCGCGTTCGATGTGGTGATCGCGATGTACCACGACCAGGGTTTGATTCCGGTCAAGTACCTGGGGCTGGAGCACGGCGTCAACACCACGCTGGGCTTGCCCTTTGTGCGCACCAGCCCGGACCACGGCACCGCCTTCGATATTGCGGGCACCGGCCGAGCCGATCCTTCCAGCCTGATCGCAGCCATCGAAGCGGCGCAGGCCTCGGTCCAATAACCCTGTCACGATCATTTACAATGCGATGTTGACCCGGGTGTGCTCGCGCGCCCGTCACGATCCCGCAAGTGTGTAGCCAAGTCACTGAAAGATCCCCATGAGCGAAGCCACCGTAGACAACGGCCGCCGCACCTGGCTCATCACCTCCGCTGCCATGGGTGGTGTGGGTGCAGCCGCCGTCGCCGTCCCATTCGTCAGTTCTTTCTCGCCCTCCGAGCGCGCCAAGGCCGCCGGTGCTTCGGTCGAGTTTGACGTCTCCAAACTCCAGCCGGGCGAAAAGGCCGTGGTGGAATGGCGTGGCAAACCCGTGTGGGTGATGCGCCGTACCCCAGAGCAGCTCGCCGCACTGGAACAGATCGATGGTCAGCTGGCTGACCCGGCCTCCGACCGCACCGCGTACCCGACGCCGGAATACGCCAAAAACCGCCATCGTTCGATCAAGCCCGAGTTCCTGGTGGCTGTGGGCATTTGCACCCACCTGGGTTGCTCGCCCGGCGACAAGTTCACTCCCGGTCCGCAGCCTTCGCTGCCCGATGACTGGAAAGGCGGCTTCCTGTGCGCCTGTCACGGCTCCACCTTCGACATGGCCGGCCGTGTGTTCAAGAACAAGCCCGCACCCGACAACCTCGAAATTCCGCCGCACCAATACCTGTCCGACACCGTTCTGCTGATCGGTGAAGAAGCCAAGGCCTGATCGGCGCAACGAGGAACATCATGGCTGAATTCAAGGAAGTTTCCCCGAACGCCCCTGCGGGCGAAAAGCTGCTGAACTGGGTGGACAACCGGTTCCCGCTGTCCAAACTGTACAAAGAGCACCTCTCCGAGTACTACGCGCCCAAGAACTTCAACTTCTGGTATTTCTTCGGCTCGCTGG
>CAZSZN010000079.1:0-12378 GCA_964610405.1 uncultured Macromonas sp. | reverse complement strand
CGACGCCGCGATGATCGCCCTCGACGGCACCGAGAACAAATCCCGCCTGGGTGCGAACGCGATGTTGGCCGTCTCCATGGCCGTGGCCCGCGCCGCCGCTGAAGAGGCAGGCCTGCCACTGTACCGCTACTTCGGTGGCAGCACCAGCATGCAGATGCCCGTGCCGATGATGAACGTCATCAACGGCGGCGCACACGCCAACAACAACCTGGACATCCAGGAATTCATGATCCTGCCGGTGGGCGCACCGAGCTTCCGCGAAGCCCTGCGCTGGGGTGCGGAGGTGTTCCACGCCCTCAAGAAAATCATCCACGACAAGGGCATGAGCACCGCCGTGGGCGACGAAGGTGGCTTTGCGCCCTCCGTGGCCAACCACGAAGCCGCCATCCAGCTGATCCTGGAAGCAATCGACAAGGCCGGTTACGTGGCTGGCGAGCAGATCGCCCTGGGCCTGGACTGCGCCGCCAGCGAGTTCTACAAAGACGGCAAGTACCACCTGGAGGGCGAAGGCCTGGTGCTGTCCGCCGAAGAGTGGACCAACATCCTGGCCACCTGGTGCGACAAGTACCCCATCATCAGCATTGAAGACGGCATGCACGAAGGCGACTGGGCCGGCTGGGCCCACCTGACCGAACGTCTGGGCCAGAAGGTGCAGCTGGTGGGTGACGACCTGTTCGTCACCAACACCAAGATCCTGAAGGAAGGCATCAGCAAGCGCATCGCCAACTCCATCCTGATCAAGATCAACCAGATCGGCACCCTGACCGAAACGTTTGAAGCCATCGAAATGGCAAAGCGCGCTGGTTACACCGCCGTCATCAGCCACCGCTCGGGCGAAACCGAAGATTCGACCATCGCCGACATCGCCGTGGGCCTGAACGCGCTGCAAATCAAGACCGGCTCCATGAGCCGCTCCGACCGCATGGCCAAGTACAACCAGCTCCTGCGCATTGAAGAGGATCTGGGTGACGTGGCCAGCTACCCCGGCCGCGACGCGTTCTACAACCTGCGCTGATGCCTGACCTCCGAACCCACCACCGGCCCGCACGCCCATGAACGCCCGCTTGGTTGCAGTGATGCTGTTGGCGTTGCTGGGCGTCTTGCACGGCCAACTGTGGTGGGGACGGGGCAGCGTGCCTCAGGTCAATGGCCTGCGAGAGGACTTGATCGTCCAGAACCAGGCCAACGCGCAAGCGCAACAGCGCAATGAACAGTTGGCCAACGAGGTGCGCGACCTGCGCGAAGGCCTGGACATGGTGGAAGAAATGGCCCGCCAGGAACTGGGCATGGTTAAGCCCAACGAAATTTTCGTGCAGGTGCAGCGTTCGGCGCCATGAGCGCGCCAAGCCATCGCCTGCTGCTTCTGGGTGAGGCAGCCTCGGCGACATTGAAGCTGTGTCAACAACGCCCAGAATTCGCTGACTGGACCCTTGAGGCCCTGAACTCACCAGACGACAGCCCCTTTGAAGCGAGCTTGACACCGAGCACGAAGCTTCTGCTCCTGTCGCCCCCTCACACCAACGCCACCAACACCGCGCTGGCCGCAGAAGCGGCTTTCCGGGCCCTGCTGCTGCAACGGGGCATGTCTTACAGCGTGGTCCACGCCGAAGATGGTGGTTGGCTGCAAGGCGTACTGCAGGCCTGCGGCCACGCCACCCGCCCAGAGCGCCAGACCTTGCGCCGCTGGGCTTGCGATGCGTGCAGCGACCCCGACTGCGAACACCGCTTGTTTCAAGACCTCCTGGCCCGCCGGCCCGGCTGAATCACTGCACTTGGCGGGAGCCGGGGGGCTGTGCGGTTTGACTCAGGAACAACTGGGCCGCGTCCACGGGGTCGAAGCGGTACTGCGCACCGCAAAACTCACACCCCACCTGCACCTCGCCGCGCTCGGCCAACACCGACTCGACCTCGGCCACACCCAGGTTCTGCAACATGGTGGCCACCCGTTCGCGGGAACAGGTGCAGGCGAATTTGGGTTGTAACGCACCGGTTTCGGGCTCCAGCCGCTGCAACGGCTCCTGCCAGAACAGGCGGTGCAGGATGGTGTCCACGTCCAACCCCAGCAATTCCTCGGCCTTCAGGCTGGCGGTCAGCATCGCAATCCGGTTGTAGTCGTCGCTCTGGCCGATCGCGTCTTCTCGCGCCTGCGCCGCCGCACTGCCCGACAGATTGGCCTCGCCCAAAGTCGGCAGACGCTGGATCAACAGACCGGCCGCCACTTTGCCGTTGGCAGCCAACACCAGTCGGGTGTCCAACTGCTCGCTTTGCAGCATGTAGTGCTCCAGCACCTCGCTCATGCGCTCCAGCTTCTCGCGCCGGTCGCCGTACAAAGGCACCACGCCCTGGTAGGGTTGCTGCCCCGGCAAGCGGTCCTTCGGGTCCAGGGTGATGGCACAGCGGCCCTGGTTGCCCTGGTTCACCATCTGGCTCAGGGTGGCGTCGTCGGCCACTTCGCCATTCACCGTGGCCGTGGCCCGGAAGGTGAAATCGGGCTGCACTTCCACCACCGACAGCGGCACCGGTCCGTCGCCAAAAATCTGCAACACCAAGGCGCCATTGAACTTGATGTTGCTCTGCATCAACACGCCAGCGGCGCACATCTGGCCCAGCAATTCGGTCACCGGCAAGGGGTAGCCGCCACCTTCGGCCTGGCGCGAGAGCAACTCCTGCCAACTGTCGGTCAAGCGGACCAGCATGCCGCGCACCGGCAGACCTTCAAACAAAAACTTGTGCAATTCAGACACGCGCTTCCCTCAACCCAACTTCTTCAGGCCACGGCGATAGCGCCGGGCGTTGTCCACATAATGTTCGGCACTGCGGCGCAAACCTTCGATCTGCTCTGGCGTCAATTGCCGCACCACCTTGGCCGGACTGCCCAGGATCATGGAGCCGTCCGGGAATTCCTTGCCTTCGGTCACCAGCGAACGGGCACCCACCAGGCAATGCTTGCCGATCTTGGCGCCGTTCAGCACCACCGCCCCAATGCCGATCAGCGACTCCTCGCCCACGGTACAGCCATGCAGCATGACCTGGTGGCCGACCGTGACCCGTGCGCCCAACGTGAGCGGGAAGCCCACGTCCGTGTGCAGCACGCTGCCGTCCTGAATGTTGGCGCCTTCGCCCACAGTGATGGTTTCGGTGTCACCACGGATGACGGCCCCAAACCACACACTGCTGTCCTGGGCCAGCACCACATCGCCCATCACCTGGGCACTGTCCGCCACAAACGCACTTTCGTGCACCTGCGGGGCCTTGTCGTCGAGTTGGTAGGTACTCATCCCTAGAATTGTAAGGATGCACACCCACACCGTCGATGCGGGCACCGATTGCCCCCTCACCCACCCCGCGCACAGCGAGCCGTCCATCGAGCTGCGGCGGGGCGCCTGGCAGGCGCTGCTGTGCGACGACCCTGACGCCAAATGCGCTGCTGCCACCGCGCTCTGGGCCCAAGCCCAGACGGGTGTCGGCAAACTGGATGCGACGACCGACCTACGCAGCGACAAGCTGGGTGCACCTGCCTTGTCGGCCGATACCGATGCCGATGCCGTCAAAGTGCGGCCCGGCCGCCCGGCACGACCACGGCTGATCGACCCGGGGCAAGTGCCCCAGCGCTCGGTGCACACACTGGAAGGCCGGGCTGCACTGTTGCATGCCATTTGCCACATCGAATTCAACGCGGTCAACCTGGCGCTGGACGCCGTCTGGCGCTTTCCCGGGATGCCGCCAGCGTTCTACCTCGACTGGCTGCGGGTCGCGGCCGAGGAAGCGAGCCACTTTTTGCTGCTGCGCGGTCTGCTGCGGCAATTGCCCCGCGCTGGCACCGGGGCGCCCTGGGATTACGGCGATTTCGACGCCCACGACGGGCTGTGGGCCATGTGCGAGAAAACCGCCAGTGACATCACCGCCCGCATGGCGCTGGTGCCGCGCACCTTGGAAGCCCGGGGCCTGGACGCCACACCGCTGATCCAGGGCAAGCTGCGCAAGGTCAACACCCCCGACGCACTGGCCACCGTCGATGCGCTGGACATCATCCTGCGCGACGAGGTGGGGCACGTCGCAATTGGCAACCACTGGTACCGCTGGCTGTGCGACCAACAGCACTTGGAGCCGGTGAGCCACTACCGCACGCTGGCCCGCCGCCACAGCGCCCCCCGGCTGAAACCGCCGTTCAACGAAGAAGCCCGACGCCGCGCCGGCTTCACCAGCCTGGAGCTGGAGTACCTGCACGGCCACTGAGGCCACTCAACCCCGTGGGTGGTGTTGGGCGTGCAGCAGTTTCAGCCGCTCGCGCGCCACGTGGGTGTAGATGGTGGTGGTGGAAATGTCGGCATGTCCCAGCAGCATCTGCACTGCGCGCAAATCGGCGCCATGGTTGAGCAAGTGGGTGGCGAACGCATGCCGCAGGGTGTGGGGCGACAGCGGCACGTCGATGCCCGCCGCAAGCGCGTGCTTCTTGACCAGCATCCAGAACATCACGCGGGTCATGCCCGCTCCGCGTGCCGTCACGAACAGGTCTTCGGTCAACTGCCCCTGCAGGATCTGTGGCCGCGCCTCGGCCATGTAGCGCAGCAGCCACTCGCGCGCCACGTCGCCAAAAGGCACCAGGCGTTCCTTGCTGCCTTTGCCCTGCACCCGCAGCACCTGGTCGGGCACACTCAGCTCGAAGGTGCGCAGCCCCACCAGCTCGCTCACCCGCAAACCGCTGGCGTACATCAGCTCCAACATGGCCCGGTCGCGCAAGCCCAGCGGCTCGTTCACGTCCGGCGCTTGCAGCAACCGCTCCACCTGGTCTTCGCTCAGGGTTTTGGGCAAGCGCGGCACCGGCTTGGCCGACAGCAACTTCAAGGTCGGGTCCACGGCCAGCAACCCTTCGCGCAGCGCCCAGCGGTAAAAACGCTTGAACACCGTCAAGCGCCGGTTGCTGCTGGTGGCCTTGCCACCCGGCACCCGCCACGCCATGTAGGCGAACAGTTCGGCCTCGCCCGCCTCCAGCAGCCCCAGAGCCTTCAAACCAGCCCGGCGTCCACCGCTGCCCACGTCCTGCAGCCAGGCCAAAAACTGGGTCAGATCGCTGCGGTAGGCCTCCAGCGTGTTGGGCGACAGCCCGTCCTCCAGCCACAAGGCATCGGTAAAACGCTCCAACACGGTGTCTTCGGTCACGGCTAACATCATGGCATGCCTATGCTACATCCCCTGCCCGCCTTCACCGACAACTACATCTGGACCTTGCAGGACGGCACCCACGCCTGGGTGGTGGACCCGGGCGACGCTCAGCCGGTGCTGGCCTGGCTGCAGGCCGAACGCCTGCAACTGCAGGGCATCCTGATCACTCACCACCACGCCGACCACACCGGTGGCGTGCAGACCTTACAACAGGCTACCGGTGCGCCTGCTTACGGCCCGATGGGGGAAAACCTGCCCGAAGGCGTGCAACGACTGACGGCCGACGACCACCTGGACGTCCTGGGACACCCATTCCGCGTGCTGGCCGTGCCCGGGCACACCGCCGGCCACATTGCCTTCTATACCGACCGCTGGGACGGCGCCCCACTGCTGTTCTGCGGCGACACGCTGTTTTCCGGCGGCTGTGGCCGCTTGTTTGAAGGCACACCGGCGCAAATGCTGGCCTCACTGGACCAACTGGCCGCACTGCCCGATACCACCCGGGTCTGCTGCACCCACGAATACACGCTGAGCAACCTGCGCTTTGCCCGCACCGTGGAACCCGGCAACGCCAACTTGCAGCGCTACCAGGCGTGGTGCGAGGAACAGCGCGCCCAAGCCCAGCCCACCCTGCCCAGCCACATGGTGCGGGAGCGCGCGATCAACCCATTTTTGCGGGTTCGGGAACCTTCCGTGCGCCAAGCCGTCCAGCAACAGGATGCTGCCGCCACCGACGACGTCAGCGCATTCGCCGCCCTGCGGCGCTGGAAAGACGGCTTCCGTTGACGTCGCCAGCCGCAGGTGCATCGCCGATAATCCGGTGATTGACCTGATGCACGCGACTCCATGAACCGTTTTCGACTGTACCTGCCGCTGCTGGGCGCACTGCTGACCACCGCGTGTACCACGCTGCCCACGGCCGATACCTCGTCCACCGGCGACACCACCGGCCCGACCACAACCACCAGCCCCCCACGCCAGACGGCATCTCGTGGGCCGGCCGTGGTGCCCTCAGGCCCGCTGCAAACCCTGACGGTGGAAGCGCCGCGCGCACCGACACCCGCTGTCGCCGCGCTGGAAGCTCCGGCCGATCTCTGGGTTCGGATGCGGCGTGGTTTCAACCTGCCCGAGCTGGACAACAGCCTGGTGCGCGACCAGGAACGCTGGTACAGCAGCCGCCCGGACTACATCCAGCGCATGACCGAGCGCAGCAGCAAGTACCTGTTTCACATTGTCGAAGAGGTCGAGCGCCGCAACCTGCCGCAGGAACTGGCCCTGCTGCCGTTCATTGAAAGCGCCTTCAACCCGCAGGCCGTGTCCCACGCCAAAGCCGCCGGCATGTGGCAGTTCATGCCAGCCACCGGGCGCCACTTCGATTTGAAGCAAAACGCCTTCCGCGACGACCGGCGCGATGTGCTCGCCTCCACCAAGGCGGCGCTGGACTATCTGGAGCGCCTGCACCGCATGTTTGGCGACTGGCACCTGGCTCTGGCCGCCTACAACTGGGGCGAAGGCAACGTGATGCGGGCCATCCGCCGCAACAAGGCCGCTGGCCTGGGCACCGGTTACGAAGACCTGCGCATGCCCGACGAGACGCGCCAGTATGTGCCCAAGCTGCAAGCGGTGAAGAACATCGTGGCCAACCCGGCGCGTTTTTCGACCAACCTGCCCACCATTGGCAACCACCCGTTCTTCGATTCGGTCACCGTCCAGCGCGACATCGACGTGAGCCTGATCGCCCAACTGGCCAACGTGAGTGAGCGGGACTTCCGGCAACTCAACCCCTCGCACAACAAGCCGGTCATCATGGCGGCGGGCACGCCCACCATCTTGCTACCCTGGGACAACGCCCTGCTGTTCGAGGAACGGCTGCGCCTGCACCAAGGCCCGACCGCGAGCTGGACCGCCTGGCGCGTGCCGAGCAACATGACCGCCGCGGCGGCGGCCCAGCAACACGGCCTGAGCGAAGCCGAACTGCGCGAAGTCAACAAAATCCCGCCGCGCATGCTGCTGCGGGCGGGCTCCACGGTGCTGGTGCCGCGCCAAGGCCGGATGGACCTGGACGTGCCCGAACACATCGCCGACAACGGTCAAATCCTGCTGGCACCCGAGTCCAGCGGCAAGCGCCAGGTGCGCGTCAAAGTCAAGAAGGGCGACACCTTGGCCACCGTGGCCAAACGCCACAAGGTCAGCGTGGTGAATCTGCGCAACTGGAACCAATTGGCGGGCAATGCCAGTTTGCGCGCGGGCCAGACCCTGTTGATTGAGCGCGCAGTCGCACCCAAAACCGCCAAAGCATCAACGCGCAAAGTCAAAGGCAAAACCACCAGCGCCAAGGCCAAGCCGGTGAAAAAGAAAACCACCGTTGCCGCCAGCGGCAAAACCACCAGCAAAACCGCCGCCAGCCGATGACGGCGGTCAGTGGTTCAGGCGAGGTAACGCTTGAACCACTGCAAGGTGCGATCCCACGCCAAACGCGCCGCCGCCTCGTCGTAACGCGGGGTGGAATCGTTGTGGAAACCGTGGTTGGTGCCGGGGTAGAAATGCGCCTCGTGGGTTTTGCCTGCAGCCTTGAGCGCCGTTTCGTAGGCCGGCCAGGTGGCGTTGATGCCCGGGTCGTTCTCGGCAAAATGGATCAGCAAGGGCGCACGAATGCGGGACACCTCTTCCGGGCGGGCTTGTCGGCCGTAGAAAGGCACGGCCGCAGCGAGTTCAGGGTAGGCCACCGCCGCCGCGTGGCAGACACCGCCGCCGTAACAAAACCCGGTGATGCCCACCTTGCCAGTGGTCCACTCGCTTTTGAGCAGGTACTCCACGGCCGCAAAAAAATCGTTCATCAGCTTCTGCGGGTCCACCTGCCGCTGCAAATCGCGGCCTTGGTCGTCGTTGCCGGGGTAGCCGCCGACCGAACTCAGACCGTCTGGCGCCAATGCAATGAAACCCGCCTTACCCAAGCGCCGGGCCACATCTTCAATATAGGGGTTCAAACCCCGGTTCTCGTGCACCACCACCACGGCGGGCAATTTGCCGGTCAGCTTGGTGGGGCGCACCAGGTAACCGCGCACCTCGCCATGGCCGTTGGGTGAAGGGTAGCGAAGGTATTCCGGCCGGATGTCGGGGTCGGTGAAATCGACCTGTTTGGCCAGCGCATAGTTGGGGCTGAGTGAGGCCAGGAGCGAGGCGGCCGTCAGGCCACCGACCGCGTATTTGGACGCTCGGTCCAGAAAATCACGTCGGCTGATGCGCCCATGGACGTAAAAGTCGTAGAGCTGCAGCAGTTCAGGATGGAAATCGCGGGCGGTCAAACGGCTCATGGCATCCTCCAGTGGGTGATGGACGCCGCAGCCGAGCGCAAGTTCCCGGCCCTGCAATGAAAAAAGGAAGCCGAAGCTTCCTTTTGTCTGGAGCGGGAAACGAGGCTCGAACTCGCGACCTCAACCTTGGCAAGGTTGCGCTCTACCAGCTGAGCTATTCCCGCGTATCTGGTGCGCTTTTTTCAAAGCGTTGGCATTGTCCGCCAAGACCATGATTATGCCCCAAAAAACCCAATTTTTGCAAACCATCGCTTGAAGATTTTCACACGTTCGGCAGCCGACGGCGTGCCAGCGCGTGATCGTCGATCTGGGCCAGCACCCCGGGCGCCAAATGGGTCCGTGCCCAGGGCAACAGGTGCTCGTTTTCCAGCGCCAAGTGCGCGTGGTAGTGGAGCACGAACGCCTGCACCTGGGCCAACGGCCAGTCGAACGACTGACCATCACACAGCGCTTGCAGTGTGGCACGCAAGGAGGCCCACAGCTCAGCCAACTGCCGGTGCTGGGCCAACAACTCTTCCACCCAAACCAGGGGGATGGACTCTCCCGCCGCGAGCGCCGCTTCGGACACTGCAGGGAACAAGTCCTGTTCCTCGTCTTGGTGGTGCAAGGGCGCCGCCAACTCGAAGTAGCGCATCACCGCCATTGCGGCATCGCGGGCAGCGGCATCGAAACCCTGTTCGGCCACGTGCGGCCCCATGCGCAACAAAGTGGCGCATTGGCGCTCGACCCGGTCATGGCAAGCGCCGAACAGCTCCAACCCCTCGGCCTCGGGCGTGGGTTGACGTTCGATCAGGTTCTGCACCACGCCAAGCACTCCTTGGCCTTCAGGCCGCAGTCTTGGCGGCGATCTCCCGCAGCGCCTGCTCGTACACCGCTGCCGGCTGGCCACCAGAAATGAGGTACTTTTCGTTCACCACCATGGCTGGCACCGAATGGATGCCCGCCTGGGTAAAGAAAGACTCACGCGCCCGAACCTCGTCGGCGTAATCACCACTGGCCAACACTGCTTGCGCGCTGGCCACATCCAGCCCCACCGCCTCCACCGCCGCGAGCAGGGTGGCCGGCTCGTCCATCGCCGCACGGTCGCGATGGCAGGCGTGCAACAAAGCCATTTTCAGCGCCAGTTGGTACTGCGGATGCTTTTCGCCCACCCAATGCAACAACCGGTGCGCATCAAAGGTGTTGTAGATGCGCCCACGCCCGTCTGGGTTGAACTCGAACCCGACTGCCGCACCGCGTTCGCGTATGGTTTCGCGAATCTGCGCCTGCTGTTGAGGGGTGGAGCCGTACTTCTCCGTCAAATGTTCCCCTATGTCCTGACCACCAGGTGGCATGTGGGGATTGAGCTCGAACGGTTGCACCTGCAAGGCCACCTGCACATCGGGCTGCAAGCGTTCCAGCGCTTGCACCAGACCCGACAATCCGACCGCGCACCACGGACACGAAATGTCTGAAACGAAATCGATTCTGAGCCAGGCAGGGGTGGGATGAGAAGCGTCCATGACGTGTGATTTTGCCTGACACGGCACCCAACAGGCCAAACCCGCACTGCTCGGCCTGATTTTGGCCGACGAGCCCACCGCAGCCCTGGACACCGAGCGCGACACCAAGGTCATGGCCTTGCTGCGAAAGATCGCGCGGGAACGCCGCGCCGCCGTCATCACCGTGACCCATGAGCACCGCATGATCGAAGGTTTTGACACGGTGTACCACATGGACGACGGGCCACTGACACAGGTGGAGCGAAACGAACAAGGCAGCAGCGCAGCCACCCTACCCCCGGAAACTCAAACCACCTTGAAGTTGGCAATTTCACTTTGCAGCGATTCGGCCTGGCGGCGCAGGGTCTGAGCAGCCGCGGTCGTTTGCTCTGCCAACGCTGCATTCTGCTGGGTGGTTTTGTCCAAGTCCTGCACCGAACGGTCAACCTGCTCCACGCCCAGCGCTTGCTCTCCAGATGAGCGCGCAATGTCACCCAGCAATTGGCTGATGTGGCTGGCATTGCCCACCAACTCCTGCATCGTGGCACCCGCATCTTTGACCACGCGAGTGCCACCGTTGATCTGATCGACACTGGTTGAGATGAGGTCTTTGATCTCTTTGGCCGCAGCCGCACTGCGCTGTGCCAACTGGCGCACTTCGCTGGCCACCACGGCAAAGCCACGGCCCGACTCTCCTGCCCGCGCGGCTTCCACCGCCGCGTTCAATGCCAGGATGTTGGTCTGGAAGGCGATGCCGTCGATCACACCGATGATGTCGTGGATCTTGCTCGATGAAGCGTGTATCCCGCCCATGGTGGAGATGACTTGCTCGATAACCTCGCCCCCTCGCTGCGCGGTTCGGGCGTTGTCATCGGCAAAGCGGGCTGCTTCTTGGACCGTGCCCACCGTGGCCGAGACGGTTGAGCTCATTTCTTCCATGGCCGAAGCCTGTTGTTCCAAAGCGGCAGCACTGGCTTCGGTGCGTGCGGAAAGATCGCTGCTGGCGGCGGCAATCTCTTGACTGGCCGTGTCCAGTTCGCGCGCGCCGTGGCGAACTTTGCGGATCAAATCATGCAATGACTTGTAGACGTTCTGCATGTTGAGGATCAACTGTGCAGGCTCGTCTTTGCCCCAGGGTTTGGTGGGTATGTCACGCAAATCACCGGCGGCCAGTTCATCCAGGTGTTGGCTGATCACCAGCAAACCGCCCTTGTTGACGCGGTAGAACGCAGCAAAGCTGTAGATCGAAACGATCAAGACTCCCAGCAGGATGAAGCCAGCGAGCTGCAGTCTCATGGTGGTGGCGGCGCGAATGTCGTCCAGGTAAATGCCCGAGCCAATGACCCAACCCCAGGGCTCAAACCCCATCACATAGGAAACCTTCTCGACGGGTTTGTCAAAACCAGGCTTCGGCCACATGTAGGGTACAAACCCTTTGCCATTTCGCCTGACTTCGTCCACGAAGCCCTGAAACAAGGCAAATCCATTGGGGTCCTTGAGTCCCGAAACGTCCTGGCCGTTCAACTTGGCGTTGATGGGGTGCATCAACACCGTGGGCGTCATGTCGTTGATCCAGAAGTATTCCTGCTGGTCGTAGCGCATCTGGGCAATCAATTGCTTGGCAGCCTCCTGGGCTTGGGCGGTCGTCAAAGCCCCGGAGGTTTCCTGTTGGTGCGCCCAAGTCAGCACCCCAAACGCCACTTCAACATGTTGGCGCGTCGCGTCTTTGCGAGCACGCAACGCATCTTCAGTCTGAATGTTGAGCAACCATCCGACCATCAGCAACATGGGCACGAGGAAGGCCAGCGAAATCAGCACCGCCTTGCCGGTGAAACTGAGGTTGCGCATCAACACGACACCGGGGGTCCAAATGCCGTGGGCTTGATAGGCCGTTGAATGGCGAGAAGGGTTTGCGCTCATAAAAACGCCCCTCAAAAGGGGCAGATCGGATGAAAGTTGGTTATTGAGTGTAGCTATCGACGCCTCCCGGGGTTTGATATTTGTCAAACATTCCGTGAATCGTGCACCATGTTGATGCATGGCCACCGGTGCTGAAAATCGACGGACTTTTTGATCCGTTTGACGGTAGCAGTGCTACCGAAAGCGGTAGCAGAGGAGCGCATTCGTGGGCATTGTGAGCGTGGAAAAAGAAAAAGGACTTAGGCATTTCTGCTCTAAGTCCTTGATTTTCCAGAGTTTTTCTGGAGGCGCGGGCCGGAGTCGAACCGACCTACACGGATTTGCAATCCGGTGCATAACCGCTTTGCTACCGCGCCTTGAAGGGGCCACCGGCTTGTTCACCGGATAAAAAAGGGAAGCCTAAGCTTCCCTTTGGGATTTGGAGCGGGATAAGAGGCTCGAACTCTCGACCTATACCTTGGCAAGGTATCGCTCTACCAACTGAGCTAATCCCGCATTTT
>CAZSZN010000078.1:0-12710 GCA_964610405.1 uncultured Macromonas sp. | reverse complement strand
ATCGGCCAGGTTGTTGGGAACGCGCTGCGCTTCGGTCAGATAGTCGGGAAACTCACCGAGGATGCGGGCCGCCACGGAAATGTCGCTTTCCAGCACTTCGACACCGGCCGACTGCGCAAACGTGCGCACGATGGGCAGGAACGATGCCGTGGCCAGGCGAGGGGCTTCGTCGGTCAGGGTGTAGATGATTTGCGCGGTCTCTGCGGACATGGTGAATCCTTTGTCTGTGGGTTTCAGATGGCGAAAATTACTTTTGCGATGTGCGCGTGCGGACCGTATTATCAGTCATATATAAGACATATGAGCATCGCGACTCAGATGTGCTTGGGCATGCACCCCCGGTTCAGGTGTGTATCCGTAAAATTCTAGCTCGCGGGTCGCCACAGAACCACCCACCACCACCCTTCCCACGATCGCCATTTTTGCCATGCCAACTTGCCCAGACAGCCACCACCCCGCGACGATGCCCTCCCCCAGCCAAGGGCGGCGCCAACTGATCCATCGTGGCCTCTGGGCCATGGTGGCCGGCGCCTGCCTGGTCGGCACCGCAAGTTGGGCACAGCAACCCCAGACCCAGTTGCCCCGGGTGCAACTGCGCGCGGGCATGCACCTGATTCAGGCGCAGGTGGCCAGCACCCCCAACCAGCGCAACGTGGGGTTGATGTGGCGGCGCGAAATGGGCGCCAACGAAGGCATGTTGTTTGTGTTTGAACAGGCTGGCGTGCAATGCTTCTGGATGCAGAACACCTTGCTGCCCCTGACGGCCGCATTCGTGGACGACGACGGCACCATCGTCAACCTGGCCGACATGCAGCCGCAGACCACGGACTCCCACTGCTCTGCCAAGCCCGTGCGCTACGTGCTGGAAATGCACCAGGGCTGGTTTGCCAAGCGGGGCATACAGGCCGGGCACCGGCTGGCAGGCGGTCCGTTTTAATTTTCCGGGCTGACAAACCAGACCAAAGACATTTAAACTGACACCCAACAATGGCGGGCACTGCACACGCCAGTTCCAGGGAGTCAGGATGGCAAAAAACCGCCACCGTACGTCAGTTCGCTCGCTACGAGCCCTCTCGCCCCGCCCGCCAACTAACTGCGTGCCGCCTTCGGCGTGGTACCGCAGGAAACGGTGCTGTTCTCGAGCACGGTGTACGACAACCTCGTCATGGCTTACGCCACGGCCAGCTTCGAAGATGTCGTCGAAGCTTGTCAGAAGGCCGAGATCCACCACGTCATCGAGGCCCGCCCAAGGAGTTCCAGACCGAACTGGGCGAACATGGCGTGGGCCTGTCTGGTGGGCAAAGGCAGCGCATTGCCATTGCCCGCGCACTGCTCAAAAAACCACGCATTCTGTTGTTTGACGAAGCGGTGTCCAACTTGGACCAGGAAACCGCCGAGGACTTTGCTGCAACGGTCAATCAACTCAAGGGGGAAGTGACCATACTGTTCATGACGCACCAAGTGCCAGCCAACTTGAAGGTGGATGGGGTGGTGAGACTCAATGGGTGAGATATGAAGAATGTTTCAAAGTTGTTGAGTGGTTATGAGCGGGGTATAGCGGCGCTGCGCGCAGTCACGCGAGAGCATGGTGCTGCAATTTTCAACGAAAAGCCACTTGGTACAAGTAGGGGCGGGGAGTATCGGCTTGTGACGTGGATGCTGCCAATAAGCCTCATCAATGGAGGCGAGTCACTTGACTGCCCCACACCATAGCCCAAACCTCAAAGTAGAGGCGCCCAAAGGCCGGGGGCGTTGGGTGGTAGTTTTGTTGATCGGTATTTTTCTGCTTTTCGGTTGGCTGTTTTGGCAGATGGCCAAGGTCCTGACAGCGTCGATCTTTGGTTTCGTCCCACCGCGAATGGTCGCAGCTCAGTACACACCCAAAGATGTGGTGGGCGACTTGGGTGGCATGACGGTACTGATTCCTCGTCACATGGCCGAGTATGTGGAATACGAGGGTGATCCGGGTTGGACTGGCACGCGCGATGGCCTTGCGCCCGAGCGGACCAGCAACTCCAAACTGACCAGCTTTCGTGTGAGGTTTCGTTACCCAGACATGGCGACACTGTCCGATCCCGAAATGTGGCGGGACATGAAATCTAAAACCATACGCAACACCGACTGGATGGATTTTGGCATTACCTCCGGAGAAAACTATCCCGGCAATGGGGCACTGGATCGCAACGTCAGGGCAACTTTGGCCGATGGTTTGCGCAATGGCAAATTTGTTTACGTTCCACAACCGCCCGACCCTGCATGGCCAGGTTTGCAGAAATACAGTTTGGTGGACAAGGCCACTGGCCTCCCTCCAACCGAAAAGTTGCAGCCCAGTTTGATCGACGATGTTTTTGTTGCTCGTAATTTTGAAGGGCGGGTGACGTCAATGATCAATTGCAGCAAGTATCCTGCAGAGGCAGAAGATTCTGGGCTTTCGGGTTCCAGAACCTGCGGTGACTGTGGGTGCCCTTCCTAGCACTACCGCCATGGAGATTGATAAATGAAACGCGGAAAGAAGGAAGAGGCCAAGGTACTTTTTGGCGTAGCGGTAATTTCATTTATTTCTGCAGTTTCCTCGTTTTTAAGACTGCCTTCTGGGGGGGAGGGGGGTATTCACGGGGGCTTTTTGGCTCACTGGAGCAGCTTTTGATCGCAATTTTTGGGCCATATGCTGTTCCTACAGTAATGTTGGTGTTTGGTGTGTTTTCTTTGGTTTTAGCCTTTTTTCTTGGAGAGAATAAATAGGTAGATTCAAGAACGCCAACAGCGACGGCATCAGCCAGGCCAGTGAACTCAAGAGCCTGGAAGATCTGGGCTTGGGCGCGCTGCGCGTGGCCAAGACAGAAAACTACCCCCTTCAACCGCGAATTCACCGGCCCGCTCGACACCAGCGCCGTACCACCTTCGGTTACACAAGGCATAAAATGTACAAAATATTGCACCAACCGCAACACCCGGAGGCCACATGGCAATTTCAGCCAGCGACGTGATTCCCCTGTCACAGGCTCGCGCCAACTTTTCTGAGCTGGCCGATGAAGTCAGAGGCGGAACTGAAAAAATCATCACCAAGAACGGGGAAGCGATCATTGCCCTGATCGACGCCAAGCGCCTGGACTATTACCACCAGCTGGAGCGTGAGCGCATCCACTTGCTGTTGATTGACGAGGCATCCAAGGGCCTGGATGACGTGGCGGCTGGACGGGTTCAGGATGCTCGTGCAGCATTGACATCTATCAAGAAGCGTCGGGCCGTTTGATCGCCGTTAACAGATTGGCTGACCGATGACCAGTCGCATCACCGTCAAGCTCACCGCCAACTTCGAGCGTAACCTTGCAGAGATTGAGCAGTTCTTGCTGGAGGCAGAAGCGCCACAGGCTTTCAACGGTTTGCTTGACGAGTTGTTGGGCAAGGTGTTGCCCAACTTGGAACGGTTCCCAGCACTTGGCCGACCGTTCTTCAACCGTGCAGTTGGTTCGGCGGAAGCGACCAACGCTATCGCAGCCTTGCAAAACAAGCTGGCTGCGGTCGTCGGGGGCTCCACAGCCAATTTGCGTGAGTACGTCATGTCGCACTACCTGGTCCTGTACGTGCAGGTTGGCGACTCGCTTCACCTGCTGTCGATCAAGCACCACCGCCAGCTCTCCTTTGACTATGACGGCCACTGGGGTACTCAAACCTGAACCAACAAAAAAACGGCCCCATGGGGCCGTTTTGCTTCACTTGCGCGCCGATAGGCGCCGGTTTCAGGCGAAGTTGGCTTCAGCGAAAGACCAGTTCACCAGCTTGTCCAAGAAGATTTCCACGAACTTCGGACGCAGGTTGCGGTAGTCGATGTAGTAGGCGTGTTCCCACACGTCCACGGTCAGCAGAGCTTTGTCGCCGGTGGTCAGCGGGGTGCCGGCAGCGCCCATGTTGACGATGTCCACCGAGCCGTCGGCCTTCTTGACCAGCCAGGTCCAGCCGGAGCCGAAGTTGCCCACGGCGCTCTTGACGAAGGCTTCCTTGAACGCGGCGTAGGAACCCCACTTGGCGTTGATGGCAGCGGCCAGGGCGCCGGTCGGCTCACCGCCGCCGTTGGGCTTCATGCAGTTCCAGAAGAAGGTGTGGTTCCAGATTTGAGCGGCGTTGTTGTAAATGCCGCCGCTGGACTTCTTGACGATGGACTCGAGGTCCATGCTCTCGAACTCGGTGCCTTTTTGCAGGTTGTTCAGGTTGACCACGTAGGCGTTGTGGTGCTTGCCATGGTGGAATTCCAGCGTTTCCTGGCTGTAGTGTGGGGCCAGGGCGTCGATCGCGTAAGGCAGTGCGGGCAGGGTGTGTTCCATGTGTGTCCTCGGTGGGTTGGGAAAAACTGGGGTGATTGTAGGAAACAACTCAGGCCCTTGTGGCGGTCACGGTCATATCCACTTCGCCATGGGCCAAACGGGCCTGCACCGGCTGCCCCACCTGCACCGTGCTGGCCTGTGTCACCACTGCGCCAGACGCATCGGTGAGCAGGGCGTAACCGCGCTGCAGCACCAGGCGGGGGTCGAGCAAGGCCAGCCGGGCTTCGGCCAGGCCCAGGCGATGGCGGCGGGTTTGCAGATCGCGTTGCAAAGCTTGCGGCAAGGCCAGGGCCTGCCGATCGAGCTGGGTGGCGGCGCGAGCCAGTTGCTGCCCCAACGCGCGCTGCAAGCGGTGGCCTTGCGCCTGCCAACGGGCTTGCTCCCGGGCCAGGGTTTGGGTGGGCCGGCCGAGGCGCTGCGCGAGGCGGTCGAGCCGCTGGGCCTGCATGTCGATGCGGCGCCACAGGCCTTGCTGCAAGCGTTCGGCGGCCTGATCGAGTTGACGGAACTGGAGTTGCCGGTCCGGTGCGCACAGTTCGGCGGCCGCAGTCGGCGTGGGCGCACGCAGATCGGCCGCGAAATCGGCCAAGGTCACGTCGGTTTCATGCCCCACGCCGCAGATGACCGGCATGGGCGCCTGCCCCAGGGTGCGCACCACCTGCGGGGTGTTGAAGGCCCACAAATCCTCCAACGAGCCGCCACCACGCACCAGCAGCAGCACGTCGCACGCGCCGGTTTGCGCGTGGTGGGCGTACGCCTGCGTCAAAGCGGCCTTGAGCGCATCGGGCGCCGCTTCACCTTGCACCGGCGAGGGAAACACCGTCACTGGCAGGTGCGGCACCCGCCGCTGCAGTGCCGTCACCACGTCGCGCAACGCGGCAGCGTCAAGCGAAGTGACCACACCGATGGAGCGCGGAAACTCCGGCAGCGGCCGCTTGCGAGCCGCATCGAAACAACCTTCGGCCTCCAGCTGGGCCTTGAGCCGCAAAAACTGCTCGTACAGGTTGCCCTGCCCTGCTGGCTTTAACGCCTCCACGATCAATTGCAGGTCGCCCCGGGGGCCGTACACGTCCAGCCGGCCCTCGGCTTCCACCGTCATGCCGTCGCGCAACTCCACGGCCACCGACTGCGCAGCGCGGCGGAACATGGCACAGCGCAACTGGCCTTGTTCGTCTTTCAGAGTGAAGTAGCAGTGGCCGCTGGCCGCCCGCGCGAAGCCCGACAGTTCGCCCCGCACACGCACCGGGTTGAAGCGCGCCTGCAAAGCATCGGCCAGGGCGCGCAGCAAGGCGCCCACCCCCCACACCGTGCGCTGTGCGCGGTCTGATGGAAAGTCAAATGCCATGTCTGCAACTCCTGATAGCTTCGCCCTGTCCACAAGGCGCGCTGTGCGGGGCGCCACAGCGCATCCCCACGGCACTCCTGGGAAGCGGCTTGCAAGCCCATGATTTTGAAAGATTTTTTTGACGCAAACAGCACGCCCCAGCCGAACAGAGGAAGCCGACCCCGGGCCGAGCCCCTGGCGAGCACAGGTTACACACAAAGTTATCCACAGGAAACGAGGCCAACAGGCCCAGCCGGTGCGCCATAATGGCCGGGCTTACTACACAAGCCGCTTTGTCGCGAGGAGTCCCGCATTGTTTGCCATCATACAAGCCGCCGGCTGGCCCATCTGGCCGCTGATCGCCTGCTCGGTTCTGGGCCTGGCGCTCGTCATTGAACGGTTTTTGAGCCTGAAAACCGACAAAGTGGCCCCCGCCCAGTTGGTGGACGAGGCCATCATGGCGTCGCGCACCGGGGTGCCGCAGGTGCAGGTGGTGGAACAGTTGGCCGAGAACTCGGTGCTGGGCGAATTGCTGGCATCGGGCTTCAAGGTGTTGCTGCGCAACCCCAAGGCCACCGAGGACGAACTGCGTTCGGCGCTGGAATCCGCAGGCCGACTGGCGGCAGCCCGTCTGCAGCGCTACCTGGGTGCCATCGCCACCATCGCGTCGGCCGCGCCGCTGATCGGGCTGCTGGGCACAGTGATCGGGATGATCGAGATTTTCGGCTCGCAAAGTGGCACTGGAGGCATGGCACCTGGCGGCGGCAACCCCGAACAACTGGCGCACGGCATTTCGATCGCCCTGTACAACACCGCTTTCGGCCTGATGGTGGCGATTCCTGCCTTGATTTTCTGGCGCTACTTCCGTGCCCGGGTGGATGGCTACTTGCTGCACATGGAGGTGGCGGCCGAGCGTTTTGCCCACCACCTGCTGACTTTGCGCCGCTGAGGCCTTTCTGCCCATGGCAATGAACTTTCGCAACGGCGCCCGGGAAGAGCCCGAGATCAACCTGATCCCGTTCATCGACATCCTGCTGGTGGTGCTCATCTTCCTGATGCTGACCACGACGTACAGCCGGTACACCGAACTGCGGGTGAACTTGCCAGTGGCCGATGCGGAACAACCCCGCCAACCGCCGCGTGAAATTGCGGTGTCGGTCGCGCAGGACGGGCGCTACGCCGTCAATGGCCAGTTGCTGGACGGTGCCGGCGTGGATGCGCTGGTGACCGCGCTGCGCGCGGCCGCCTCCGGCAGCGGCGAACCGGTGGTGATCATCAGTGCCGACGCGGTGGCCAGCCACCAGTCGGTGGTGAACGTGATGGACGCGGCACGGCGCTCGGGCTTGCCCCAGATCACTTTTGCGACCCAGAACGCCCGTGGTCGTTGAGTCGGGCCTTGTGCCGGGGCATGGCTGGCGCCAGGCGCTGGAGCAACACCTGCAACAGGCCTGGCAGCGCAAGGGCTGGACGGCCTGTCTGCTGTGGCCGGTGTCGTTGCTGTACCGAGCCCTGCTGGCCGCGCGGCGCTGGGCTTATCGGAGCGGCTGGTACCCCACCCACCGACTGCCGGTGCCGGTGGTGGTGGTGGGCAACGTCGTGGTGGGCGGGGCCGGCAAAACCCCCACCGTGATCGCGCTGGTGCGACAACTGCAGGCCTGGGGTTGGCAGCCGGGCGTGATTTCGCGCGGGCATGGGCGCCACAGTGCGCAGTGCCGCCAGGTTCACCCCGACAGCGACAGCGCGGAGGTGGGCGACGAACCGCTGCTGCTGGCCCGAGCCACCACCGCCCCGCTGGTGGTCGGCCGCGACCGGGCCGCCGCCGGACGTGCGTTGTTGCAGGCACACCCCGAGGTGAATGTCATCGTCAGCGATGACGGCATGCAGCATTGGGCGCTGGCGCGCGACATCACACTGGTGTTGTTCGATCAACGCGGTGTGGGCAATGGCTGGCTGCTGCCGGCCGGCATGCTGCGCGAGCCCTGGCCCGCCGCAGCCTGGGGCGCTGGGCCGGTGCTTGAGCTGCAGACGGCGCCGTTGCGGCGGCTGGCCGCCCATGCCGTCAACGCCCAAGGGCAGCACAGGGCTTTGTTGGCATGGGCTCCGTCGAACGCAACGTCCCCCGTGGCGGCGCTCGCCGGCATCGCCCAACCGGCTGCCTTTTTTGGCATGCTGCAGGCGCAAGGGCTGACCTTGAGCGCGGCCCTGCCCCTGCCCGACCACGCAGACGCGGCCACCTTGCTCGCAGCCCTCTCGTCACAACCGGCGCACACGGTGTGGCTGTGCACCGAAAAAGACGCCGTCAAACTGTTCCCATTGCTGGACCGCGAGACGGCACAGCGCGTCTGGGCCGTGCCTCTGGAGCAGACCTTGCCGGGCGACCTGCTCGCCACGCTGCGCCACGCGCTGGAAGGGCTATCATCCCGCCATGGACGCGAAACTACTTGAACTGTTGGTCTGCCCGGTCACCAAAGGCCCCTTGGTGTACCAGCGCGACACCCAGGAATTGATCTCCCGCAGCGCACGTTTGGCGTACCCGGTGCGCGACGGCATTCCGATCATGCTGGAAAACGAAGCGCGCGAAATTTCCGAAGAAGAATGGGCACGACTCGGCTCATGAGCACCGCCACCTTTCATGTGCTGATTCCGGCGCGCATGGCGTCGTCGCGGCTGCCCGACAAGCCGCTGGCCGACATCCACGGTCTGCCGATGGTGGTGCGCGTGGCCCAACGTGCCCAACAGAGCGCTGCACAAAGCTGCACCGTGGCCACCGACGACGAGCGCATTGTGCAAGCCTGCCAGCAAGCCGGCGTGGCCGCTGTGTTGACGCGAGCCGACCACCCCAGCGGCAGCGACCGACTGGCCGAAGCCTGCCAGCAACTCGGCTTGGCTGACGATGCGATCGTGGTGAACGTGCAAGGCGATGAGCCGCTGATCGACCCCACGCTGGTCCAGGCGGTGGCCGACCTGCTGCACGCCCAGCCCGATTGTGTGATGTCCACCGCCGCCCACCCGCTGACCGAGGCGCACGAATTTCACAACCCCAACATCGTCAAGGTGGTGCTGGACCGGGCGCAACGGGCGCTTTACTTCAGCCGGGCGCCCATTCCCTGGTGGCGCGATGGAGCGAATGCCGCGCCCTCGCCCGCAGCCGTCATGCCCGCGCACCCGGCGCCGCTGCGGCACATTGGGCTGTACGCCTACCGGGTGGGTTTCCTCAAGCGCTTTCCGCTGCTGGAACCCGCGCCGCTGGAAACCTGCGAATCGCTGGAACAACTGCGGGTGCTTTGGCATGGCGAACGCATCGCGGTCCACGTGACCGACCACGCGCCCGGACCGGGCGTGGACACCCCGCAAGACCTGGAGCG
Organism: uncultured Macromonas sp.; assembly: GCA_964610405.1. Taxonomy (GTDB): domain Bacteria; phylum Pseudomonadota; class Gammaproteobacteria; order Burkholderiales; family Burkholderiaceae_C; genus CAZGDZ01. Next base: position 3,699 of record CAZSZN010000078.1, on the reverse strand, counting down.
CGTGCGCACACTCTGGCCCCAGCCACGCTGACGCCGCCTTCCTCGCGCTGTAAGTCTGCGTCGGGATGCGCATGCTATGCTCAAGCCATGCTCCCGTGCGGGGGACGCGGCCCGGAGGCAGGCCGTCACTGAAGTTTGAAACTCTCTGTCAAAAAGGAAAGTCATGAGACTGATTCTGTTGGGCGCACCCGGCGCTGGCAAAGGCACGCAAGCCACCTTCATCTGCCAGAAGTACGGCATCCCCCAGATCTCCACCGGTGACATGCTGCGCGCTGCCGTCAAGGCCGGCACGCCGCTGGGCCTGGAAGCCAAAAAGGTGATGGACGCCGGTGGGCTGGTCAGCGATGAGCTGATCATCAACCTGGTCAAGGACCGCATTGCCCAGCCCGACTGCGCCAACGGTTTCCTGTTTGACGGCTTTCCCCGCACCATTCCCCAGGCCGATGCCATGAAAGCGGCCGGCGTCAAGCTGGACTACGTGCTGGAAATCGACGTGCCGTTCGACGCCATCATTGAACGCATGAGCGGCCGCCGTTCGCACCCCGCGTCCGGCCGCACCTACCACGTCAAGTTCAACCCGCCCAAGGTCGAAGGTCAGGACGACGTGACCGGCGAGCCCTTGGTGCAACGCGACGACGACAAGGAAGACACGGTGAAGAAGCGCCTGGACGTTTACAGCGCGCAGACCCGCCCGCTGGTGGACTATTACAGCCAATGGGCAGCCCAGGAACCGGCGGCCGCGCCCAAGTACCGCGCCATCAGTGGCATGGGCAGCGTGGACGACATCACCGCCCGCGCCTTCGCCGCGCTGGAAAGCTGATCGGCTCTCGGACCACAGGCCACCCTGGCACAGCGCCGGGGTGGCCTTTGTTTTTGTTCCATGGCCTACACCCTGAAAGCTGCGGTTGACCACGAACTGGTCATCAAGAAAAGCCGCTTCCTGGCGCGGGTGATGCCCGTGGCGGACCGGGCCGCCGCGCTCAGCGAAGTGCAGCGCCTGCGCGCCGAACACCCCACTGCCGCCCACGTGTGCTGGGCCTTGCTGGCCGGCGGCCAGTCGGCAGCGGTGGACGATGGCGAACCCAGTGGTACCGCTGGCCGACCGATGCTGGAGGTGTTGCGGCGCCAACAGCTGGAGCAGACCCTGGCGGTGGTGGTGCGCTACTTTGGCGGGGTGAAACTGGGCGCCGGTGGGCTGGTGCGGGCGTACACCGATGCCGTGGCCCAGGCGCTGTTGACTGCGGACAAAATCCTGCTGACCCGGCACATCGAGAGCACTTGCCTGCTGCCCTACGCGCTGGAAGGCGTGGTCCGTCGGCTGGTGGAGCAACACGGCACACGGCTGCTGGCCGCCGAACACGGGAGCCTGGTGACCTTGCACCTTCAGGGCCCCGAAGACGGCATGGACGCCCTTAGGGCCGCGCTGGATCAGGCCGGCCAGGGACAGATCGCCTGGACAAGCCCGAAAATAGCGGAATGAACCGCCTTTCTGCCGAACTCGAACGCCTGTACGGCGTGCCAGGCGCCACTTCGCCGAGCGCCGCACCGACACTGCTCTCCCCTGACGGGCTGACCCGCTGCCTGGTGTTGCAGCTCGGCCATCCCGCCGACTGGACGCTGCTGGCCGCCGTCTGGCGCGGCGTGCAGACCGAGCTGGACTGGCCCGCACCGGCCATCGCGATCGACGGTAAAGCGAGCTACCAGCTCTGGTTCTCGCTGACATCGCCGATCACGGTGGCGGAGGCCCAAGCGGTGCTGCTGGGCCTTCAAACGCGGTATTTGGCCGAGGTGCCTGACACCCGTTTGCAACGTTGGCCCCAGTGGGTGGGCGCCAGCGCCCAGCACGCGCCGCCCGTGCCCGCACCGTGCGCTGACGACGAACACTGGTCCGCCTTTGTGGCGCCCGACTTGGCGCCGGTGTTTGCCGACACGCCCTGCTTGGACCTGCCGCCCAGCCCGGAAGGACAGGCGGACCTGCTGGCCAGCCTGCAATGCATCGCGGCCGTCGAATGGGCTCAAGCGTTGAAAGCGCTGTCGCCCGTCAAGGCGGCACCTCACGCACCGCCTGCTCAGGCGCCCACCCAGCAACGCAGTGAGCCAGCCACCAACCCGGCGCAAGCATTTCTGCTGAAAGTCATGCACGACGAATCGGTGGACCTGGCGCTGCGGGTGCAGGCCGCCCAGGCCTTGCTGCCCTACTTCTGACCGGCAAAGACCCTCACACCCTGGCGGCATGGTGCCGCAAATGGTCTTCCACGAAGGTGCTGACGAAGTAGTAGCCGTGGTCGTAACCGGCGTGGCGGCGCAAGGTCAGCGGCTGGGCAGTCGCTTCACAGGCCTGCTCCAGCAGGTGCGGGTGCAACTGCTCGGCCAAGAACTTGTCGGCCACCCCCTGGTCCACCAAGATGCCCTGGGGAAACAAAGGCGGCAGGCCACTGGCGTGGCGCTGGCGGATCAGCTCGGTCGCGTCGTGCGCGGCCCAGACACCACGGTCTGGGCCCAGGTAGCCAGTGAAAGCTTTCTGGCCCCACGGGCACTGCATGGGCGCGCAGATGGGCGCGAAGGCGCTGAGGCTGCGGAAACGGTCCGGGTGGCGGTAGGCCAGCGTGAGCGCACCGTGCCCGCCCATGGAGTGGCCCATGAGGCCCAACCGCCGCACCGAGATGGGCAAGTGCTCGCCCACCAACGGCAGCAACTCGTCCATCAGGTAGCCTTCCATGCGCCAGTGGGCAGACCACGGGGCCTGGGTGGCGTCCAGGTAAAAGCCGGCCGCCACACCAAAGTCCCAACTGTCGGCCTGACCGGGCACGTCGGTGCCGCGCGGGCTGGTGTCGGGCATGATGAGCGCCAGCCCCAGCTCGGCGGCCACACGCTGGGCACCGGCCTTGACGGTGAAGGTTTCTTCGGTGCAAGTGAGCCCTGCCAGGTAGACCACCGCCGGCACCGGACCCTGTTGGGCCTGGGGCGGCAGGTAGACGGCAAAGCGCATCGGCAGGCCGATGGTGGCCGAGTCGTGCTGGTAGAAGCGCTGCACGCCGCCGAAGCAGGCGTGCTCGCTGAGCAGCGTGGGTGCGGCGACTTCAGCGGGAACGCTCGCGCCACAAGGGCTGCAGGGATCGGTCTGGGCCAGACGGGTCATCGTCAAGCGCTCAGAACTCGACCACCGCGCGGATGGACTCGCCGCGCTTCATGAGGTCGAAGCCTTCGTTGATCTGCTCCAGCTTGAGCTTGTGGGTGATCAGGCTGTCGATGTCGATCTTGCCGTCCATGTACCAGTCCACGATTTTGGGCACGTCGGTGCGGCCGCGCGCGCCGCCAAAGGCCGAGCCCTCCCACTTGCGGCCGGTGACGAGCTGGAACGGGCGGGTGGAGATTTCGGCGCCCGCTTCGGCCACGCCGATGATGATGCTGCGGCCCCAGCCTTTGTGGGTGCACTCAAGCGCCTGGCGCATCACCTTCGTGTTGCCGATGCACTCGAAGCTGTAGTCGGCACCGCCGTCGGTGAGTTGCACGATGGCATCGACGAGGTTGCCGCCAGCGGCTTCAATGTCTTTCGGGTTGAGGAAGTGGGTCATGCCAAACTGGCGCGCCATGGCTTCGCGGCCCGGGTTCAGGTCCACACCGATGATCTTGTCGGCACCCACCATCTTGGCGCCCTGGATGACGTTCAGCCCGATGCCACCGAGGCCGAACACGACC
>CAZSZN010000077.1:0-12728 GCA_964610405.1 uncultured Macromonas sp. | reverse complement strand
AAGCGCAGGTTGGCTTCCAGGCCGGTCAGCGCGTCGGGCGACATGGCGGCACGCTGCTCCAGCTCCAGGCGGATTTCGTCGGCCCAGTCGATGTCGTCCAGCGCGGCGGTGACCAAGCCCAGTTGGGCGGCCGCATCACCGTCGAGCTTCTGGCCGATCGCGCCCTGGGCAGCGGCCATCGGCGCCTCTTCTTCGTAGAAGCGGCGCGCCAGGCGCGACTGGCCATTGACCATCGGGTAGGGGCCGAAATTGAACCCATTGAGTTGCAGCGTGGGCTGCTGCTCGGGGGTGTCGGGCAGCACCTGGATGTAGGCGCGGTCGGCGGCGAAGGCCAGTTCGGCCAGGGTGCCCGCAAAGCAGGAACCGGCTTCGATCAGGGCGAACAGGCTGCGGCTGGACACGTCCAGGCGCGCCAGGGTGCGGCGCAGCATGCCGATGGTTTCGTTCACAAACCAGTGGTCTTTATGCGCCTGCAGGGTCGCGTCGCTGGCCAGCACGGCGGCGGCGTCGCCGGTGGTCTTCAGCACCCAGGTGCCGATGTCCAGCTCGTTGGTGCGCATGTGCAGGATCGCGTCGTCCAGGTCACGGGCCATGGCCAGCGGATACCAGTTGGCGCCGGCCGCCACGATGGCGGCGATGTCGACGGGCTGGGCACCGGCCGGGGCCTTGACGGTGAAAGTGGCCAGGCGCTTGGCGCGGTCGATCTCCACCGTGACGTGGGTGTACGTGAGCTGGTCCGCTTCGATGGTGCGCTGCAGCGGCGTCAGGGCCACGCCCTGAGCACCAGCACCGGGGCGGGTGCTGCCGGCACCCAGCTTGTCGGCGCGCTCGCGCACCACCTGCTGGAACTGCGCCGGCTTGGCGATCGCGTCCACCAGGCGCCAATCGACGGCCTTCTGGCCGCGCACGCCTTCCACGCTGGTGCAGAAGATGTCGGCCAGGTCGTGGCGCACGTGGCGCTTGTCGGTCACGCGGGTCAGGCCGCCGGTGCCGGGCAGCACGCCCAGCAGCGGCACTTCGGGCAGGCTCACGCTGGAGGAACGGTCGTCCACCAGCACGATGTCGTCACAGGCCAGGGCCAGTTCGTAGCCACCGCCGGCGCAGGCGCCGTTCAGGGCGGCCACAAACTTCAGGCCGCTGTGCTTCGACGAATCTTCAATGCCGTTGCGGGTTTCGTTGGTGAATTTGCAGAAGTTCACCTTCCAACCGTGGGTGGACAAGCCCAGCATGAAGATGTTGGCGCCCGAACAGAAGATGCGGTCGCGCAGGCTGGTGACAACCACAGCCTTCACTTCCGGGTGTTCGAAACGGATGCGCTGCAACGCGTCGTGCAGTTCGATGTCCACGCCCAGGTCGTAGCTGTTGAGCTTGAGCTTGTAGCCCGGACGCAGGCCGCCGTCTTCATTGATGTTCAGCGCCAGCGTGGCCACCTCGCCGTCAAACGACAGGGTGACATGCTTGTACTGCTCGGGGGTGGTCTGGTAATCCACGCGGGGATTGGTGACGGGGTTCTGGGTCATGGCGGGCTCCTGGGTGGGTGTCTCGGACTACATGCACTGGAGTGCATTCGATGGATGAATAATACTGCACACCACTTGGAGCCGTCAAATGCATTTTAGTGCACTTTATTAGGTACTTACCCGCATACCCACCCCCTCAGGCCGGCAAGCGGACCAACTGACGCACCTCTCGCCGCAATGCGCGAAAGGCGTCGTCCACCGCATAGGCACTGGTGTTGAACGACAGATCGGCCTTGGAATAGAAGGCCGAGCGGCCGTCCAGAATGCGCTTGAGATCTTCCAGCGCCTCGCGGCTGGCGGCCATGGGGCGCATGTCACCCTGCGCAGCCACCCGTCCCAGGTGGTCGGCCGGCTCGGCCTGCAGCCACACGGTGGTGCAATGCTGCAGCAGCAGATTGAAGTTGGCCGAGTCCGACACCAGACCGCCCGGCGTGGCAATCACCACTTCGGGATAAATCTGGATCGCCTCTTCCAGCGCACGGCGCTCGTAACGGCGGTAGGCGTTGGTGCCGTACAGGTTGTGGATTTCGCTGATGTTGCAACCGGCGAACTGCTCGATCTCGCGGCTCAGTTCGATGAAGGGGTAACCCAGGTCGTCGGCCAACCGCTGGCCCAGGGTGGACTTGCCCGCGCCGCGCAGGCCGATCAGCGCAATGCGGGCCTGGCGCCCTTGCGCATCGGCGCCGCTGCTGCCGAACAGGTCCACCAACTGCATGCGCGCCCGGCGCAGGTCGGCCTCCTCTCGGCCCTGCAGCAGTTCGCGGATCAGCAACCACTCGGGCGACGAGGTGGTGACATCGCCCAGCAACTCGGCCAGGGAACATTGCAGCGCGCGCGCCACCTGCAGCAGCACCAGTATGGACGCGTTGCCCGAGCCGTATTCCAGGTTGGCGAGGTGCCTTTCGGACACGTCGGCAGCCAAGGCCACGGCCTTGCGCGTCATGCCCCGGCGGGAGCGCAGGGTGCGCACCCTTTCACCCAAAGCCACCAGGAAGGGGCTGCGCTGCTCCTCGGCGTCGTCGGCCAGGGGCGCGGCCACCAAACCCAAGGGACTGAAGTCACTCTGAGCTGGTGCGCCAGGGGGCAGAACGTCGGGAGGCGCGGCGGTGTCGTGAACCATATCGTTGTCGTTGAAAAAACGTGGACTGGGGAAAACCCTTAATTTTCAGCCGCCCCAAAACATGCACTTTAATGCATACTTTCAAAGAAGCAAGATAGTGCATTTATACCGCCTTTGCCTTGCGCTGAACACCCACACAACCACCGATACATGCACATGCCTTCCTCCACCTCCCTGCTGTCCAACCACTGGGCCGGCCGCTGGCAGACCGGCCAGGGCGCCGGCACCCCCTTGTTCGACCCGGTGCGCGGCACCGAACTGGTCCGCGTGTCCAGCCAGGGGCTGGACCTGGCCGAGGGCTTCCGCTTCGCCCGCGAACAAGGTGGCACCGCCCTGCGCGCCCTTAGTTATGGCCAGCGCGCCGCCCTGCTGGCCGAGATCGTGAAGGTGCTGCAGGCGAACCGTGACGCCTACTATGAAATAGCCACCGCCAACTCGGGCACCGTGACCAAGGATTCGGCCGTGGACATCGACGGCGGGATCTTCACCCTCGGCTACTACGCCAAGCAGGGCTCGGCCCTGGGCGATGCCCACTTCCTGCTGGACGGCGAACGCATCCGCATGGCCAAGGACCCGCTGTTCCAGACCCAGCACATCCTCACCCCCACGCGCGGGGTGGCGCTGTTCATCAACGCCTTCAACTTCCCGAGCTGGGGCCTGTGGGAAAAAGCCGCGCCAGCCCTGCTGTCGGGCGTGCCCGTCATCGTCAAACCCGCCACCAGCACCGCCTGGCTCACCCAGCGCATGGTGCAGGACGTGATCGATGCCAACATCCTCCCCGCTGGGGCGCTGTCCGTCGTCTGTGGCTCGTCCGCTGGCCTGATGGACCAGTTGCAGCCGTTCGATGTGGTGTCCTTCACCGGCTCGGCCGACACCGGGCGCATCATCCGGTCGCACCCTGCGGTGGCCCAGCGCTCGGTGCGCTGCAACATCGAGGCCGACAGCGTCAACTCCGCCCTGCTGGACCCCACCGCCACCGCCGACAGCGAAGCCTTCAACCTGATGGTCAGCGAAGTGGTGCGGGAAATGACCGTCAAGAGCGGCCAGAAGTGCACCGCGATCCGCCGCGTGTTCGTGCCGCGCACGCTGTACGACGCCGCCGCGCAGGCCATCGCCGCCAAGCTGGCCAAAACCACGGTGGGCGACCCGCGCAGCGACGGCGTGCGCATGGGCGCGCTGGTGAGCCGCGAGCAATACGACACCGTGAAAGCCGGCATCGCCCACCTCAAGACCGAGGCCGAGGTGCTGTTCGACGGCAGTCAGGTAGCCCTGGTGGACGCCGACCCGGCCGTCGCCGCCTGCGTGGCCCCCACCCTGCTGGGCAGCCGCCAGCCGGCCGATGCGAAGGTGCTGCACGAAGTGGAAGTGTTCGGCCCTGTGGCCACGCTCATGGCCTACGACAGCGCGGAACAGGCCTACGAGCTGATCCGCCGCGGCGAAGGCTCGCTGGTCATGTCGGTGTTCAGCGCCGACCCGGCCTTCATCGCTCAGACCGCCGCCGAGTTGGGTTCCAGCCACGGCCGCGTGCACGCCATCTCGCCCGACGTGGCCGCACTGCACAGCGGCCACGGCAACGTGATGCCGATGTCGCTGCACGGCGGCCCCGGTCGCGCTGGTGGCGGCGAGGAACTCGGCGGCCTGCGAGCCTTGAATTTCTACCACCGCCGCACCGCCGTACAGGCCAGCACCGCCGCGCTGGACCAGTGGGGTGCCCGCGCCACGCCACTGAACCCCTGACACACGCACCGACCACAAGAGGAGACAACCATGACCACCCGCCTGCCCTCCCCGCCCCCGGCCGATTACAACTTCGCGCAAGACCTGATCCGCCTCAACGCCCACCGCGCCGACAAGGTGGCGCTGGTCGATGACCAAGGCCAACTGACCTATGGCGAGCTGGCCGAGCGCGTACGCCGCATGGCCAATGGCCTGCAGTCGCTGGGCCTGCGGCGCGAAGAGCGCGTGCTGCTGCTCATGCACGACAACAACGACTGGATCGTGGGTTTTCTGGGCGCGTTGTATGCCGGCATCGTGCCGGTGTGCCTGAACACCCTGCTCACCGCCGAAGACTACGCCTTCATGCTGCGCAACTGCCGCGCCCAGGCCGCGCTGGTGTCCGAGGCGCTGCTGCCGTCGCTGGAAGCGGCGTTGGAGCAAGGCCCGCACGAGGTCAAGCACCTGGTCGTCTCCAAGACCACACTGCCGCTGCCGGCTGGCCCGGGCTACCAGGCGGTGGCGGTGGACGAGCTGCTGGCCCGCAGCGCACCGCAAGCCAATCCCACCCCCACCCAGGCGGACGAAGCGGCCTTCAGGCTGTACTCGTCCGGCTCCACCGGCCGCCCCAAAGGGACGGTGCACACCCAAGGCAACCTGTACTGGACGGCCGCGCTCTACGCCCAACCCGTGCTGGGTCTGACGGAGGCCGACACTGTGTTCTCGGCCGCCAAACTGTTCTTCGCCTACGGTCTGGGCAACGCACTGACCTTCCCGCTCAGCGTGGGCGCCACCGTCGTGCTGATGGCCGAACGCCCGACGCCGCAGGCCGTGTTCAAGCGCCTGACCGGGAGCACCCCACCGCTGGCCGGACGCAAGCCCACCGTGTTCTACGGCGCTCCCACCGGCTACGGCGGCATGCTGGCCCAGCCCGACCTGCCCGCCAAAGCCGACGTGGCCCTGCGGCTGTGCTCATCGGCCGGCGAAGCCTTGCCCCGCGACATCGGCGAACGCTGGACCGCGCGCTTCGGCGCCGAGATCATCGACGGCATCGGCTCCACCGAAATGCTGCACATCTTCCTGTCCAACCGCCCGGGCGACGTGCGCTACGGCACCACCGGCAAACCGGTGCCCGGCTACGAGGTGGAATTGCGCGGCGAGGACGGTCTGCCACTGGCACCCAACGCCGACGGCTCCATCGACATTGGCGACCTGTACGTGAAAGGCCCGAGCGCGGCGCTGATGTACTGGCACAACCGGGAGAAATCGCGCGACACCTTCCAGGGCGCCTGGACCAAGAGCGGCGACAAGTACAGCCGCGACGCCGACGGCTATTACACCTACGCCGGCCGCAACGACGACATGCTCAAGGTCAGCGGCATCTACGTCAGCCCGTTCGAGGTGGAGGCCACGCTGGTGCAGCACCCCGCCGTGCTGGAAGCCGCCGTCATTGGCAAGACCGACACCGACGGCCTGGTGAAAACCAAGGCCTTCGTGGTGCTGAAACCGGGGCAGGCGCTGAACGAAGACGGCGTCAAGGCGTTTTGCAAGGAACACCTGGCGCCCTACAAATACCCGCGTTACATCGAGTTTGTGGACGAGCTGCCCAAAACGGCGACGGGCAAGATCCAGCGCTTCAAGCTTCGGGATCTGGAAGCGCAGCGCGGCTGAAAAGACTTGATCAGGCCGGCCCGCCCAGCATCCGCACCAGTTGCCGGGCCAGGTCGGCCGGTGGCAGCGGCCCGTCTCGGCGGTACCAGGCTCGGGTGCCGTTCAGGGCGGCCAGCAGATTGAGCCGCAGCACCCGCCGGTCCACATCGGGCGGCAGCGGCAGCGCCTCCACCAACCCGGCCCACAACATCTCGTAGTCACGCCGCAAAGGTCGCAGCGCCACGTGCACCGGGCCGTCGCGCGGCTCGGCCAAGCCCTGCCCGGTGACGCGCGCCACCGGGTCGCCGCCCAGCATTTCTTCCAAATGCGCCACCAGGGCCGCCTGCAGTCGGGCCCAAGGCCCTTGCACGCCATCCAGCGCCTGCTGCACCGCCGCCTGCATGCGCAGGTAGCCGGTGCGGTGCACCTCCAGGTACAGCGCCTCTTTGGACGCCACATGGTGGTACACCGACCCCGCCAGAATTCCCGCCTCGTCCGCGATCTGGCGCAGCGTGGCCGCCTTGAAGCCACAGCCATCGAACACCCGCGCTGCCGCTTGCAGCAGGTGCTGCTTGCGCACCGAAGGCTCGTGCGTAGCAGGCAACTCGCTCTCGGGAGCCAACGATGGGGGAGTACTCATGGTTGGGCATTGTAGGCAGCGCTTCGCTTGAGGGTTAACACCCATTCTGAGCAGTCACCCACCTGCCTAGAATAAAACCAAACATTTGTTAGGTTTTAAAGGAGAGCCGTTCGACATGCGCAGCACCCACACTTTGTCGCTCTTGGCAGCAGCCACATTGACGGCCTGCAGCCTGCCCACGCAACCGGGCAGTGCCGCCGCCCCCAGCCCCCCCATGGCCGCCGCTAAGCCGGGCAGTTTGCAGCGCTGTGCCGAACTCGCCAGCGCCTTCCAGTTCGAAGCCACCCGCATCACTGCCGCCGAACCCATGGCCGCCGACGCACTGAAAGTGGCCGGCCAGCCGGTCGGCCCACACTGCCGCGTGACCGGCGTGATGCACGAACGCACCAGCCCGGTCGATGGGCAAAACTACGCGATCGGCTTTGAAATGCGTCTACCTCAAAACTGGAACGGCCGCTTTCTGTACCAGGCCAACGGTGGGCTCGACGGCATCGTGGCGCCAGCCTTGGGGCCGGTCGGCCCGCAACGCGGCGCGGTGACCAGCGGTTTGCAAATGGGTTTTGCGGTCATCAGCTCGGATGCCGGGCACAACACCCGACAACTGCCCCTGTTCGGGCTGGACCCGCAAGCCCGGCTGGACTACGGCTACCAGACCGTGGCCAAGCTCACCCCCATGGCCAAGGCCTTGGTGGCAGCGGGCTATGGCCGTCCAGCCGACCGGTCGTACTTCGCCGGTTGCTCCAACGGTGGTCGCCATGCCTTTGTCACCGCCGCGCGGTTGCCCGAGGCGTACGACGGCATCCTGGCCGGCGCACCGGGCTACAACCTGCCCCAAGCGGCCGTGGCGCAAATCTACGGTGCCCAACAGTTCGCCAAAGTCGCCACCGACCCCAAAGACCTCAAAACCGCCATCACCCCGGCGGAACGCCAGTTCGTGGCCCAGCAAGTGCTCAAGCAGTGCGATGCGCTGGATGGCCTGACCGACGGCATGGTGCAAGACAGCGCCAGTTGCCAGCGCAAGTTCGACCTAGTGCGCGACGTGCCCACCTGCCAAGGCGAACAGCGCACCGGTCAATGCCTGACCCCCGCGCAAAAAACCGCGCTCGGCAACGTGCTGACCGGCGCCCGCGACAGCAGCGGGCGGGCCCTGTACAGCAGCTTCCCGATCGACTCGGGCATTGCCTCGGAGGACTGGGCCAACTGGAAGTTCGTCAATTCGGTCACCAACCGCGACCCGGTGGCGCTGGGCTATGTGTTCATGGTGCCGCCAGCGCCCAAGGACATGCTCAAGAACACCCTGGGCTACGCAATGAACTTCAGCATGGACCGCGATGCGCCGGGCATCTGGCGCACCGACGCCACCTACACCCAGTCGGCCATGGAATTCATGACCCCGCCGAAACCAGCCCAACTGGACCGCCTGCGCGAGCGTGGCGCCAAACTGATGGTGTGGCACGGCGTGAGCGACGGCGTGTTTTCGCCCGACGCCAGCGTGGCCTGGTACCGCGACGTGCAGAAACACTCGAACGGCCAAGCCGAAGACTTTGCCAAGCTGTACCTGGTGCCCGGCATGGGACACTGCGGCAGCGGGCCGTCCACCGACCAGTTCAACCTGTTGCAACCGCTGGTGGACTGGGTGGAACACGGCAAAGCCCCCGCCACACCGACCGCCCAAGTGCGAGGCCCTGGCAACCCAGGCGGCGCCAATACCGAGCTGCCAGCCCACTGGTCCCCCGAACGCAGCCGCCCCTTGTGCGCCTGGCCGAAAGTCGCCCGCTACTTCAGCGGCAACCCCGACAACGCCGCCAGCTTCCGCTGCGAGTGAATCCATCCCAAACCACCACCAGGAGACCCCACATGACCACCACCGCCTCCCGCCGTCAATGGCTGATCGGCGCCGCTGCCACGGCCACGGCCGCCGCCATCCCCGCCCAAGCCCAAACGGGCGGCAGCGTGCCCGCCTCACCGCTGGGCACCGACGTGCCCATGGCCGTCCCCCGCACCGAATTTGTCTATGAGGCGATTGTGGACATCGAACCGTCCGTCACCATCGGCGACGGCCCGCTGGGCGAGCGGCGCATCGTCCCCATCACCGGCGGCGAATTTGCGGGGGCTGGCCTCAAAGGCACCGTGATGCCGGGCGGCGCCGACCGCCAACTGGTGCGCAAAGACGGCTCCCGCCTGCTGGACGCCCTGTACGAGCTGAAAACCGACGACGGCGTGATCATCACCGTGCACAACCAGGTGCTGGTGCGCACCCCGCCGGGGCAACCCCGCTACGCGGCGTCGCACATCACGCTCAGCGCGCCCAACGGCAAGTACGGCTGGCTCAACGACCATGTGTACACCGGCACGCTGGACAGCCTGCGTCCCAAACGCAACGCGGTGCTGGTCCGCGTGTTCCGCATCCTCTGAAGCGGAACGCTCAATCCGCCAGCGGCAAGGCGGATTGGGGCAAGCCAAACACCTTGTCGAACGCCCAGGTGAACACCATGGTGTAGACCAGGAAAAAGACCAGAAGCCCCAAGTCGGCCATGAAGGCCAGCCACAGCGTGGTGTCCAACCACCACGCCATCACCGGCACCAGGAACACGGTCAGCCCCCCTTCAAAGCCCACACCGTGCGCCACCCTGCGCCGCCACGAACGGCCTTTGACGGCCTGGCGGCTTTCCCAGCGCTCAAACCAGGTGTTGAAGAGGTAGTTCCACGTCACCGCGATGCCGGACGTGAGCACCGACAACCCCAGGGCAGACGGCGCAGGCTCGTCAAACGCCAAAGCCAGCGCCAGCGCGACGACCGCGATGGCGATCGCTTCGTACAACGCCACCTGCACCACCCGCCGGGTCAGCGGCCCCATGCGCCGCGCCATCAGGTGTCCTTGGAAATCTTGATGCTCGGGAACTTGCTGGAAAAGTCCTTGGCCTTGTTGGCCACGGTGATGGCCACCTGGCGCGCCACCGCCTTGTAAATGCCGGCAATCTCGCCGTCCGGGTCGGCCACCACGGTGGGCTGGCCGCTGTCGGCCTGCACGCGGATCTGCATGTTCAACGGCAGGGCGCCGAGGTAATCCATGCCGTACTCGCCCGCCATGCGCTTGCCGCCGTCCGCGCCAAAGATGTGCTCGGTGTGGCCGCAGTTCGGGCAGCAGTACACCGCCATGTTCTCCACGATGCCCAGAATCGGCACGCCCACCTTCTCGAACATCTTGATGCCCTTGCGCGCGTCCAGCAGCGCAATGTCCTGCGGCGTGGTCACGATGACGGCGCCGGTCATGGGCACGCGCTGGCTCAGCGTGAGCTGGATGTCGCCGGTGCCGGGCGGCATGTCCACCAGCAGGTAGTCCAGGTCTTTCCAGTTGGTCTGGCGCAGCAGTTGCTCCAGCGCCTGGGTGGCCATGGGACCGCGCCAGATCATGGCCTCGTCCTTGTCCACCAGGAAACCGATGGAAATCACCTGCACGCCGTAGTTCTCCAGCGGCTCCATGGTCTGGCCGTCGGTACTTTCCGGGCGGCCTTCCAGGCCCATCATCATGGGTTGGCTGGGGCCGTAGATGTCGGCGTCCAGAATGCCCACTTTGGCGCCTTCGGCAGCCAGCGCCAGCGCTAAGTTGACGGTGGTGGTGCTCTTGCCCACGCCGCCTTTGCCGGAGGCCACAGCGATGATGTTCTTCACGCTCGGCAGCAGCTGCACGCCGCGCTGCACCGCGTGCGCGATGATGCGGGTGGACAGGTTGACCGACACGTTCTCCACCCCCGCCACGCCCTTGGCCGCCGCAATCAGCGCCTTGCGCAAGGCCGGGTGCTGGCTTTTGCAGGGGTAGGCCAGTTCAACGTCAAATGACACATCGCCGTCCTGCACCTGCAGGTTTTTCAGCGCCTTGGTGGACACGAAATCCTTGCCCGTGTTCGGGTCTTGCACGGCTTGCAATGCCTGCAGCAGTGCCTGTTGTTCTGCGGCCATCTGTGGTGGTCTCCGTTCGGATTGGTTAGGTGGCGGAAGTCTATCCGGTCCGGCGACAGCGCCTGCGGCGCGCAACCGCAGTGCCCTCATTAAAATCGTGGACTTGCCCACAAGGACTCCCACATGACCGCGCGCTCTGCACCCCGCCGATTTTTCGTCACCACTGCCCTGCCCTACGCCAACGGCAACTTCCACATCGGCCACATCATGGAGTACATCCAGGCCGACATCTGGGTGCGCATGCAGCGCATGCACGGGCACGAGGTGCACTTCGTGGGCGCAGACGACGCCCATGGCGCGCCGATCATGATCGCTGCTGAAAAGGCCGGCAAGACGCCGCAGCAGTTTGTGGCCGACATCGCCGCCGGGCGCGGCCAGTACCTGGAAGGCTTCCACGTGAAGTTCGACAACTGGCACAGCACCGACGGCCCCGAGAACCACGAGCTGGCCCAGCGCATCTACCTGGACCTAAAGGCCAACGGGCTGATCAGCACCAAGACCATCGAACAGTTCTTCGACCCAGAGAAGAACATGTTCCTGCCCGACCGCTTCATCAAGGGCGAATGCCCCAAGTGCGGCGCCACGGACCAGTACGGCGACTCCTGCGAAAGCTGCGGCGCGGTCTACGCCCCCACCGAGCTGAAGAACCCCTACTCCGCCCTGTCCGGCGCCACGCCGGTGCTGAAAACCTCGGAGCACTACTTCTTCAAGCTCAGCGACCCGCGCTGCATCGAATTCCTGGAAAACTGGACCGCCGAACCCGGCCGCCTGCAGCCGGAAGTGCTCAACAAGATCAAGGAATGGTTCGCCAAGGACGAAGAAGGCAACGGCGGCCTGGGCGACTGGGACATCTCGCGCGATGCGCCCTACTTCGGCATCGAAATCCCCGATGCGCCGGGCAAGTACTTCTACGTCTGGCTGGACGCCCCCATCGGCTACCTGGCCAGCCTGAAGAACCACTTCGCCAAAGGGCAAGCCGCCAACCACTGGCACGTTGAATCGCGCACCCCGCAGAGCTACGACGAGTTCGTGGCCGACCCGGCGGTGGAGCAGGTGCACTTCATCGGCAAGGACATCACCTACTTCCACACCCTGTTCTGGCCGGCCATGCTGCAGTTCAGCGGCCGCAAGACGCCGACGCAGGTCAACGTGCACGGCTTCATCACCGTCAACGGCGGCGAGAAGATGAGCAAGAGCCGCGGCACCGGCCTGGACCCGCTCAAGTACCTGGGGCTGGGCATGAACCCCGAATGGCTGCGCTACTACCTGGCCGCCAAACTGAGCAGCCGGGTGGAAGACGTGGACTTCAACCCCGACGACTTCGTCGCCCGCGTCAACTCCGACCTGGTGGGCAAGTACATCAACATCGCGTCGCGCGCGGCGGGTTTCATCGCCAAACGCTTCGGTGGGCAGCTGGGTGCCATTTCGGCCGACGGCGAAGCCCTGCTGGACCACCTGCAGCAAGCGGTGCCAGGCGTGGCCGAGCTGCTGGCCGAACGCGAGTACGGCAAGGCCATCCGCGAAACCATGGCCCTGGCCGACCGCGTGAACGAGTACGTGGACGCCAACAAACCGTGGGAGCTGGCCAAGCAGGCTGGCATGGACGCCCGCCTGCAAGACGTGTGCACGGTGTGCATCGAATCGTTCCGTGTGCTGACCGCCCTGCTCAAGCCCGTGCTGCCCGCGCTGGCCGCGCAGGTGGAAGCCTTCCTGCAGTGCGAGCCGCTCAACTACGCCAATGCCGTCACGCCGCTGGGCGCGGGCCACGCCATCGGCGCGTACCAGCACCTCATGCAGCGGGTGGACATCAAGTTGCTGGAGGCCCTGTTCGAGCCGCCCGCAGCGCCCGAACCGGAAAAGGTCATCCCCGGCGGCGAAGACATCGCCCCCACCATCTCCATCGACGACTTTGCCAAGGTGGACCTGCGCATTGCCCGCATCGAGGCCTGCGAGCCGGTGGAAGGCTCCACCAAGCTGCTGCGCCTGACGCTCGATGTCGGTGAAGGCCGCACACGCAACGTGTTCAGCGGCATTGCCAGCATGTACAAGCCCGAAGACCTGGTCGGCAAACTCACCGTGATGGTGGCCAACCTGGCGCCGCGCAAGATGAAGTTCGGCGTGAGCG
>CAZSZN010000076.1:11522-12738 GCA_964610405.1 uncultured Macromonas sp. | reverse complement strand
CGCCGCGCTGGAACGCCGCTTTCAGAAGGTGCTGGTGGACGAGCCGACGGTCGAGGACACCATCGCCATCCTGCGCGGGCTGCAGGAGCGCTACGAAAAGCACCACAACGTGGACATCACCGACCCGGCCATCGTGGCGGCGGCCGAGTTGAGCCACCGTTACATCACCGACCGATTCCTGCCCGACAAGGCGATCGACCTGATCGACGAAGCGGCGGCCAAGATCAAGATCGAGATCGATTCCAAGCCCGAGGTGATGGACAAGCTGGACCGCCGCATGATCCAGCTCAAGATCGAGCGCGAGGCGGTGAAGAAAGAAAAGGACGAGGCCTCGCAGAAGCGGCTGTCGTTGATCGAGGAAGAACTCGTCAAGCTGCAGCGCGAGTACAACGACCTGGACGAAATCTGGAAGGCCGAAAAGGCCAGTGTGCAGACCTCAGGCAGTGTGCGCGAAGAGATTGAGCGCGTGAAGCTGGACATCGAGGAACTGAAGCGCAGGGGTGACTTCAACAAAGTGGCCGAGCTGCAGTACGGCAGGCTGCCCGAGTTGGAGAAGTGCCTGAAAGACGCCCAGGCCAAGGAGGCCGCCGGTGACGGCAAGGCCCACAAGCTGCTGCGCACCGAAGTGGGTGCCGAGGAAATTGCCGAGGTCATCAGCCGCGCCACCGGCATTCCGGTGAGCAAGCTGATGCAGGGCGAGCGCGACAAGCTGCTGGCCATGGAGGACAAACTGCACGAGCGCGTGGTGGGGCAGGACGAGGCGATTGTGGCCGTGGCCAACGCCATCCGCCGTTCACGCGCGGGCCTGAGCGACCCGAACCGTCCGTTGGGCAGTTTCCTGTTCCTGGGCCCCACCGGCGTGGGCAAGACCGAGCTGTGCAAGGCGTTGGCGGGCTTCTTGTTCGACAGCGAGGAGCACCTGATCCGCATCGACATGAGCGAGTTCATGGAGAAGCACTCGGTGAGCCGCCTGATTGGCGCCCCGCCCGGTTATGTGGGCTACGACGAAGGCGGCTACCTGACCGAGGCCGTGCGCCGCAAGCCCTACAGCGTTATTCTGCTGGACGAGGTGGAAAAGGCCCACCCCGACGTGTTCAACGTGCTGCTGCAGGTGCTCGACGACGGCCGCCTGACCGACGGCCAGGGCCGCACCGTCGATTTCCGCAACACGATCATCGCCATGACCAGCAACATCGGCAGCGAATACATCGCCGCC
>CAZSZN010000076.1:0-11512 GCA_964610405.1 uncultured Macromonas sp. | reverse complement strand
CAGGGCCGCACCGTGGACATCAAGAACGCGGTGATCGTGATGACGAGCAACATCGGTTCGCACCTGATCCAGGCGATGGTGGGCCAAGATGCCGAGGACATCAAGGACGCGGTGTGGGGCGAACTGAAGCAGCACTTCCGCCCGGAATTCCTCAACCGCATCGACGAAACGGTGGTGTTCCACGGTTTGAACGCTGAGCACATTGCCAACATCGCCAAGATCCAGCTCAAGGTGTTGACCGAGCGCCTGGCCAAGATGAACCTGGTGCTGAGCATCAGCGACGCCGCGTTGGCCGAACTGGCCAAGGTCGGCTTTGACCCGGTGTTCGGTGCCCGGCCGTTGAAGCGGGCGATTCAGCAGCGGATCGAAAACCCATTGTCCAAGCTGTTGCTGGAGGGCAAGTTCCCACCCAAGAGCGAGATCCCGGTGGGTGTGGACCCGATCAACGCGCCGGGGCAGTTCCAGTTTGAGCGCGTGGTGCATTGAGCTACCCCGCGCCCAACAAAAAAACGAGCCGCGAGGCTCGTTTTTTTTGTGGACCGACGCCAGATGGCGTCAGGACTTATTGCACTTTGGCCTTTTTGCGCAGGCCTTCCTGGAATTCCACCAGCTTTTGCTGTTGAAGTTGCTGCGCGATTTGCGGTTTGAGTTCTTCCATGGACGGCAGCGCGGCTTGGCGAATGTCGTCCACGCGGATGATGTGCCAGCCAAACTGGGTTTTCACCGGAGTTTCGGTGATCTGACCTTTGCTCAACTTGATCATCGCGTCCGAAAATTCGGGCACGAAGGTGTTGGCGGTTGCCCAGTCCAGGTCGCCACCGTTGGCGCCAGAGCCTGGGTCTTTGGACAGTGTCTTGGCCAGTTCTTCAAACTTGCCGCCTTTTTTCAGGTTGGCCACCACGTCTTTGGCCTGGGCCTCGGTTTCCACCAGAATGTGGCGGGCACGGAATTCCTGCCCAGCGTTGGCGCTGGTGAACTTGTCGTACTCGGCCTTCACCTCTGCGTCAGACACCTTGTTCTTCTTGTCGAAGTCGGCGAACAGTTCGCGGATCAGGATGGTCTGCGCGGCCAGTTCCACTTGTTGGCGGTAGGCGGCGGATGCCTTCAGGCCGCGGCGTTCCGCTTCCTGGGCAAAAATTTCGCGCATGATCAGCTCTTCGCGGATTTGCGCTTTCACTTCGTCGTCCACCGGGCGGCCCGAACGCTCGACCTGTTGGGCCAGCGCGGTGACGCGAGCCGACGGAATGGGCTTGCCGTTGACGATGGCCAGGTTCTGGGCAGCCGCAGGCAGGGCGAAAGCAGCCGCCACGGCAGCGGCGATGAGGAGGTGTTTCATGGGAGTCGGTTCAGGAACAGAAAGGTCAGCGTTGAATGTCGATGGCCAGCGCGTGCAGCCCCGCATCGATAAAAGGTTGGAGAGCATCATACACAAGCCGATGGGCGGCCACCCGGCTCAGGCCCTGAAAGCAGGGCCCGCCGATGCGAACCCTGAAATGGGTGCCGTAGCCCAGCCCATTGGCACCACTGTGGCCGGCGTGGGCGGCGCTTTCGTCCAGCACCTCCAGCACGGTGGGTTGCAAGGTGGCCTGCAGCCGGGTGGTCAGTGCCTCGGCGGTGGGAATCGCGGTCATGCGCGGGTGTCCTCCACCTCGTCCTTCAGGTGCCGGGCCACGTACAGCCCCTGGCCCACAATGAACGCCACTGGGAACACATAGCCCCACAACTTGAAATTGACCCAGGCCTCGGTGGTGAAGTAGGCAGCCACATAGCCGTTGATGGCGGCCATGAACAGGAAATACGCCACCCAGGCCACGGTCAAGCGGGCCCAGATGGCGTCGGGCAGCTTCAACTGACTGCCCAGCAGCATTTGCAGGAAGTTCTTCTTCCACACCCACAGCGCAGCGGCCAGCACGATGGCCATGCTCGCGTACAGCACCGTCGGCTTCCACTTGATGAAGCGCTCGTCCTGCAGGAACAGGGTCAGTGCGCCAAACACCAGTACCAGCGCCAAGGTGACCTTTTGCAGCGTTTGCAGCCGCCGGTCAATGCCATAGCTGATGGCGGTCTGCACCACGGTGGCGGCCATCAGCACGCCGGTGGCCACGTAAATGTCGTGCAGCTTGTAGCCCACCACGAACAACGCGATGGGGAAAAAATCGATCAAAAAACGCATGGGGAGTGATTATCGGCGCTGCAGCTCCAGGGCGGCGGAATTCATGCAGTAACGCAGACCGGTGGGGGCGGGGCCGTCCTCAAACACGTGGCCGAGGTGGGCACCGCATTGGCTGCACACGGTTTCGGTGCGCACCATGCCGTGGCTGCGGTCCACGATTTCGCTGATGGCTCCGGGGACGGCGCGCCAGAAACTGGGCCAGCCGCAGCCAGCGTCGAACTTGGTGCCGCTGTCAAACAGGTGGTTGCCGCAACAGATGCAGTGGTAGCTGCCATCGGCCCACACCTGCTCGTATTTGCCGGTGTAAGGGCGCTCGGTGCGGGCGTGGCGGGTGACTTCATAGGCCAACGGCTCGGCGTCTTTCGCGTCGAGGATTGCTTGCCATTCGGCATCGGTTTTTTGCAAGGGGGGCGTCATGGTGTGCAACGGGTATGAAGGTTCAGATCATTCCACGTCCGCCGTGTTCCCGTCAGCGGCAGGCACCGATCCCACGGGACGCAGCAGGGCTTCGAGGGCGGCTTGGTCGAGGATGCTGACCCGGCCAAAAGCCAGCGACACCCAGCCTTGGGCCTCAAACTGCTTGAGTACCCGGTTGATGGTTTGCCGCGACAGCCCGGCGAGCTGGCCCAGGTCTTCCTGGGAGAGTTTGATTTTTTGCATGCCCTCCCAAAACAGGTGGCTCAGGTACTGGGCCACCCTTTCCTCGGGGGTGCGCAGCCGGCCCGATTCGATCACCGACATGGCTTGGCCGAGCCGCAGGTTCAGCCGCTCGATGAGGTAGTGGTTGAATGGCAGGTGCTGGCGGTACAGCTCGCGAAAATGCGCCAGCGGCATGCCGATGAGGGTGGTGTCGCGCAGCGCGACCACGTCGTAACGCCAGGCGTCTTCGCGCAGCACGGTGCCTTCGCCAAACCACTCGCCCGCAGGCACCCCTAGAAAGGCTGATACTTTGCCGTCAGGGCCGATGGTCTGGAGCTTGACCATGCCGGCCAGCACGCCGTACCAGCAGTCCACCGCTTCGCCGCGGTGCAGCAAAATCTCGCCTTTGGCCGCCTTGCGCAGCGTCATCGCCCCCAGAATGTCGTCTTTCTGGCGCGGGCCGAGGCGGTCGAACCAGGCCTGGCCGTACAGAAAAACACTGGCGGGGGTGCGCGTGTTCAAGGGCATGGTCACAATTATCGCCTTGGCCAGGAAAGTTGCCGGATGGAGTTTTGGATTGTTTCGCTGCTCAATGGGTTGAGCTACGGTTTGCTGCTGTTCATGCTGAGTGCGGGGCTGACCCTGATTTTCAGCATGATGGGCGTGCTGAACTTTGCCCACGCGAGTTTCTACATGTTGGGGGCCTACCTGGGGTATGCCCTGGCGCAGCGTTGGGGCTTTGGCTGGGCCTTGCTGGGGGCCCCGGTGCTGGTAGGGCTGATGGGTGCAGGGTTTGAGAAGTGGTGCCTGCGCCGTGTCCACCCCTTGGGGCATGTGCCGGAATTGCTGGTGACGTTCGCGCTGTCGTACGTGGTGCTGGAGTTGGTGCAGTTGGCCTGGGGCCGCACCCCGGTGGACTTTCAGCCGCACGCCTGGCTGCAGGGCTCGGCTTTCACGTTGCTGCACCATGCCGATGGCAGCCTGGGCGTGGCGTGGGGCCGAGTGGCGGCGGAGTGCGCGGACGCCGCGCTGGTCTGCACCCCGTTCCCAGCCACAAGGGCTTTCATGATGGTACTGGCGTTGGGCGTGTTTGCCGGCCTGTGGCTCCTGCTCAAGCGCACCCGGGTGGGCCTGGTGATCCAGGCTGCGTTGACCCACCCCGACATGGTGGGTTGCCTGGGCCATAACGTGCCGCGTCTTTATATGTGGGTGTTTGGTGTGGGTACCGGGTTGGCGGGCTTGGCCGGGGTGGTGGGCGGCAGCACCTTCGTGACCGAACCCCACATGGCGGCCACCCTGGGGGCCCTGACCTTTGTGGTGGTGGTGGTGGGTGGCCTGGGGTCGTTGGCTGGGGCCTTGCTGGCGTCGTTGCTGATCGGCTTGATGCAAACCCTGGCGGTTGCCATGGACCAGTCTCTGGCGGGTTTGCTGGGTGTGGCGGCCGACAGCGTGTGGGGGCGGTTGACGCTGGCGCAAGTGGCGCCGGTGCTGCCTTACCTGTTGCTGGTGGTGGTGTTGGTGCTGCGCCCACGCGGCTTGCTGGGCAGCCGCGAAACATGAAGGCGCGTTACACCACCGGGGCGTGGCTGGGTTTTGCCCTGTTGCTGGCGCTCGCGCCCAGCCTGTGGCCCGGCAGCCAGGGCACGGGGCTGCTGGCGCAAATGGGCATCGCCATCATTGCGTGCCTGTCGTACAACATGCTGTTCGGGCAGGGTGGCATGTTGAGCTTCGGTCATGCGGTGTACACCGGCCTGGGGGCTTACGCGGCCATTCATGCGTTGCTGCAAGCGTCGCAAGGCGGCTGGGCGGTGCCGGTGTCGCTGATTCCGCTGGTGGGCGGGCTGGCGGGCATGGCGTTTTCGGCCTTGTTTGGCTACGTCACCACCCGCAAGGCTGGCACCCCGTTTGCCATGATCACGCTGGGCCTGGGCGAGCTGGTGTTTGCCAGCGCCTTGATGCTGCCGCATTGGTCAGGCGGTGAGGCCGGTGTGTCGGCCGATCGGGTGGTGGGGCCAGCGGTGCTGGGCATCAGCTACGGGCCGGGCCTGCAGGTGTACTACCTGATCGCGGTGTACACCTTCATTTGCACCGGGTTGATGTACGCCTTCTCGCAGACGCCGCTGGGGCGGCTGCTCAACGCGGTGCGCGACAACCCGGAGCGGGTCGAGTTCATCGGCTACGACACCCGCACCGTGCGCTACCTGGCGTTTGTGCTGGCCGGCTTTTTTGCAGGAGTGTCGGGCGGATTGGCCGCGCTGTGGTTCGAGATCGTCACCACCGAAGTGTTGGGGCCGGTGCGGTCGGGCGCTTACCTGCTGTTCACTTTTCTGGGGGGGGCGGGGTTTTTCATCGGGCCCATCCTGGGTGGCGTGTTGATGGTGTTGTCGTTCGTGTGGCTGGCCAAAATCACCCAGGCGTGGTTGCTCTACCTGGGGGTGGTTTTCTTGTTCATGGTGATGTATGCACCCGGTGGATTGGCCGGTAGTTTGGCGGCGCTGTGGCGTGCCTGCCGTGGGGCGGATGCGGCGCTACCGGGGCGGCGTTGGAGTGGGGCGCCGCTGGTGCCCTGGGTGGCGCTGTTGGCCACCGCTGCCGTGGGTTTGGTCGGTGTAGCAGCGATGGTGGAAATGCTCTACCACCTGCAGTGGCAATCGGCCTTGGGCGATGAAGTGGCTTTTCTGGGCTTGACGTTGCGCCCGAATGTCGCGTCGCACTGGTTGGGGGCGGCTTGGGTGATGCTGACGGGCTGGGGCTTGTTTGAGCTGGCGCGGCGGCAGTGGTTGCGCGACCGTGCGCCGGGGGAGCGGTCATGAGCTCGCCAGCGGTGTTGGAATTGCGCGGCGTGCACAAGCGCTTTGGCCCCACGGCCGTGATTCGGGGGGTGGAACTGGCGGTTGCGGCCGGTGAGCGTCTGGCCATCATCGGGCCCAACGGTGCGGGCAAGTCCACCCTGTTTCACCTCATCAGCGGGCGCTTGCGGCCCAGCGAGGGCAGCATCTGGCTGCGCGACCGCCGGATTGACGGTCGGCCTCCGCACCAGATTTACCGACAAGGCCTGGCGCGCAGCTTTCAGGTCACCAACATCTTCCCCAAGCTCAGCGTGTTCGACAACCTGCGTTGCGCGGTGCTGTGGCACCTGGGTTACCGCTACACGTTCTGGCGGTGGCTGGACGGTCTGCGCGACGTGCGCGAGCGCGCTGAGTCGGTCTTGGAACGGCTTCAACTGGCCCACCGGCGCGATGTGCTGGCCATGCACCTGACGTATGCCGAGCAGCGCGCACTGGAGTTGGGCATCACCATCGCGGGTGACGCCGATGTGGTGCTGCTGGACGAACCCACCGCCGGGATGAGCCAGAGCGAGACCCGCCACGCCGTGAACCTGATCCGTCAGGTGACCGCGGGCAAGACGCTGGTGGTGGTGGAGCACGACATGAACGTGGTGTTTGAACTGGCCGACCGCATCGCGGTGCTGGTGTATGGCGAACTGGTGGCCCTGGGCACGCCGGCCGAAGTTCGGGCCAACGCTCGGGTACGGGATGCCTATTTGGGCCTGGCCACGCCAGGGCAGGAGTGACGATGCTTGAGGTGGAAGAACTTCACGCCTACTACGGCAACAGCCATGTGTTGCATGGCGTGTCGTTCACCGTGGCGGCGGGCGAGATCGTCGCACTGCTGGGGCGCAATGGGGCGGGGCGCTCCACCACCGCCAAGGCGATCATGGGCTTGGTGACGGCGCGTGGGCGGGTGGATTGGCGCGGGCGTGCATTGGGCACGCTGGCGCCGTTTGAGCGCGCACGCCTGGGGCTGGGCTATGTGCCCGAGAACCGCGACGTGTTTCCCCGCCTGACGGTGGAGCAGAACCTGTCGTTGGGGCGCAAGCCGGGGGCGAAGGCTGCGGAATGGTGCGTGGACGACATGTACGCCTTGTTTCCCCCGCTGTGGGCGCGCCGCCACGTGTTGGCGGGCGTGCTGTCGGGTGGAGAGCAGCAAATGCTGACCTTGTGCCGCACACTGATGGGCAGCCCCGAATTGCTGATCATCGACGAGCCGACCGAGGGCCTGGCGCCCCAAGTGGTGCAGCAGGTGGCGCAGTGCCTGCAGACGCTGCGGCAACGCGGTTTGTCGGTGTTGCTGGTGGAGCAGAAGCTCGCCATTGCGCTGGAGGTGTCTGATCGCGCCTTGGTGATGGGCCACGGCCGGGTGGTGTTCAATGGCACGCCCGCCGCACTGGCGCAGGATGCCGCCGTGCGCCGGGAATGGCTGGAGGTCTGAGGCGCCGCTATCATGCCGACAGACCCATCACAAGGCCCGCGGGGGCCGCAGGAGACGAAACGCATGGCACGCACGGTTCAACAATTGTTCGATTTGACGGGGCGGGTGGCCCTGGTGACGGGCGGTTCCCGGGGCCTGGGTTTGCAAATGGCCTACGCCCTGGGCGAGGCCGGCGCCAAGGTGATGCTCTCGGCGCGCAAGGCCGACGAGCTCGAAGCGGCGGTGCAGGATTTGCAGGCGGCTGGCATCGACGCGCGCTGGGTGGCGGCCGATTGCGCGCGGGAAGACGACATCCGCCGCCTGGGCAGCGAAACCTTGCAGCGCATGGGTGACGTGGACATCCTCGTCAACAACGCGGGCGCGGCCTGGGGCGCACCGGCTGAGGATCACCCGGTCGATGCCTGGGACAAGGTGATGAACCTGAATGTGCGGGGCTATTTCATTCTGAGCCAGTACCTGGCCAAGCACAGCATGATCGCGCGCCAAAGGGGCGCCATCGTCAACATTGCCTCCATCGCTGGCCTGGGGGGCAACCCGGCGGGCATGAACACCATTGCCTACAACACGTCCAAGGGGGCGGTCATCAACTTCACCCGCGCGCTGGCGGCGGAGTGGGGGCGCCACGGCATTCGTGTGAACGCGATTTGTCCGGGGTTCTTCCCCAGCAAAATGACGCGTGGCACCTTGGAAACCGTGGGCGCCGATGAACTGGCCGGCCACGCGCCGTTGCGCCGGCTGGGCGACGACGAGGATTTAAAAGGCATCACCCTGCTGTACGCCAGCGACGCGGGCAAGCACATCACCGGCCAATGGTTGGCGGTGGACGGCGGCGTGAGCATCATCACCGGAGGTTGAGTGGAGTTTCAGGTACGCATTCCGTTTGTCGAGCTGCTGGGTTTTCGCCTGCAGCGCTGGGAGGGTGGGCAGGCCGAAATCCACTTCGAGCCCCAGCCCGCACACCACAATTCGTTCGATGTGGTGCATGGTGGCGCCAGCATGACCCTGCTGGACGTGGTGATGGCCCATGCGGCTCGCAGCGTGCAGCAGGACATGGGCGCGGTCACCATCGAGATGAAAACGTCTTTCATGCGCGCGGCGCTGGGGCCGCTGGTGGCCCACGGGCAGTTGCTGCACCGCACCGCGACGATGGCGTTCACCGAGGGTCGCGTGCTGGACGCGCAAGGGCGCCTGTGCGCCCACGCCACGGGCACCTTCAAGTACGTGCCGCGTTTGCCGGTGGCTGGGCGGGGGGTGACGCCGTTGCAGGTGATTCGGACCGACTGAGGTTGGCGCTGGGTTTCAACCCAACGCCGTGAACAGCGTGGGCACATCCAGCACGCCAATCAGCGCCTGGCCGCCGCCGACGCGTGCAAAGTGCTGGATGAAGCGCCCCATGGGATGCTGGCCAAAAGGGGAATCGATCAGGTCTGTGGCCCCGAATTCGGGCACGCTGTGCACGTCGTCCACCAAAATGCCCAGGGTGTGCCGTTCGTGTCTCAGCAACACGACTTGCTGATCGGCCGTGACCCGCTCGGCGGGCGTTTGCAGCAGCGCTGCCAGGCTGTGAACCCAGACGAAGTGCTGTACCGCGCTGTCTTTGCGGGGAGACATCAGGCCCACCCGGGAGGCTTGCTCGCTGCGCGGGGCGGCATTCAAACCTTGGGTGGACAGCGCCTCCAGGGCATGCACCGCCGGCACGGCCAGCAGTTGCGCGCCGATGCGAAACACGGCGTATTCGTCCCGGGGGCCGGATGTGCCGCCGCTGGCCGTCGCATGAAAGTCGAGTTCATGGTGACCTTGCCGTGTGTGGTTGACCACCGCGCCCAAAGGTGAGCAGACCCATGCCATTACATCGGCCGCGTACCCATCGCTGACCTTGAACTCCCGGTACCCCTGGGTGACCGCACAACCCAAGGCCGCGTACTGTTGGTGCATCTCCACAATGCGGGCGCCGGGTCGTCGCTGGGTGTTGGGCCCTGCGCCCTGTGGCACGGGCCACATTGAGCCCACGGGAAAGGCGGCATCGGTGCTGGCCACGATGCGCCCCGACGGCTCGGTGAAACAAGCGTGGGCAGCGGGAAAGGATGCCAGAACACCTCGCAACATGGCCGCAAACTCATCGCCTGCGTTGAACGTGATGCCGATGCCGCCGATAACCTCCTCTGGTGTATCCAGGGCACGGACGGCCGCGTGGTAGGTGTAGGTGGGGCTGTCGGGTGACAGGTTGGAGCTTTCAAACGGCGACACATGGTAGTGCTGCTCGTGCGATAGCCGCAGTACCGCCTGCAACGCTCGCTCGTCGATGGAGGTGCCCAGTGCCGACGGCAGGCCCGGCATCGCCGATTCGGCCACGATGCGGCCGTTCCTGTCATAGGCGACCAGCCGCAGGTACACGGTGTAGAGCGAATGGATGTAGGCGAGGATGCGGTTCATCTCGTCGGTGGCTGCGCGATCGCCCGGGGCGGCCGCCAGCAGGTGGCGAAAGGCTGGCGTCATGGCCCACCAGCGGCAATCGTTGGCACGCTCGTAAAGGTTGCGGTCCAGCAGGTCCACCAGCAGCCCGGCCACTCCTTGGGTTTGTTGCAGGCGAGATTGCAGCACCGTCTGGTACAGGTCGTGAATGGCCTGGGTGAACAGCACGTTGCTGCGGGCGCCGGTTTCACTGACCTGATCGAGCACTGTTTTGAGTTTGTGCAGCTCGGCCCGGCGACCGGCCGTGACCACCTGACCATTCCAGACCACTCGGCGGATGTTGTCTGTGGCCACAATCACCTCGTGCAAAGGCGGGCTGAAGTGGCGCGCATGGGTCAGCAGGCCTTGCAGCACCTCGGGTGCCAGGGTTTCCAGCACAGTCGTGCCACCTCGCTTGAAAGCGAGATCGACCGGCACCATGACTTGTCCGCGCCAGCCGGAGGGTCCAGCATAGCCTTGGCAGCCTTCGGTCAGTCGCGTGCCCACCAAGTACTCTCGGCCCGCGTACAGCAACGCAGAGCTGTGGCCAGCGTCGTTCATGGGCACAGTCGCCCCCCGGGGTATCCAGTGTTCATCCGCGCTGGCCAGCACCCGACCGCGTTCGTCCAGCAGCAGCATGATGCTGCGCCCGGAGGGGTCTTGGTGCGTGCGAAAGATGCCGGCCATTTCGGCATCAAAGTCGAACACCAGGCACAGTGCGCCCGCAGGCGCGCCGTTGTGCGGATGGAACATGCGACGGGCGTAGACCAAACTGGGCCCGCCGCCGGGGTGCAGGTCGGTGACGCCAAAGTTTTCAACGTAGGTGTCCGCCGCCAGCGCCTGGGCGATGATGGGATCGGTGGAGCCTTCGGTGGCAAAGGCCGGGTCGGTCTGGACGAGGACGTTGCCTTGCGTGTCCACCAGCAGGATGTCGGTGTAAACGGTGTACTTGGCGCGGTACGACCGCAGCCGTGCCCGAATCGCGTCCACTTCGCCGCCCAAGCCCGCCACGAAGTCGCACAACACCCGGTCGGTGGCGAGAAAGCCGACGTCGGCCGTGCGCTCGTACAGGTTGCGCACGATGATGTCAATCACGTACTGCGCCTGGGTGCCCATGCCGCCCAGCACGTTGGCCACCTTTTCACCCACCAGGCTGGCCACCATTTCGTGTTCCAGTTGTTGAAAACTTTCGCGGGTGGCCGCCATGTTGGGGAGGATGGCCTGCGCTTCGTCGGGGCAGTTCATTTTGGCCGACGACTCCACCATGCGCCACAACAAGCTGAGTTCGTGCAGGGACCGTTCGCAGTTCTGCACATCGCGCATGTAAGGGAGGTAGGAGTCGGTGGACCAAGAGGGCGAAGTGTTCTTTGGGGTGGTCAGAGGCATGTGTGCCCTCAAGCAAACGGCGTGCCGTCGTGTGGCAAACTCGCCGCTCTTGTCAATTGGGTGCCCGGCGAGAGGGTACCCCGGATCTCATGCACCACATCACTGCCCAGATTGCCCAGGAACTGAAGGTTCATCCCCGCCAGGTGGCGGCCGCTGTCGCCCTGTTGGATGGCGGCGCCACCGTCCCGTTCATCGCCCGCTACCGCAAGGAAGCCACCGAAGGGCTGGACGACATCCAGCTGCGCGAACTGGAGCAGCGCCTGGGTTACCTGCGCGAGCTGGAAGACCGCCGTGCCGCCGTGCTCAAGAGCATTGAAGAGCAGGGCAAGCTGACCCCGGAACTGCGCGCCGCCATCGAGGCCGCGCCCACCAAGCAGGAACTGGAAGACCTGTACCTGCCCTACAAGCCCAAGCGCCGCACCAAGGGCATGATCGCGCGGGAAAACGGCATCGAGGCCCTGGCCGATCTGCTGTTTGCCGAACCAGCCCGCGTGCCTGCCGACGAGGCCCAGGCCTACGTGAAGGCCGAAAAAGGCGAGGACGGCAGCGACTTCACCACCGTGGCCGCTGTGCTGGATGGGGTGCGCGACA
>CAZSZN010000075.1:0-12794 GCA_964610405.1 uncultured Macromonas sp. | reverse complement strand
CAGCTCGCGCAACTCGGCGAACAGCGTGCTGGAAAACCGCAACAGGCCGTAGGCCAGCAGCAGCCCCACCGGCACCACCAGCAAGGCTTCGCTGCCCGGCGGCAAGCCCAACAGCGACTGACCAGGCTTGGGCGTCAGCGCGTCCACCAGCTCCTTGAGCAGCAACGGCACGCCCACGTTGGCCAGCTTGGCCACCACCATGAAGGCCAGCGCGGCGGCCACGCGCCAGCGGTACTGCCACAGGTAGGGCAGCAGGCGGCGCAGCACCGCCCAGTCGGACCGGGGTTCGACGGCCGACGCCGGGCCGCCCGCCGGGGCCGGCACCGAGGCGGGCACCCGGCCCGCAGAGGAAAAGTCGCGCATGGATGACAATCAGGGGATGAACGCTCCGATTTTGCCCCCAAGTGGCACGCCCCCGCTGGCGCCGTCCGACAAGGAACTGGTGCTCAAGGTCATTCCCATGCCGGCCGACTGCAACGCCAACGGCGACATCTTCGGCGGTTGGGTGATGGCGCAGGTGGACCTGGCCGGCTCCGTGCTGCCCGCCCGCCTGGCGCAAGGCCGCATCGCCACGGTGGCCGTGAACCAGTTCATCTTCAAGCAACCCGTCAAGGTGGGCGACATCCTGAGCTTCTACAGCGCGGCCACCCGCATCGGCAAAACGTCCGTCACGGTGGACGTGGAGGTGTTCGCCGAACGCTTCCGTGCCCAGGGTCAGTTCGTCAAGGTCACCGAGGCCTCGCTGACCTATGTGGCCATCGACGAAAACGGCCGCCCCCGCCCGTTGCCTCAACCCTGACGCGCCTTCTCCGATTCGCCTCCCTACACCCCGCGCCGCCATGCCCAAGAAAGCCCCTGCCTCACCCGCTGCTGCCCAGCCGCCCGTCGAATCGCCCCACAACGCAGCCGCCCCCCTGACCCCGGCCGACTACCTGATCAAAATCCTGACCGCCCGCGTGTACGACGTGGCGGTGGAGTCCGCGCTGGAGCCCGCCAAGAACCTGAGCCGGCGCCTGCACAACAAGGTGCTGCTCAAGCGCGAAGACCAGCAACCGGTGTTCAGCTTCAAGCTGCGCGGCGCCTACAACAAGCTGGCCCACCTGACGCCCGAGCAACTCAAGCGCGGCGTCATTTGCGCCTCGGCCGGCAACCACGCCCAGGGCGTGTCGCTGGGCGCGCACAAGCTGGGTGCGCGCGCGGTCATCGTCATGCCCACCACCACGCCGCAGGTCAAGATCGACGCGGTCAAGGCGCTGGGCGGCGAGGTGGTGCTGCACGGCGACAGCTATTCCGATGCTTACCAGCACTCGGTCAAGCTGGAAAAGGAACAGGGCCTGACCTTCGTGCACCCGTTCGATGACCCCTACGTGATCGCGGGGCAAGGCACCATCGCCATGGAAATGCTGCGCCAGCTGCAAAGCCTGGGCAGCCAGCGGCTGGACGCGGTGTTCGTCGCCATCGGCGGCGGCGGCCTCATCAGCGGCGTGGCCAACTACATCAAGGCGGTGCGGCCGGACGTGAAGGTGATCGGCGTGCAGATGAACGACTCGGCCGCCATGATGCAGTCGGTGGCGGCTGGAGAGCGGGTGAACCTGCCCGACGTGGGCCTGTTCAGCGACGGCACCGCCGTGAAGCTGGTGGGCGAGGAAACCTTCCGCGTGGCGCGCGGGCTGGTGGACGAGTTCATCACCGTGGACACCGACGCGGTGTGTGCCGCCATCAAGGACATCTTCGTGGACACGCGCAGCATCGTGGAGCCAGCCGGTGCGCTGGCGGTGGCGGCCATCAAGAAGTACGTGGCGGAGCGCAAGACGAAGGGCGAAACCTACGCCGCCATTCTGTGCGGCGCCAACATGAACTTCGACCGTCTGCGCTTCGTGGCCGAGCGCGCCGAGGTGGGCGAGGAGCGCGAGGCGCTGTTCGCCATCACCCTGCCCGAGGAGCGCGGCAGCTTCAAGCGCCTGCTGGAAACCATCGCCGGCCTGCCAGGTGGGCCACGCAACGTCACCGAATTCAGCTACCGCATCAGCGACGAACAGCGGGCGCACGTGTTCGTGGGCTTGACCACCCACGGCAAGGGCGAAAGTGGCAAGATCGCCAACACCTTCACCAAGCACGGCTTCGCCACGCTGGACCTGACGCACGACGACCTGGCGCAGGAGCACATCCGCCACATGGTGGGCGGCCGTTCCGCGCTGGCGCAGGAAGAGCGGCTGCTGCGCTTTGTGTTCCCCGAACGCCCGGGCGCGCTGCTGAAGTTCCTGAGCCTGATGCGCCCGGGCTGGAACATCAGCCTGTTCCACTACCGCAACCAGGGGGCGGACTACGGCCGCATCCTGGTGGGCCTGCAGGTACCGGCCAAGGACGGCAAAGCGTTCCAGAAGTTTCTGGACACGCTGGGCTACCCCTACGTGGAAGAAACCGAGAACCCGGTGTACCGGCTGTTCCTGAACTGAGGCGCGGCTCGCCCTCCCCATGCAAGCCCTGAAGCACTTTCTGCTGGCGCTGCAGTTTTTCACCCGCATCCCCGTGACCGGGGCGCTGGCGCACTGGGTGGGCTTCAGCCCGGCCATGCTGCGCGCCAGCGCGGCGCACTTCCCCGGTGTGGGTTGGGTGGTGGGCGCGGTGGCGGCGGGCGTGTACGGCCTGCTGTGCGGGCACCTGCCGCCGGTGGGCGGCATCACCTGGGTGGCGGCGGTGTTCTGCACTGTCGCCACGGTGCTGCTCACGGGTGGCTTCCACGAGGATGGACTGGCCGACGTGGCCGACGGCCTGGGGGGCAGCTACCAGCGCGAGCGGGCACTGGAGATCATGAAAGACTCGCGCATCGGCGCCTTCGGGGCGATGGCGCTGGTGCTGGCGCTGCTGGCCAAGGTGGGGCTGCTGGCGGTGCTGGGGCAACTGTCGCTGGCCGGCGCGCTGCTGGCGCTGTGGCTGGCACACGTGGCCTCGCGCACCTGGCCGCTGCTCACCATCCGCTGGTTACCCCACGTGGGCGACGCGGCGGGCAGCAAATCCAAGCCGCTGGCGGACCAGATCTCGAACCGGGCACTCGGGGCTGGGGCCCTGTGGTTGCTGCTGGCTGTGGCGCTGGCATTGTGGATGGCGCAGATGGTGTCCCCACCTTGGCTGGGCGGGCTGGTCAGCGGCGAGCGCACCGCCGCCGTGCTGGCCTGGGGGCTGCTGGGTTCGGCCGCTGGCTGGGCGTTGGTGCACTGGCGGTTGAAAGCGCGGCTGCAAGGCTTCACCGGCGACGGCCTGGGCGCGGCGCAGCAGGTGAGCGAGATCGGCTTCTACCTGGCGATGGCGCTGGCCATGGGTTCGCGCTAGGGCTGTGCATCCGTGGACACTGCAGCGGCCGTGAACGACAGCGAACTCTGGTTGGTGCGCCACGCCCGGCCGGTGGTGAAAGCCGGCGTCTGCTATGGCCGGCTGGACGTTTCCGCCGAACCCGAACACACCCACACCACTGCGCAGGCGCTGGCCCAGGCGTTGTTGGCGGCACACCGCACCGCGCCCAAGCCATTGCGGCTGTGTACCTCCCCTGCTCTGAGGGCACAACAACTGGCCCGCCAGGCGGCAGCCCTGCTGGCCGGCACCTTTCCCGAGCTGCCCATCCAAACCGACCCACGCCTGGCCGAAATGGACTTCGGCCATTGGGAAGGACAGCACTGGGACGACATCCCCCGCGCGGCGCTGGACGCCTGGACCGACGATTTCCACCACCACCGCCCAGGGGATGGCGAAAGCGTGGCCGCCGTGCTGCAACGGGTACGCGCCGCGTTGTGCGATGCCACGCCCCACGAACACACCGCGCCACCGCAGCGCGTGGTGTGGTTCACCCACGCGGGTGTCATGCGTGCCGTGGATGTGCTGTTGGCGGACCACCAACGGCCACTGCAAGCGATCGACTGGCCGCAGACCGCGTGCGAACACGGCGCTTGGCGCAGGCTGGTTTGGCCGGGTGAGACGTCTGCGCGCTGGCGCCAGCCGTGACATACTGGTGCACCTTACGCACCACACGCTCCACCCATGCCCGCCACGCTGGACGGCCAACTCGTCGTCGCCATCTCCTCCCGCGCGCTGTTCGACTTCGAAGCCGAGAACGAAATCTTCGAGCAGGGCGACGATCGCGCCTACATGCAACTGCAACTGGAGCGCCTGGAACAACCGGCGGGCCCCGGGGTGGCGTTTTCACTGGTGCGCAAATTGCTGAGTTTCAACGACGCCGAACACCCTCGGGTGGAGGTGGTCATCCTCTCGCGCAACGACCCGGTGTCGGGCATGCGGGTGTTCCGTTCCGCGCAGCACTATGGCTTGCCGATCCAACGCGGCGTGTTCACTCGGGGCCAGGCCCCGTGGCGCTACCTGCGCCCGCTGCGGGCCAACCTGTTCCTGTCGGCCCACCTGAGCGACGTGCGCGCCGCGCTCGACAACGGAGTGCCGGCGGCGCAGGTGTACCCCCATTCGGTGCGCGCCAGCGACGCCCACCCGACCGAGGTGCGCATCGCGTTCGACGGCGACGCGGTGCTGTTTTCCGACGAAGCCGAACGCATCTACCAGACGCAGGGCCTGCCCGCCTTCCAGCAGCACGAGGTGAGCCACGCCACACAGCCCCTGCCCGGCGGCCCGTTCAAACCCTTGCTGGAAGCGCTGCACCGCCTGCAAAGCGCCGGCACGGCGGCCATGCGCATCCGCACCGCACTGGTGACGGCGCGCAGCGCCCCGGCGCACGAGCGCGCCATCCGCACCCTGATGGACTGGAACATCGAGGTGGACGAGGCCCTGTTCCTGGGCGGCCTGCCCAAGGGCGAATTCCTGCGCGAATTCGAGCCCGACTTCTTCTTCGACGACCAGACCGGCCACATCGAACACGCCGCCCGCCACGTACCGGCCGGGCATGTGGCCAGTGGCATTGCCAACCTGGCAACCTGACTTCTTCCTGCACATTCAACCCGTGGACCACCGACAGAACCTCGACGCCCGCGCCGTGGGCATCATGCTCAGCCTTTGCCTGCTGTGGGCATTGCAGCAGATCGTGCTCAAGGGCACCGCGAACGACTTTTCGCCCATGCTGCAGATCGCCCTGCGTTCGGGCCTGGCCGCCGTGCTGGTGGCGCTGTTCATGGCCTGGCGCGGCGAACGCATGGACTTCAGCGACGGCCAATGGAAGCCCGGCCTGGTGGTGGGCACCCTGTTCGCGCTGGAATTCATGCTGGTGGGCGAAGGCCTGCGCCACACCAGCGCAGCGCACATGGTGGTGTTTCTGTACACGGCCCCGATCTTTGCAGCCCTCGGCCTGCACTGGAAGCTGCCGTCGGAACGGCTGGCGCCCTTGCAGTGGGCCGGCATCGGGCTGGCGTTTGGGGGCATGGCGGTGGCGTTCTTGCTGCGCGAAGCGTCCACTCCGGCACACAACCTGTCGGCCATGCTGTGGGGCGACCTGCTGGGCCTGCTGGGCGGCGCGGCCTGGGGCGCCACCACCGTGGTCATTCGCACCACCCGCATTGCCCAGTTGCCCGCCACGCAGACGCTGCTGTACCAACTGGTGTGCGGCTTTGTGCTGCTCACGCCGGCTGCGTGGTTGATCGGCCAGACCACCTTCAACCCCATCCCGGTGGTGTGGGCCAGCCTGGCGTTCCAGGCGGTGATCGTGTCGTTCCTGAGCTTTCTGGTCTGGTTCTGGCTGCTGCGGCATTACCTGGCGTCTCGCCTGGGGGTGTTTTCGTTCCTCACGCCGCTGTTCGGGGTGGTACTGGGCGCCTGGCTGTTGAGCGAACCGATCGAGCCCGCCTTCCTGGTCGGTGCCGGCATGGTGCTGGCCGGGGTGGTGCTGGTCAGCGGTCACGGCTGGCTGCGCGCACTGGTGAAGTGAATTTCCACCGTGCAGTGCACCAGTTCCTCGTGCACCGCCAAAGCCTGGCGCACCTGGGCTGGCGTCAGCGCCGGGTCACTGGACACCACGGTCAACACACAGGCGTAGGCATCGCGCGCGACGCGCCAGACGTGGAGGTCGGTCAAGCGGGTGGCGCCCGTGGTCGGCAGTTGATCGATCACCTCGCGGATTTCGTCCACCACCGGGTGGTCCATCTCGCGGTCCAGCAGCACGCGGCTGGTTTCGGCGATCAAGCCCCGGGCCCAGACAGCCACCAGCACCGCACCCACCAAACCCATGACTGGGTCCAGCCAGACCCAGCCCCACAACCAGCCACCCACCAGCGCCACAATGGCCAACACCGAGGTCAGCGCGTCGGCCAGCACATGCAAGTAGGCGGAACGCAGGTTGAGGTCGTCGTGGTGGTGATGGTGGTGGTGCCCATGGGCAGCGTGGCGGGCGTGCCCACCGTGGTCGTGGTGGTGGACGCGACCCAGAATGACGGCACACACCACGTTGACCAAGAGCCCGACGACCGCCACCCCCACCGCTTCGCGGAACTGGATGGGTTGGGGCTCCCACAGGCGCTGCAGCGAGGCCACAGCCATCAAAGCGGCCACGCCCAGCAAAAACAGCGCACTGGCGAAGCCGCCCAGCACCTCGATCTTCCAGGTCCCGAACGCAAAGCGCTGGTCGGCCTTCAGGCGGCGCGCGGCGGCATAGGCCAACGCGCTCACCCCAATGGCGGCCGCGTGCGAGCTCATGTGCCATCCATCGGCCAGCAGCGCCATCGAGCCGAGCCACCAGCCCGCGGTGATTTCCAAAACCATGGCAACCAACGTGATCCACAGCACCGCGCGGGTGCCGCGCTCGGCCGATGCATTGAGCTGGTGGAAATCGTGGTCGTGGCGCCACGGTGTGGAGGATGAATTCATCAGCGCTGCTCGATCCGGTCAAATGCCAAAGTCATGATCCACCGATCAACGACGCCTGATCGCTGAAACGCCGGTCTTTGTACTCCTGCGCGGCACGCGCCTACTGTGGCAGGCCCGGTGCGGCCAAGTGGTAGTCAATGCACCAGAAAACCTGCATTCAGTGACGAAGACGCAAGGTGTTGCACAGGTTGCCCACGGAGCCACTGACTCGAATTCGACCAAAGACAGCAATCCGGCACCAATGGCTTGAAAACTACCCCTCAATTTAATCACCGTTTCAACAGGTCAGTGAACAAACGGTCATTCGCTGCAGACCTTCGCGAAGGTTACAGAGCTTCACGCAAAAGTCGCTCGCATGCACAACACCTCGCAACCTCAAGCAACCAATGCTTTTGGCCTTTCAGGCTTGTCCGAGTCAGCAAATGAATCGGCAAATTCATCGTCAGGACCACCAAGGGTACCTATGAAGATCATCAAGATGGCCTTCATGGTGTGTTCTCACATGACAAGAGCGCGCACACTTGGGTGCGCAACCGTTGGACCGATGAGGCTACGTCAAGCAGAGGAGATGCGGTAGTTCCCCCGATGAGTCATAAACCGTCGATAAGACATGCGTAAGTGCACAAGCATGACTTGCCGGGCCAATTCCCCATCGCCCATTTGTGCTGCATAAGTCAATTCCTGGTGATGACGCAGACTCTGCTCCAGCTCCTGTGGCGTGTACAAGAAAAACGATCGAACGATGATCGGCATGTCGATCATCGTTTCTAGCATGTGACGCAAGCGCGGAGAACCTGAGTACTCCATCAATGTTCGGTGAAACGTCCGATTGGCCTCCTGAATGGAGGCCACGGCATCGGGTGCGCCTGAGCGGATGGCCGCTTCCATCTGCGCGTTGCTCGCTTGCAAGCGCTGGACCATCTCGGCGCCGCCATTGGTCACGGCCAAGCTCGCGGCGTACGGCTCCAGCATCATCCTGAGCTGGAAGGTTTCTTCAATGTCCTTCTCGTTCCACTCGGCGATGTGCACGCCCTGGCCCGAATCCATCGTGGCCAGCCCGTCGTCAACCAAACGGTGCAGCGCAGCGCGTATGGGTGACCGGCTGACACCGAACTCCTCGGCCAGCGGCTCTTCTTTGAGATGACCGCCTGGCGCGTAGTGGCCGCCAATGATGCGTTGGCGCAGCACTTCGTACGCCCTGTCCCGACTTCGACTCATGGGTGTGATCTCCTGGGTTGATTGTACGTAGGCCCAGACTGACCCACTCCCACAAAAAATGTATGTTTTATGTACGTTAATTGCAGGGTTTACCCTGTTATTAAGGTTTCTTGTTGAACTTATTGTATTTTTTATGTACTATTTCACCAAGGAGACACTGATCATGAAGATCGCAATTGTTGGCGTTGGTGAGGTCGGCAGGTGCTACGCAAAAGCGTTGCATGCTGCAGGGCATGAGGTACTGTTGTGCGAGGCCTACCCGTCTGCGGCCGCGCAAGCGTTGGCTGTTGAGCTGAACCAATCGCTCCAGCCTGAACCCGGCCCCTGGCTGGCGGCCGTGGATTGGGTGATGTCGTGCGTGACGGGCACCCATGCCTTGAGCGTCGTCATGGCCTCTGTACCGCACATGCATCGCGATGCCCGATTTGTGGACATGACCACCGCGAGTCCGTCCACCAAAAAGCAAGCGGCGCAATCCGCCACGGCGGCCGGGCTTCAGTACGTGGATGTGGCCATCATGGGAGCCATCACCTTGAATTGGGCGCGCACGCCTTTGCTGGCCTCGGGTCACAGCGCCCAGGCTTTCGCGGATCTGATGGTGCCTGCTGGCGGCCGGGTCCAAGTGATTGCGGGAGGGCGGGCCGGCGATGCGATTTCACTGAAGATTTTGCGCAGCGTCTTCACCAAAGGCATGGAAGCGCTGACTGTGGAATTGCTGGTCAGCGCCGAACGCCAGGGATTGCGAGAGCAGCTGTTCGAGCAACTGCGCGACATTGATGAAAGTCCGTTGCGGGACTTCATGGAAATGCTGGTGCGCACACATGTGGTCCATGCCGCCCGGCGTGCCCATGAGGTTCACGACGCCCAAGAGGTCATGCTGGCGCAAGGCCAGACCTCTGTGGTGCTGCCCGGTGTCGAGCAGAGGTTTATGGACACCGCAGAACACCTCAAGACACGACCGATGAACGACCCCTATCCGACGATCGAGACTGCACTGCAATGGTTGCTCTCGACTCAAGCCGCCTGATTCACCTCACTCCACTCTAGGAAAACCATGACTTCCCCTGACCAAATTGCCCGGCTGCGCGAACTGGGCGCAGCCACCGTGTATGAAGCGCAAGGCGCCTTCGGCGCCTTGGACAGCGGCATCAAGCCGATCGATGGCACCAGCCGTGTGGCGGGCCCCGCCGTGACCGTGGATGCGCGACCGGCCGACAACCTCATCCTGCACCATGCGGTGCTTCAGGCCCAACCAGGCGACGTACTGGTGGTGGACGCCAAAGGCTTTGTCGAAGCCGGCCCCTGGGGCGACGTGTTGACCGTTCTGGCGCAAAAGCGGGGCATTGCGGGCCTGATCATCAACGGCGCAGTCCGAGACGCGAACACCATCATTGACCTGGGTTTTCCGGTGTTCTGCCGGGGCTTGTCCATCAAGAGCACGGGCAAGCAGCAGGCGGGCCGAGTCAATGTGCCGATTTGCATCGGCGACACGCCGATACAACCGGGCGACATCATCGTGGGTGACCGCGATGGTGTTTGCGTGGTGCCACGCAACGGCGTTGAGCGCGCCATTGCAATGAGCGAACAACGGGAGGCCAAAGAAGAAGTGATGCGCCGTGCGATTGAGCAAGGCGCGAACACGGTAG
Organism: uncultured Macromonas sp.; assembly: GCA_964610405.1. GTDB lineage: Bacteria > Pseudomonadota > Gammaproteobacteria > Burkholderiales > Burkholderiaceae_C > CAZGDZ01. The sequence continues at coordinate 3,120 of CAZSZN010000075.1, read as the reverse complement.
AGCTCATGAACCTGGGCGAAACCCTCAAACGCCTGGGCATCGTTTAACCCCCCACTGGAGACAAACCATGAAATTTGCATCAAAGCTGTTGGCGGCCATCACCGCTGGTTCTCTGCTGACATTGGCGCCAGCCATGGCCGCAGACCCCTATCCCTCCAAACCGATCCGGATGGTGGTGGCCTTCCCAGCCGGAGGTTCGGCCGACATCAACGCCCGGGCTGTGGGGCAACAGCTCGGAAAAGAGTTGGGTGGCAACGTGATTGTGGACAACAAAGGGGGGGCCGGTGGCAACGTCGGCGCGGTCGAGGCCAAGCGGGCTGCGCCGGATGGACACACCCTCTTCTACGCGACCTCTGCCGTTGTTTTGTCGCCGTCCTTGTATGCGAATCCGGGGTTTGATCCATACACGGATTTCACACCGATTTCACTGACCGCGACGATCCCGCTGGTGCTGGTGGTCAACGCTGGTTTGCCACCAAAAACCTTTGGGGAGTTCGTGAACTGGGCCAAAGGTCAAGGTGGGAAGTTGAACTATGCATCTTCGGGCGCGGGTGCACTGCTGCACTTGGCGGGTGCTTTGTTCACGTCGGAATTCGGGATCTCGGCCAACCACATTCCCTACCGGGGTAGCGCCCCTGCGGTGAACGACCTGCTGGGCGAGCAAACGCAATTCATGTTCTTGCCGATCAACGAGGCCACGTCGCACATCCAAGGAGGCAAGCTGCGGGCACTCGCCGTGACGAGCGACAAGCGGGTGGCGTTGCTGTCCCAGGTTCCAACGGTCCGTGAAGCCTCTGGCAAGACCAACATGGATATGGGTGCATGGCAGGGCCTGATGGTGCCCAAGAGCACACCGGAGGATGTCATCAAAAAGTTGACATCGGCTTTGCAAAAGACGCTGCAGGACAAAGACCTGATCAGCCGCCTGGAAGGCCAAGGCTCGGTGATTCTGGGCGGGACACAGAAGCAATACGTGGACTACATGCGTGCTGAAGGCGAGCGCTGGGCCAATGTGATCAAGAAGAACGACATCAAACTTGATTGATAAGTCAGGAGGGGTTTGCAAGAGCCCCTCTCAAGACGCTTCTTTAGTCCGTCTTGTGCATGTCAACCTGAGTTCGTATAGAAGATGAGCTTGGGCGAAGTTGGCCGATGCAACGCTGCGCGAACGACTGACCTCGCAAGGCTCGGTGATGCTTGGCGGCACGCCCAAGCAATACATCGACTACATGAAAGCTGAAGGCACGCGTTGGGCAGCCAGCGTGCAAAAAACCGGCGCTAAGGCCGAATAAGTTCCCCATCAACTCTGGAGACATCAATGAAAAAGGTTCTTTCGGCCCTCGTGGCTGGTCTGTGCGTGAGCACTACTGTCATCGCCCAGGATTTCAAAGCCCCCATCAAGATCGTTGTGCCCTTTGGCGCTGGCGGTGCAACGGACGTGGTGGCTCGCCTTGTTGCACCAGGCCTGTCCAAGCAGCTTGGCCAGCCCGTGGTCGTTGAAAACAAGCCCGGTGCCAGCGGCCAACTCGGCACGGCCTACGTGAAATCGGCCCCCGCGGACGGCTCGACCTTCTTGCTGGCTCTCGACCACTCGGTGGTTGTGGTGCCCATGATGACGCCCGCTGCGAATTACGACGCCATCAAGGACTTCGTGGCAGTGGGCCAAGTGGCACGCTTTCAATGGACTCTGGCCGTGCCTGTGAGCAGCCCGGCGAAGAACCTCAACGATTTTGTCGATCTCGTGCGCAAGGACCCGACACAGGGCAACTACGGCGTACCCCTGCAAGGCGGTGTGCCCGACATCATCGGTTTGGCCCTGTCTCGCAAGGCCAACATCAAGATGGAATCGGTGGCCTTTGGCGGCTCGGCTGCGCTGATGCCCCAGCTGCTCGGTGGCCACTTGGCCGCTGGCGTCACGGGCGAACCCGAAGGACTGCAGATGTTCAAGGGAGGCAAGGTCAGGATTTTGGCCATCTCCGGCGGCAAGCGCTCGGCATTTTTGCCATCCGTGGCCACGTTTGAGGAGCAGGGATTTCCGGGCGTCAACGTCAACAGCTTCAACGCCTTTTTTGCACCCAAGGCACTTCCCCGTGCGATGGCTGAGAAATTCAATGCAGCGCTGCGCGCCACGCTCGCCGACAAAGAAGTACAAAGCAAAATCCACGAAATGTCGTTGGAACTGGCATTTGCCGACCTCGATGAGTCGGCCCGCGAGGTCGCCAAATCCTACGAGTTCTGGCGTCGCGCTGGTGTAGTGGCCAAGTGAGCGTTTGGGCATCCTCGGCCAGCTCGGCTCCCCACTCTGCCGGGGTGGGGCAACCGGCATTTGCGATGCCTGCAGGCGCATGTGATTGCCACATGCACCTGTTTGACAGCCGCTACCCGTTTGCAGCGTCAGCCACCGTCACCCATGGTGACGCCAGCGCTGACGACTATCGCCAGCTTCAGCGGCGGCTGGGGACGCAGCGCTGCGTGGTGGTGCAGCCATCGAGCTATGGGCGTGAGCACCGGGTGTTGCTCGCTGGCCTGAAAGCGCTTGGCGCTTGCGCGCGAGGCATCGCCGTCATTGACCCCGTGGTCAGCGAGCAGGAGTTGGCCGAGTTGGGTACGCATGGCGTGGTGGGCGTTCGGTTCAACCTGGTACAGCACGGGTCTACCGATGAGTCGATGCTCAGCGCTGTGGCCCAGCTCATCCGGCCTTTGGGGTGGCACCTCCAACTGCATCTACATGCCCAGGATCTGTTGCGCCTGGGCGATGAGCTTTGCAAGATGGATGTCGAGATCGTGCTCGACCATTTCGCGCGCATTCAGGTAGAGCCTGAGCTGGCACCGCTGGTCGAGCGCAAAGTGCGGCAACTCTTGTCTACAGGCCGGGGATGGATCAAGTTTTCGGGGGCGTACATCGCCTCGATTGATGCCCCTGAGTACAGAAACCTGGACCTGTTCGCCATGGGGTTGCTTGCCGACTATTCCGACCGGATCGTCTGGGGCTCGGACTGGCCCCATGTGACTGAGCCGCATAAGCCCGATGACGCGCTCCTGGCCAATTTGCTCTGCCGATGGATAGCCAGCCGCAGGCCGCCGACGCCACCACGCCATGGCCAATGCGTCCTTGACCAG
>CAZSZN010000074.1:0-12906 GCA_964610405.1 uncultured Macromonas sp. | reverse complement strand
GGGTGCGCAAGCCGTCCAGCGCGCTGCACAGCGGCGCTTCGCGGCCGTCGATCACGGCGGCAAAGTGCTGCAGCTGGCGCTCGTACGGGTCGGCGGTGTGCACCATGGTTTGCTCGCGCGTCATCTCGGCGTGCCACTGGCGTTCGCCCCGGTAGCCCCACAGGGCCAGGTCGGGCAGCGATAGCGAGCCATGCGTGCCCGCGATGAAATGCGACTGCACCTCCTGGCGCGGGTACTGGCCTTGTTCGCCCGCGCAAAAGTCCCAGCACCAGGGGGACGCTGCTGTGTCAGACACCACCACGGTGCCCAGCGCGCCGTTGTCAAAGCGCAGCACGGCGGCGGCCGTGTCTTCCACCTCGAAGCCGCGCACGGCATGGCTGTCCACGGCCTGCACCGATGTGATCTCGCCCACCAGAAAGCGCAGCATGTCGATGTCGTGGATCAGGTTGATCAGCACCGGGCCGCCACCGGCTTGGCGGCGCCAGGCCACGTCGAAGTAGCTGTCGGGCTTGAGGAACATGGCAAACACCATGGCCGACACCAGGCGGCCCAACCGCCCTTGTTCGATCAACTCGCGGGCGCGCCGGTTGATGGGGTTGTGGCGCCGGTGGTGCCCCACCAGTACGGGGGTCTTGTGGGCGGCCACGGCATCCACCAGGCGCTGCGCGTCGGCCACGGTGTCGGCAATGGGCTTTTCCACCAGCGCGGGAATGCCGCGCGCCAGGCAGTCGCTGGCCACGGCCACGTGAGTGGCGTTGGGCGTGGCCACGATGGCGCCTTGCGGGCGGGCCTGGTCCAGCAGGCTCAGATGGTCGGCAAACCAAGGGGCGCCCACGCTGCGCGCCAGGGCCTCGCCTGCGGGCGTCGGGTCGGCAATGCCCGCCAGTTCCAAGTTAGGCGCGCGCAGGATGCGGTCAACGTGCGTGCGGCCGATGGCGCCGGCGCCAATGACTGCTAGGCGGGTGGTGTTCATGGGGGCTTGTCTCGCTTGCTGTGCTTGGTTTGATGTGAGTGTATTAAAAAACAGAACTAGATTCAATAGTTGAACAACATTCCACTTTTATGTATGATCCGCTCCACAACCTCACAACAAGGCTGAGAGACATGACCGACACACTCAACGGCGCCACGCGAGTCCACTTCATCGTGGGCGACCCCATTGCTCAGGTGAAATCGCCCGCCGGCGTGACCCAGGCGTTCGCCGACCACGGTCGCAACGCCATCTGCATTCCCGCTCACGTTTCGCCGGCCGATCTGGCAGGGTGGACGGCAGGCATCTCCAAGGCTCAGAATGTGGATGGCATCATCGTCACGGTGCCGCACAAGTTCGCCTGCCGCGAGCTGTGTGCCACGGTGTCGGACCGGGCGGCCTTTCTGGGTGGCGTGAACACCATGCGCCGCAACCCAGACGGCACCTGGCACGGCGACATGTTCGACGGCCTGGGTTATGTGGAAGCCATGCGTGCCAAGGGCTGCGAACCCAAGGGCCAGCGGGCGCTGCTGGTCGGCGCGGGTGGCGCGGGTTCTGCCATTGCCCACGCCTTGGTGGTGGCGGGCGTGTCCGAACTGGCCATCCACGACGCAGACGTTGCCCGCCGCGATTCGCTGGTGCAGCGCCTGGCCGGTCTCGGCCTGGGGCAGGTGCGTGCCGGGTCGCCCGACCCGTCGGGCTTTGACATCGCTCTCAACGCCACGCCCATCGGCATGAAAGAGGGCGACCCCCATCCCATCGACTCCAGCAAGTTCACCTCTGCGCAGTTCGTGGGCTGCGTGATCACCGCCCCGGCGGTGCCGCCCATGATTCAAGCGGCGCGGGACTCGGGCTGCCACACCATGACCGGTGCAGACATGTTCGCCCGCGTGCGTGACCTGATGGTGACCTTCCTGCTGGAGGCCACGGCATGAAAGTCGTACGCCAAGGTTTGCAAGGCGTCGCCGATGGCGAAAGCTTTGATCTAGTCGTGGTGGGGGCGGGCGGTGCAGGCCTGTCAGCCGCGCTGTTCGCAGCCATCGAAGGCGCGAAAGTGTTGATCGTCGAGCGCACGGAATACGTGGGTGGCACCACCGCCTGGTCGGCGGGCACCACCTGGGTGCCAGGCACGGCGCACGGCCAGCGCGTCAACCCGCACGACACGCTGGACGCCGCAGCCACCTACCTGGACAACGCCGTGGGCGAACGCACCCCCGCCGCAGTGCGCCAGGCCTTTCTGGCTCATGGCGCCCAAGCGGTTGCGCACGTCGAGGCGAACAGCGACGTCAAATACCGCCCTTACCCCAAGCACCCGGACTACATTTCTGACCTGGGCGGATCTACCCTGAACGGCCGCGCGCTGGAACCGCTGCCCTTTGACGGCCGCCTGCTGGGTGATCTGTTCAGCTTGCTGCGCCCGCCCATCCCCGAGTTCACCGTGCTCGGCGGCATGATGGTGGACCGCACCGACATCAACCACCTGCTGGCCATGACGAAATCGTGGCCGTCGCTCAAGCATTCCGTACGCATCGTGCTGCGCCACCTGGCCGACCGCCTGCGCTACCCGCGCGGCACCCGGCTGGTGATGGGCAATGCGCTGGTGGCGCGGTTGTTGTATTCACTGCAGCAGCGCGGCAACGTGACCCTGGCCGTGGAAACCGAGGTGAGCGAATTTGCCACCGGCCCGAACGGTGTGGAAGGCCTCAAGCTGCGCAGCGGCAGCGAAACCCGGCGCGTGCACGCCAAGGGCGGCGTGGTGCTGGCCAGCGGCGGCTTCAACCGTCACCCCGACTTGCGCACCAAAATGCTGCCGGGCATCCCCACCGAATGGTGCCCCGCCGCGCCCGGCCATACCGGCCAGATGCACGATCTGGCTCAGGGGCTGGGGGCAGCCTACGCGGAAGGTGGAATGAGCCCGGCCTTCTGGGCGCCTGTGTCCCTGCGCAAGCGCGCCGACGGCAGCACCGCCGTGTTCCCGCACTTCGTGATGGACCGCGCCAAGCCCGGCATGATCACCGTCAACCAGGCGGGCGAGCGCTTCGTGAACGAAAGCACCTCGTACCATCTGTTCGGCCTGACCATGCAGGCGGCGAACAAAACTTCACCCGCCATTCCCGCCTACCTGGTGTGCGACGCCGAAGCCCTGCGCAAGTACGGCATCGGCATGGTGCGCCCGGGTGGCAAGGGGTTGACCCCCTTCCTGGCCGACGGCTACCTGACCCAGGGCAGCACGCTGGACGAACTGGCCACCAAGCTCGGCATGGATGCAGCCAAGCTGCGCCAGAGCGTGGAGCAGATCAACGCGTACGCCGACACCGGTGTGGACCCCGACTTTGGCCGTGGCACCACCGCCTATCAGCAGAACCTGGGCGACCCGAACTGGCCGGGCAAGAACCCCAACATCGGGCCGCTGCGCCAGGGGCCGTATTACGCCGTGCGCCTGTACCCTGGCGACATTGGCGCCTCTACCGGTTTCGCCACCGACGAAAACGCCCGCGTGCTGCGCGGCGGCGATGCTGGGATTGACGGCCTGTACGCCGTGGGCAACGACATGAACTCCATCATGGGCGGCACCTACCCGGCGCCGGGCATCACCATCGGGCCCGGGCTGGTGTTCGCCTTCCTGGCGGCGCGCCACGCCGTGCGCCGGGCGCAGGCCTGAGGGATGCACGAAATGTCCAGTCAAACGCCGGATTCATCGCCTTCGGGCGTCCTCTCGGCCGGCAGAAAGCATGCGCGTTCAGACACCCCGACTTTCGTGTTTACCCTAAATTCGATCGATGATCGATCAATCGTGAGCGATGACCGCCCGTCGGCGGCGCTTGCCACGTGGCCGCTCGACACCACCGTTCTACAGTCGTGTCAGGCCCCTCTGCGGTTATGCCTTTGAGTCCGGGCCACAGGACTTTTCTTCAACTTCCCTAGGAGACATGCTCATGCAAACCTACAAACGACAGTTCCTGAATGTGGCCCTGGCCGCTCTGGCCGCCGCGACTCTGGGGCAGGCCCAAGCGCAAAGCTACCCGGCCCGCGATGTGACGGCCGTGATCCAGTGGGGCGCAGGCGGCGGCACCGACGTGGCCATGCGCGGCTACGCTCCTTACGCCGAAGAAGCGCTGGGCAAGAAGATCGTGTTGCAGAACAAGCCAGGCGCGGCCGGTGCCATCGGCGCCAACTTTGTGCTGCAACAACCCGCCGACGGCTACACCCTGCTGATGGGCGCTGAGCCGCAGTCGCTGTACCGCGTCATGGGCGTGGCCGATTTCGACTACGACAAGTTCTACCCGATCAACATTGCCGCTGTGGCCAACACCATCCTGCTGGTGGCCCGCCCCAATGCGCCGTGGAACACCATGCAGGACTTGCTGAGCCACGTCCAGTCCAACCCCAACAAGGTCAAGCAGTACCTGGCGGGGCAGGGCACCGTGCCGTTCACCATGAACGCCATGATGAGCACCCTCACCAAATTTGACACCATCAAGGTTCCGTTCGACGGTGACGGTCCCGCCATCGCGGCGCTGCAAGGCGGCCACGTGGACATCGGCTTCATCGCTTCCGGCGCCGTGATCGAACACGTGAAGGCCGGCCGCCTCAAAGCCCTGGCTGTGGTTGACTCCAAGCCCTACCAAGGCATTTCGCCGGTGACCGATGCGCCGTCGCTCAAAGGCATCACCAAGTACCTGCCTTGGGGTTCGTGGTACGGCGTGTTCGTGAAAAAGGAAACGCCTGACGATGTGAAAGCCAAGCTGGTGGCCGCGTTCAAAAAAGCCGGCGACAACCCCGCCTACCGCAAGATGATGGAAGGCCGTGGCACCACCGTGCTGAACATCAGCGGTGCCGAAGCTGAAGCCTTCATCAAGAAGTTCCAGTCCACCACCGCGTGGCTGTACCAGGGCGCCGGTGCCGCCAAGGTGGACCCCGCCACCCTGGGCATTCCCAAGCCCTGAGTCTGAGGAGCAACCGGTCAGCGTGTGCTGGCCGGTGAATCGCCATCGGTTCTGGTGACCCGCCGAGTCACCGAACCTCGTTTTTCTCGTGGAGTCATCGCATGCACTCAAGTCATCCCAGACTGCCAGGCGAATTGAGCTTCATGGTGCTGATCGTTGCATTCAGCACCTTCATGCTCTGGGCGTCGTACAACATTTCCAAGTTCGAATCGATTTCTTCTGCCGGCGCCTTTCCCATGGTGTGTGCCGCTGCGATGCTGGTCACTGGCCTGATGAGCCTGCTCCAAACCGCGCGGGCCAAGTTGTCGCTCGAAGGTGACGAGACCTTGATGCAGCAGTTCGTGCGCAAACTGGCACCGCCGCAACTGGTCCTGTTTGCCGTGCTCATCAGCCTGTACATGTTCTTGCTGGAACGGTTGGGCTTCCTGCTGTCGTCTTACCTGTTTCTGGTCAGCGCCATGCAGTTGCTGGGCAGCCGCCGCGTGGTGCTCAACCTGCTCATCAGTGCTGGGATGTTGATCGCCATCTACATCGTGTTCCAGACCGCGTTTTCTGTCGTGTTGCCCTCGGGTACCTGGGTGGCCCCGTATCTGCCGGAGTACCTGAAATGATGGAAGCCATTGGTTATTTCTTCATGTCCTGGGTGGACATCAAGATGCTGCTGCTGACGGCGCTGGGCACGTTCGCGGGCATCTACATTGGCGCCATCCCGGGTCTGTCGGTCACGATGGCGGTGTCCATCCTGATTTCGTTCACCTTCAAATGGGACGTCAACGAAGCGTTGGCGCTGATCTCCGGCATCTATCTGGGCGGTGTGTACGGTGGTTCGCGCAGCGCGATTCTGCTCAACATCCCGGGCGCGCCGTCGGCCATCGCCACCGGCATGGACGGCTACCCGCTGGCCAAGCGCGGCGAGGCCGGGCAGGCCATCGGCTTGACCACGGTCATTTCCGTCTATGGCGGTTTCATCGGCATCTTGGCGTTGGCCGTGGCGGCGCCGCTGGTGTCCGACCTGGCTCTGATGTTCGGCCCGCGCGAATACCTGCTGCTGGCGTTGTGGGGCATTTTGCTGGTGGGCAGCCTGTCGGGCGAATCACTGTCCAAAGGCATTTTCTCGGGTGCCTTGGGGGCCTTGATTGCCTGTGTGGGCCTGGACCCCATGACCGGGGAGCAGCGCCTCACCTTTGGCAGCCTGCAAATGTCGGCCGGCATTTCCTACATCGCGGCCATGATCGGCTTTTTCGGTGTGGCCGAAGTGATTGCCCAGGTGCACCAGCTCAAGCTGAAAGCGATCAAGCAAAACGTCAGCAAAATCATCCCGTCCTGGGGCTTGGTGCGCAAGCACCTGGGCCTGGCCACCCGCACCTCCAGCATCGGCGTGGTGGTGGGCGCGCTGCCAGGGGCGGGTGGCGACATCGCCGCGCTGATGGCCTACGACCACGCCAAGCGCACGGTCAAAAACCCGTCGCGCCCATTCGGTGAGGGGGCGTACGAAGGTCTGGTGGCGCCCGAATCGGCCAACAACGCAGCCGTGGGCGGCGCCTACGTGCCCATGCTGACCCTGGGCATTCCGGGCGACGCGGTGACGGCCGTCATCATCGGTGCGCTCTACATCCATGGTCTCAAACCCGGCCCGATGCTGATGATCGAGACCCCGCACCTGTTCTGGTTCGTGGTCGGCTCGCTGGCTCTGGCCAACATCTTCCTGCTGATCTTTGGCCTCACCGGCATCAAGATCTTCGCCAAGATCGTGGAAACGCCCAAGCCTTTGCTGCTCCCGCTGATTCTGGTGTTGTCCGCCGTGGGTGCCTACGCCATCAACAACAACCCGGTGGACGTGTACTGGATGCTGGGCTTTGGCGTGCTGGGGTACTTCCTCAAAATGTACGGCTTCCAGGTGGGGCCGGTCATCCTGGGCATGATCCTGGGGCCGCTGATGGACCGCAGCTACCGCCAGGCCATGCTGTCGACTGGCAACGACGTGGGCTTGTTCGTGACGGAGTTTTTCACCACGCCGCTGTCGGCCATCATCCTGGCCGCGCTCACCTTCACCATCGTCAGCCAGACCTCGGCCTGGAAGCGTTGGCGCAACAAGGGCCAAGTCGCTGTGGGATAATTCACTCCGAACACAGCGGTTGTCATCCCCTGGCCGCCGCTCCGGCTTCGCCTTGACCGGAACCCCAGCAAGCCCTTGTACCACAGGGGTTTCTGGGGTTTTGTCTTGGCACCTACCCCTGGTTTATGTCTGCTGCCGCGACCCTCGGTCGTTCCCGTCTTTTCCGTCTGTTGTCGCATTGGTCGTCGCCTGGCGCTCAGGTTGCTGGTGGCGATATTGCGCAGCAATGGGCGGCCTGGCTGGACCCCTTGCAGGCGGTGCGCTTGCGGTCGGGGCTGGATGCGATCGACGCCACCCCTGTGCCGCTGGCCTCCGTGTTGCCCGCTCCCACCCTGCAAGCCCTGTTTGCCGAAACGCGGCGTGTCCAGGCGGCCTGGGCGGTCGCGGTGGACCCTGTGGCCTTGCAACCCGAGTCCGAAGCCGCGCTGGCCGCCGTTGAGGCGTTGTGGCCCGGTCATGCCGCCCTGTCGGGCTTTGAACGGTACCGTCGCGTGCACCTCGAATGGCAGCGCCAGATGGCCGCCATGGTGACGCCGCTGCGCCAACAGGTGCGCCGTACCCTGGCGCGGGCGGGTGGTCGTTGGCAGCGCCTGGCCTTGCTGGACGCGCTGCTGGAATTGCAGTTCGAGTCGCAGGAGGCGAGGGCGCTGGGCCAGGTGCCCGCGTGGCTGGAACGCCGGTACGAACAAGCGGGCGGGCAGGGCGCCACGTCGTTGAAACCATTTTTTGCCGACTGGCAAGCGCTGGTCGATGCCGAGCTGGAGCTGCGGCTGCAGCCGGTGCTTGGCCTATTGGACAGTTGGGAGCAGGAACACCCATGACATTGAAAACACACACCAGCTACCACGGTGCCTTCGCGCTGGGCTGCTTGACGCTGCTTTGGGTCGGCGCCAGTTTTGTGGGCGGCAGCGTCACCGCGCTGTTGATGACCTGTGCCATGGCGGTGGTCTTGTGCACCGGTGCCTGGGAGTTGCGCCGTTTCCGCGCCGACAGCCAGGTGCTGGCCACCGCCGTGGCCCAGCAAGCCCAAGCACCGGTGGAGCTGCCCGTGTGGCTCGCGCAACTCCCCGCCACCATGACCACGGCGGTGCGCCTGCGGGTCGAGGGCGAACGCGTCGCCCTGCCTGCGCCGGTGCTGGCGCCCTATTTGGTGGGTTTGCTGGTCATGTTGGGCATGCTGGGCACCTTCGTCGGCATGGTGATGACCTTTTCCGGCGCGGTCGGTGCGCTGGAAGGCTCGGCCGATCTGCTGGCCATCCGCGCTGCGCTGGCCGCGCCCATCAAAGGGTTGAGTCTGTCGTTCGGCACCTCGGTCGCGGGTGTCGCATCCTCGGCCGCCTTGGGTTGGATGTTGGTGCTGGCGCGCCGCGAACGCCTCGACGTCGGGCGCCGCCTGGACGCCATGGCGCAAACCCTGTTCGCGGTGCACACCCCCGCCCACCACCGGCGCGAAATGCTGGCCGCGGTGCAGCAGCAATCGGCGGCTTGGCCCTTGCTGGTGGATCGCCTGCAGGCCTTGGCCGACAGCCTGGACCGCCGCGACGCCCACACCCAGGCCCAGTGGCTGGAGCAACAGCAGCGTTTTCAGCAGCAGGTGCACACCGCTTACACCCAGTTGGCCGATGACGTGGGCCGGTCGCTGCGCGAGAGCCTGAGCGCCGCCACCCGCGCCGCCGGTGAAGCCCTGCAAGCACCGGTCCAGGCGCTGATCCACGACGTGACCGAGCTCACCCAACGCCAACAGCAAGCGCAATCGCAAGCCCTGCAGCAGCAACAAGCGGCTTGGGTGCAGGCGCTCGACAGCCAGGTGACGGGCTTGCTGCACCAATGGCACAACGGCATGGCCCAGCACCAGCAGCGGCTGGATGAAGGCGATGAGCAGCGTTCGCAATGGCTGGCACAGCTTCAGCAGTGGCAAACCGCGCTGCAGGCCGATGCCCAACAGCAGCGCGACCAATGGCAGCTTGCCGGCCAGCAGTGGGAAACCCGTTTGTCCACCCAGGCTGCGCAGGCCGAAGCGTTGACCGAACGCATGGCCCACAGCGCGAACCAGTTGGGTGCCCTGAGTGCCAGTTTCGATCAGGGCGTACAGCGCTTTGGCGAGTCCAGCCAGCGCCTGCTGATCGCGCTGGAGCGCGTCGATGGCGCGTTGCAACAATCGATGGAACGCAGCGATGAGCAGTTGGCCTACTACGTGGGCCAGGCGCGTGAGGTGATCGACCTGTGCCTGGCGTCGCAGCAACGCGTGGTGGAAGACCTGCAACGGCTGCGCCAGCATGAAGCGCAGGCACGCCAGCCCCGGGAGACGGTCTGATGCACGGCGTGGACAGCCCCCTGGACGCCGACGAAGCCTCCGCGCCCATCTGGGCCGTTTTCGGTGATTTGATGGCCGGTTTGCTCGGCGCCTTTGTGCTGGTGCTGATCGGCGTGCTGGCTTTGCAGATCGACCTCACCGCCACGCTGGAAGCCGAAGTGCGCAAGCGTCAGCAGGAAGAGCAGCGCCGCATCGCGCTGGAAAAAGCCTTGGCCATTCCGTTGGAAAGTGGGCGCGTGACCCTGAACGAAGGGCGCATCGGCATCGCGGGCAGCGTGCTGTTTGCCCGCAACTCCGACCAACTGCACCCGCAAGGCCGTGAGTTGCTGCACAGCCTGGCGCCACCGCTGCAGGTTTATTTGAAAGAGCGCAACGAGGTGCTCATGGTCAGCGGCTTCACCGACGACAGCCCGATTTTGGAGGGCAACCGCCGGTTTGCCGACAACCTGGAACTGTCGGCCCAGCGCTCGCTCACCGTCACCCGTGCGCTGATCGATGCCGGGTTGCCGGGGGCTCGTGTGTTCTCGGCGGCCTTTGGCGCCGAACAACCCGTGGCGGCCAACACCGACGAAGCCAGCCGGGCCTTGAACCGGCGGGTCGAGATCGCGCCGGTGCCCATGGCCGTGCCGTCCAGCAAGCCATGAGCGTCCTGGCCCCCACTCTGCCCAGCCGGGGGTTGACCGCATTGCGGGCGCTGAACCAGCACCTGCGCAGTGTGAGTGCGTCACCCGGGGGCGATGAGGTGGCGCCGGCGCCCATGCGCAGCGTCCAGCGCTTTGGGCGGGCGTGGTCGCGCTGGGCGTCGCAGGAACGCATGGCCCGCGCCTTGCAGCAGGGCCCCGACAACGCTGGGCCGCTCAATTCGCATCGGCTTGCCATCCGTGCGCTGGCCCAGGTGCAAGACGCTTCGCCTGCCTACGCGGCACAGCTGATGGCGCAGCTCGATGCCTTGCACCTGCTGTTGCAAGGTACCGCTCCCGAGGCTCAGGTCAAACCAGCGACCGTGCCAACGGCAGCGCCCGCGAAGGCGCGAGCCCCTCGGCGGCGCCGAGCTTGAAGAAGCCCACCGCTTCGTCCAGTTGAGCGGCCCGTTGCCGCAGGCCTTCGGCGGCGGCCGCGCTTTGTTCCACCAGGGCAGCATTCTGCTGCGTGGCGTCGTCCAACTCACCGATGGTGTGGCTGATCTGGCCAATCGAAGCCGATTGTTCGGCCCCCGCCGCCGAGATGTGCTGGATCAGGCCCGACAGCGATTCCACCTCGCGTTGGATCTGCTGCACGCTGTGGCCCACCTGCTGCGCCAAGGCCGCGCCCGATTCGGTGCGTGAAACGCTTTCCCCAATCAGCGCCTTAATTTCCCGCGCCGCGTTGGCACTGCGTTGCGCCAGGCTGCGCACTTCGGCCGCCACCACCGCAAAGCCGCGCCCTTGTTCCCCGGCGCGTGCCGCCTCCACCGCCGCGTTCAGCGCCAGAATGTTGGTCTGGAAGGCGATGCTGTCGATCATCCCGGTGATGTCGTTGATGCGGTCGCTGCTGCCTTTGATCGCGTCCATCGTCTGGATCATCCGGCCCATTTCGGCGCCACTGTCTGCAGCAGAACGGTGGGCTTGCTGAACCAAGCGGGCCGCCTGCGTGGCCACATCGGCCGACTGTTGCACCTGCGTCGTCAGTTCCGACACCGCGGCCGAGGTTTCCTCCAGGTTGGCAGCCTGGCGTTCGGTCCGATTGGACAAGTTGCTGCTGCCAGCCGCGATTTCGCCAGCGCTCAAGGCCACATCCGCGCTGCCTTGTCGCACTTCGCGCACCACCCGCACCAGGCTGTCGTGCATTTTGCCCAGGCCCGCCAGCAATTCGGTCAATTCGTCACGGCCCTGCGCTTGAATGCGCACATCCAGACGGCCGTTGGCCACGTCCCGTGCCACGGCTACCGCAGCGCGCAGCGGCACTGTGATCGAGCGGGTGATGAACCACGCCAGCGCCGCACCCATGGCCAAAGCCAGCAGTGCTGCCATCGGGAGCAGCCATCGCATCCACCGGCCCATCTGATCGGCGCTCGCGTACTCCTGCTGCGCTTGTTCCAGTTTCAAGGTCAGCAAAGCGTCCAGCGCGGCTTGAACCGGTGGCGCCAGTGGGCTGATGCCGTTGAGGTAAGCCTCCTGCGCATCGTCGTAGCGGTTGTCGGCCATGGCCTGGTTGGCCGGTAGCAAGCCGTCGGCGAAGTAGCGCGTGCGCGCTGCTTCCAGGGTTTGCCACAGCGCCGCTTCCTCGTCGCTGGCGTGCTCGGGCTGGACGGTGCCGGCCAGTGCCTCAATCCGTGTCAGGTTGCCCGCGAATTCCTTGGTCCGCTTGTCCACGTTGCTCGCGGCCGGGTTCATCAGCATGTCCATCACCAGCACCCGGTTGCGCTGGATCAGGTAATTCATCTCTGACAGCCGTTGCAGCGGCACGGCTCGGTCTTCAAACAGTGTTCGGGTGCGCTCGGTGGTTTGAAGTGTCGCGCTGAGTGCGATGGCCACCACGGCCAGCATCAGCAACAACAGCAGGGCAAAGCCCGCAGACAGGCGGGCCCCGATCTTGATGCGATTCACAGACTGTTTCCTCTTGTAGCAAGAGGATCGAGTCTGTGACCAAACTGTGAAA
Organism: uncultured Macromonas sp.; assembly: GCA_964610405.1. Lineage (GTDB taxonomy): Bacteria > Pseudomonadota > Gammaproteobacteria > Burkholderiales > Burkholderiaceae_C > CAZGDZ01. The sequence continues at coordinate 922 of CAZSZN010000074.1, read as the reverse complement.
TTACCGTGACATCTGGCGCTGGGGTGCCACCATCACCACCAGCAGGCTGGCGAGGGTGGACGCCACCAAGGCGCCGGCAAATGGAGCCAGGGTGGGGATGCTGTTGGGGAACGTGGCCGCCCAGATGCCTTCAGCCCAACTGCCCGTCTGCCACCAGCCCGGCAGCACCGCGCCCAGCACGCCCGCGACCGCACCTGCCAGCGCCGCCGGTGGGCTCATGCGTTGCCACAGGCCCAGCAACACCGGTACCACGGCGGTGGCACACAGCAAATCGGCAATCAGGAACAAGCGCAGCACCGACACGCCTTGCAACGCCACCAGCACCACCGGCACCATCAACGCCACGGTGACCCAGCGTGCGGTGGTCAGGCTCATGCCCGGGCGGCTGGTCACCACCACCGAAGCGACCGCGTTCTGCAGCGTGTCCACGGACGAGGCCACCAAGGTCACTGCCAGCAGCAGCACCGGCACCGTCAGCCAGGTGGGCGTGCCCTGCAGCAGCGCGAAGAAGGGGATTGGGGGGCTGCCAATGTCGCGTCCCAAGGCCACGGCCAACACCCCCATCCCGCCCACCAGCGCCACCACCAGCACCGTGGTCCAGCCGCCCAACCAAGCGCCGCGGCGCAGGGCGTCGTCGCTTTCGGCCGACCAGACACGTTGCCAGTAGCCTTGGTGGAACAGGTTGGCCGCTGTCACGGCGATCACCAGCGTCAGCGCGACCGAAAGGGCGTCACCCAGCGGCGCGCTGGGCCAGTTCAGTACGGGCGGCGTGGCAGGCAGGTGTTGCAGCGTCACGCCCGCCACCACGGCGAGCAACGCCAACAGCAACCAGGCCTGCCAACGGTCTGTGGCGATGCTGGCTCGCAGGCCCCCCCAGGCCGTGTAAATCAGGGTGGTCACCGCCACCGCCACCACCGCCCAG
>CAZSZN010000073.1:0-13077 GCA_964610405.1 uncultured Macromonas sp. | reverse complement strand
AGGCCGTCCACGATCATGGTGTCCTGCATTTTCCAGTCGCCCATGCGCTGGCCGTCGCGGCTGCCGCTCAGCACGTGGGGGCTGGCGCTCATGTTTTCCTGGCCGCCAGCGATCACGATTTCGCTGTCGCCCCAAGCCACGGCCTGGGCCGCCAGCATCACGGCCTTCAGGCCAGAGCCACACACCGCGTTGATGGTCAGGGCCGGCGTTTCCTTGGCAATGCCCGCCTTCATCATGGCTTGGCGGGCGGGGTTCTGACCCGCGCCTGCGGCCAGCACCTGACCCATGATCACTTCACCAATCTGGTCCGCGCCCACGCCAGTACGCTCCAGCAGGGCCTTGATCACGATCGCACCCAACTCGGTGGCGGGGATTTTGGCAAGGCTGCCGCCAAATTTGCCCACGGCGGTACGAGCTGCGCCCACAATGACGATGTCTTCCATGTTCTCTCCTGTCTGGTTGGGAAATGTGTGAGGTGTGTTGGACGATCAGGCCTTGGCCTTGACGTAGCGGCCCGGTGCAGGCTCGATCGGCTTGTACTTGCGGCTGCCGAAGCTCTTGGGGGCAGCGACCTGCTTGCCACCCAGCGGCTTGAGCCAGTCGCTCCAGTCGGTCCACCAACTGCCTGGCCGCTCGGTGGCAGACGCAATCCAGTCGTTCACATCGGCCGGGAAATGGTTATCCACCCCGATCCAATGGCTGCGCTTGCCTTTGCTGGCCGGGTTGATGACACCCGCAATGTGCCCGGACGCCCCCATGACAAAACGCTTCGGCCCACCCAGGTGCTGGGTGGACGCGTAGGCGCCACCGATCGGCACGATGTGGTCTTCCCGCGAGCCGTACAGGTACACGGGCATGTCCACCTTGCCCAGGTCGATGCGCTCGCCACACACTGTGGCCGCGCCCGGCTTGCACAAGCGGTTTTCCAGGTAGGTGTTGCGCAAGTACCAGGCGTAATACGGGCCCGGCAGGTTGGTGCTGTCGCCGTTCCAGTACAGCAGGTCGAACGGCGGCGGCGTTTCGCCCTTCAGGTAGTTGCCGACCACGTAGTTCCAGACCAGATCGTTCGGGCGCAGGAAGCTGAAGGTGGTGGCCAGATCGCGTCCCGGCAACAGGCCGCCATTGGCAAACTGCATTTCGCGGAACTTGACGAACGCTTCGTCAATGAACACGTCGAGCACGCCGGTGTCGGAGAAATCGAGCAGCGTGGTCAAGAAGGTGGCGCTGCTCACCGGCTTTTCGCCACGGGCGGCCAGCACCCCCAGGGCGGTACCCAGCATGGTGCCGCCGACGCAGAAGCCGAGCGCGTTGATGGTCTCGGCGCCGGTGATCTCGCGCGTCACGGCAATCGCCTTGATCACCGCGTCTTCGATGTAGTTGTCCCAGGTCTTCTGGGCGCAAGATTGATCCGGGTTGCGCCAGCTCACCACAAAGGTGCGGTGACCCTGCTCGACCGCGTAACGGATCAGCGAGTTGTCGGGCTGCAAGTCCAGGATGTAGAACTTGTTGATGCACGGCGGCACCAGCAGGAACGGGCGTTCGTAGACCTTGGCCGTCAGCGGCTTGTACTCAATCAGTTGGAACAAGTCGTTCTCGAACACCACCTGCCCTTCGGAGGTGGCCACGTTGCGGCCGACCTCAAAGGCGCTTTCATCCGTCATGGACACGTGGCCCTGCTTCATGTCGTGCAGCAGGTTCTGGATGCCCTTGGAAATGCTTTCACCTTGGGTGTCCAGCGCTTTCTTCTGCGCTTCGGCGTTGAACGCCATGAAGTTGCTGGGTGCGCTGGCGTCGATCCACTGCTGCACCGCAAAGTGAATGCGTGCCTTGGTTTTGCCGTCGGCCTCCACCGCGTCGGCCATCGCCATCAGGGTGCGGGCGTTCAACAGGTACGCGGCGGCCGCAAAAGCGGCCATCGGGTTTTGGCTCCAGGCCTCGCTGGCAAACCGGCGATCTTTGGGCAGTCGCACTTGCAGGCCCTGGTTCCACAACTCGGCCACCTCACGCAGGTAGGTCTGCTGGATGTCCAGCAGGCGGGCCGCGTCAAAATGCACAGGCTGTCCGGCTATCTTGCCAAACAGATCAGAAATGTTGGCCTGGCTGGGCATGCCAAAGCTGGGCGTGGGCATGCCGGAAGCAGACTGGGCTTGCAACATTTGGGTCCACTGCTGCATGGCGCTCTGCTGGAACTGTTGGGCCGACTGCAGCCAAGGGTTGTCGGTGGTCATGCGTGTCTCCAGTCATGGGAAGGGCGCGTCGCAAATCCGGGGGGATTCCAGCGCTGTGGTGTCAGTGTGCGGCGTTGAACTTCCAACGGCCTGACAATATCAGGGTTGCATTGAACCCCTGTGAATCGATCGCTCATGTATCTGGTCATTATTGCTTGGCTCTATGTCGCCGTCCTCATGGCCGTGGCCGAGGCCACGAACAGCCAAGGCACCCTCCTCGGAGCTATTGTCACCTTTTTTCTTTACGGTTTGATGCCGATCGCATTGGTGGTTTACCTGATGGGCTCCCCCTTGCGACGCAAGGCCCGTGCCAAGGCGGAAGCAAGCGCTGCATCAGGTGCGCCAGATGCAGGCGGCCATGCGCCCGGTGCCGCCGAGCCGAACCTGGTCGCGCCGGAAGGAAAAGAACCGGTCCGGGTTGAGGACCGTGCACCACCCGGCTGAACCGTCGTTGCCAAAGACGCGGGCAAAACCTGCCTGCGCCAGGCGGCGGCGTGCCAAGCCCGGCAAATCGGCCAGGAACTTCGGTGTTTCACCGCTGCCGGCCAGGGACTCAAAACACCCCGCGGCCCCAGAGTCCACGGCGAGGAAGGCTTGCCGAACCTCGGCGCCCACCTCAAACGAGGTGGGGCCGATGCAGGGGCCAAGCCAGACCACGCTTTCGCAGCGAGCCTGTGCCGTGGCCAGCGCAGGCCAGGCCTGAACCAGCGCTTCGATCACCCCCACTCCGCCCTGCCCCACCAAGCCACGCCAACCGGCGTGTAGCGCTGCCACGCTGGTGCCCCCTGGTGCGGCCAGCAACATGGGCAGGCAATCGGCCACCATCATGGTGCATGCGAGATTGCGCTCGGAGGTCCAGGCGCCATCGGCCACCTCGCCATCCGCCGCGTTCGACCCCAAATGCGCCATGTCGGTGCCGTGCACTTGTTGGCAAAACACCGGACGCGCACCCGTCAAGGCGGACAGCCGCTGCCGGTTGGCGGCAACATGGCCGGGATCGTCGCCCACGTGATCGCCAAGGTTCAAGCTGTCCCACGGCGGCGTTGACACGCCGCCCGTGCGCAGGCTGATGCCCGCCTGCACCCCTTGTGGCCAGGGCGCCTGCGCGGCCCACCAACCCAGCGCCGTGGTTGCTGATGAAGCCACGTTCAGGCCTCGAAATCTGGACAATTCTTGGGATGCGCTTGCTGGAACGCGTCCAGGCGCATACAGGCTTCGTAGGCTGCCATGGTCAGTGGCAAACCTTCGTAAGTCAGGCCAAAGCGCGTGCCGTTGACCACCTGCGGCACCAAACAGCAATCGGCCAAGGTGGGGGTGTCGCCATAGGAATAGACCGAAGGCGCCAAACCCTCGGCCGCACGGGCCACATTGAGATCCTGCAACCGGCGCTCGTAACCGCGCAAGCCCTCCATCACCCAATGGTTGTACCAATCGGCACGCTGCGCTTCGGTCAAGCCCAAGGTACCGCCCAGGTACTTCAGGATGCGCAGGTTGTTGATCGGATGAATCTCGCACGCCACCGTCTGGGCCAGGGCACGCACCCGGGCACGCCCCAAGGGATCGGCCGGCAACAGCGGCGGCTGCGGATGGGTTTCATCGAGGTATTCAATGATGGCCATCGACTGGCTCAGCAGTGCGTCGTCGGGCTGGCCTTGCACATCCAGCACCGGCACCAGCGAGTCAGGGCTCAGCGCCTGGTAACCGGCCTGGCTGTGCTCGCCTCTGGCCAGATGCACCGGGGCGTAGTCAAACGGCAAGCCCTTCAGGTGCAAGGCGATGCGAACCCGAAACGACGTGCCGGAACGGAAATAGTTGTACAGCTTCATGGTGGGTCAGTCTAACGCGGATGGGCCGACACCAAAGCCTTCAGCAGGCGCAGCAACGCCTGTGCGTCCGCCGGCGGCAAGGGGGCCAGCAGACGGGCTTGGGCGTCGGCGATGGGCTGCATCAGCGCCTGCACCACGTCCATACCGGTCGGGGTGATCCACAACAGCCGGCGTCGGCGGTCTGTGGGAGCCGGTTCGCGCCGAAGCCAACCCTTGCGCTCCAGCCGTTCGATGACCGAGCCCGACGTGGCCGGGTCCAGCGCCACCCGTTGCGCCAGTGTCACCTGATCGATGCCCGGCTCGTCCAGCAAGGCGTTGAGGATGGCGAACTGCACCTGGGTCACATCCAGGGCCGCCGCGGCTTCGGCGAACAACGCCACCGACACTTGGTGCGCCCGGCGGATCAGGTGCCCGGGCGCAGAAGCGAAATCAAAACTTTGCATGCGTGCATTTTGGCCGCTGCCGTCCATGCTCGGGATACCCCTAGGTCGTGGAACTCGCGCCTCGCACATTTGTCTGTCAAATTGCCGTACATTGCACAAAGACGTCGTTACAAGGAGACCGACCATGATCCCACGCAGAACCCTCTTGCAAGCGGGCGCAGGTGTCGCACTGGGCGCGCCAGCCATCATCGGCCTGGCGCAGCAAAGCGTCACACTCAAATTCCACACCTTCATGTCGCCCACCTCCAACGTGTGGCTGAACATGCACAAGGCATGGATGGACAAGGTGGAAAAAGACTCGCAAGGCCGCATCAAATTCGAGGCCTATCCCGCCATGCAGCTTGGCGGGTCGCCGGTGCAGTTGTTCGACCAGGCCAAAGACGGCGTGGTGGACATCGTGTGGACGCTGCCTGGCAACACGCCCGGCCGGTTCCCGCGCACCGAAGTGTTTGAACTGCCTTTCATGATGACCAACGCCGAGGCCACCTCCAAAGCGTTCTGGGAATACATCCAGACCAAGGCCGCCGACGAATACCGTGAAATAAAGCCCATTGCGCTGCAAGTGCATGGCCCGGGCATGTTCCACGTCAAAACCAAAGCCATCAACACCCCGGACGACTTGCGCGGGCTGAAGATGCGTGGTCCCACCCGTCAGGTGACCAAGTTGCTGGCCAACCTGGGCGCGACCCCGGTCGGCATGCCGTTGCCGCAAATTCCCGATGCACTCTCCAAAGGTGTGATCGATGGTTGCGTGATTCCGTGGGAAGTGGTGCCTTCGGTCAAGGTGCACGAGTTGACCCAGTTCCACAGTGAATTCGACCCCAAAGGGGGCGCGTTGTACACCACCACGTTCGTGATGGCGATGAACCAACGCAAGTACGACTCGCTGCCGCCCGACCTGAAAAAGATCATCGATGCCAATTCGGGGTTGAACACCTCGGCCTTCTTGGGCCGTGCGCAGCAGGCGGGCGACGTGCCAGCCCGCAAGCAGGCGGTGGATCGCAACAACAAGATCAACACCATTGGCATGGCCGAAGCCCAGGAGTTCCGCCGCCGCGCCCGCCAGGTGGAAGCCGAATGGGTGCAGGACATGGACAAGCGCGGCTTCAATGGGCGCGACCTGCTCAATTCCGCGCGGGCGTTGATCGAAAAACACAGCAAAGCGTGATCCCTTCGGCGGGCCCACTACACTGTGGGCCATGCTTCGCTCTGCCATCCGCCATTGCCGTGATTGCGGCACCCTCGTCGAATACCGCGTGCCGGACGACGGCGACACCAAAGTGCGCGCCGTTTGCCCGGGTTGCGGCACCATTCATTACGAAAACCCGCTGAACGTGGTGGGCACCGTCCCTTACTGGGGCGAGCAAGGCGAACAGGTGCTGCTGTGCAAGCGCAACATCGAACCTCGCTGGGGCAAGTGGACACTGCCCGCCGGCTTCATGGAGCTGGGCGAATCCACCGCCGATGGTGCTTTGCGTGAAACCATCGAAGAAGCCGGCGCCCAAGTGGCGATGGAAGGACTGTTCACGGTACTGAACGTGGTGCGCGTGGGACAGGTGCACATGTACTACCGGGCACGCTTGCTGAGCGACCAATTTGATCCGGGCCACGAAACCCAGGAAGCCCGGCTGTTCACCGAAGCCGAAGTTCCGTGGGAAGAGTTGGCTTTTCGCACGGTGAAAGAAACGCTGGAGCGCTATTTCGACGATCGCCGGCGGGGTCGGTTCGAGGTGCACACGGGCGACATCAGCTGACCCCCTGCCGCCAGGTGCCGCGCTCTGTCCGCGTCAGTGGTTGCGGGTGAAATGGCGGGCCAAGTCGGCCAGGTCTTCCGGTGACATGGGGCGACCCACCAGGTAACCCTGCACTTCGTCCACCCCCACCGCCTCGATGAAGTCGCATTGACGCTGGGTCTCGACACCCTCGGCAATCACCGACATGCCCAAGTCCTGCGCCAGCACGGCCATGGCCCGAACAATGGCTCGGTCGCTGCGGCTGCGGGTGATGTGGGTGACAAACGCCCGGTCGATCTTGATCACATCCACCGGGAATTTGAGCAGGTACTCCATGGAGGAATAACCCACCCCGAAGTCGTCGAGCGCGATCTTGAAACCTAGGGAGCGCAAGCGTTCCAGCAAAACGATGGAGCGCTGCACGTCCTGCATCGTCAGGCTCTCCGTGATTTCCAGCTCGATCAGGTGCGGCGCCACGCCGGCGGCCAGGCTGGCCTGGGTCACCACATCCAGCAAGTCATCGGCCATGAACTGCCGGGGCGACAGGTTGACGCCCACGCGCAGGTTCAGACCCTCGCGCGCCCAGGCAGCCGCTTGCCGACAGGCCTCTTGCAACACCCAGGTGCCCACCTCGTGGATCAGGCCGGTTTCTTCGAGCAGCGGCACAAACTGCACCGGCGGCACCACGCCCAACTCGGGATGGCGCCAGCGTATCAGGGCTTCGGCACCCCCGATCTTGCTGGAGCCAAACGCCATCTGGGGTTGAAAAACCAGGAAAAACTCGCCCCGCTCCAAGGCTTTGTGCAAGTCCCGCTCCAGTTCGAGCTGCGCGCGCTGGTGCGCTGCCTCGTCCGGGTCGGTGCTGGAACGCAGGCATTCGTGTCCCAGCCGGCGGGCCTGGCGTTGCGCGTCCTGGGCCAGTTTGAGCAGGCCCTCGGCATCTGCCGCGTGTTCGGGAAACAGGGTGTAGCCAGCGCTGTGGCTCAGGAAGACCTCTTGGTGTTCCAGCCTGAAAGGCGCCCCCAGCTTGTCGGTGACGGCCTTGAACCGCTGCTCGACCGCGGGCTCGTCCACGTCGGTCAGCATGATCGCAAATTCATCGCCACCAATGCGTGCCACCTCGAAACCGGCACCGGCCACGCTTTCGCTGAGCCGCTGCGCAATCAGGGCCAGCAGCGCGTTGGCACCAGTTTCACCATAGGTGTCGTTGTAGCGGCCAAAGCGGGTGATGTCGATGGTGCCCACCAGCAACACCTTGCCGGGCTGCTGGCGCAACTCGTCCAAGCGGCCCCTGACCTGGCTGACGAACAGTCGGCGGTTGCCCAGTCCGGTGGTTTCGTCGTGCATCGCCAGGTAGTCCACCAGCGCTTCGGCACGCCGGGTGCCACTGACGTCCTGGAACACACCGTACAACTGGTTGGCTTCGCCGCCCTGGGTGCCGCGCTCGCCGATGAGCCGGATGATGTACTCCTGCCGCGCGGTCTGCAGCCGGAACTCTACATCCACCTTGGCACCGGTATCGCGTGAACGCTCCAGCACCGCCAGCAAACGGCGGCGGTCGTCGGGATGGACATGCTCCGACAAGGACGCCAACGACGCCAGACGGTGCGCCGCCACGCCGGTCAGCAACTCCAACTCCTCCGACCAACCCAGTGAACCGAGCTCCAGGTTCCATTCCCAATACCCCAGGCCCGCCACCCGGCGCACGGCCGACTCGCGCAACCGGCTGCGCCGCACTTCGCGGTTCAGGGCCCCGGCACGCAGCGCGTACCGCACCCGCTCGGTCAGCAGCGGCCAGTTGATCGGCTTGGTGATGAAATCGGTCGCGCCCGCGTTGAACGCCATCTCGATCGATTCGATGTCATCGGCAGCGGTGAGCATGATGATGGGCAGGCTGTCGTCGCCCATCATCAGGCGGATCTGGGCGCACGCGCCATAGCCGTCCACCTCGGGCATCATCACGTCCATCAGGACGAGGTCGACACGGCTGGAACGCACCAAATCGATGGCCAACTGCCCGTTGGCCGCCTCCACCACGGTGTACCCCTGCTTGGCCAGCACCTTGCGCAAAACCATGCGCGTGGGCAGATCGTCATCGACCACGGCGATCGTCAAGCCAGCGGTTTCGCTGTGGGCAAAATTTGAGAACTTATCCAAGACCGTTGATGTTTTTGTCGATACCGGCAGAACTGCGAGTGGCACGGTTTTGTACACTATGCCCAGCCCTTGGGACCATTATCAACGAATCTGCCTGTGAATGACTTACTGAACACATCCACGCTCGGCGAACTCCAGGAGATTCTGGGAGACGACTTGCTGGACATCACCGCCTTGTTTGCCGAACAGGTGGTGGTCGAGGCGGATGCGCTGAAACAGCAGATACAGGCTCAGGACTTGGGTGGTGTGGCGCGCCATGCACACGCGATGAAGGGCAGTTGCGGCAATGTGGGGGCGATGGCTTTGTCAGTGTGGGCGGCTGCGCTGGAAAAAGCGGCCAAGACAGGGGATTTGGCTGCAGCAACCACGGCAGTGAACGCCTTGCCCGCTTTACTGGACGGCACTCTGGCCGCAATGCGGCAACAGGGCTATTTGAAAGTCTGAGCCACCGCTCAGTTGAACAGGCGCCGCGTCAGTGGCGCACCAGCCGGCAGGCCACGCTCGGTCAGGGCGTCGTAAAGCACCTCCAACTCCGAACCAATCCGGTCCAGGTCATCCGGCCCCAGAGGTCGACTGCCATCGGTCACCACGCCTTCCATGGTGTCCGCGAACCGTTGCGCCATTTCGCGCATGCGCACGAACGGCCGCTCCTCGCGCGCCACGTGAGGCACGTCCAGGGTCAGGTGGAACTCGCGCAGGGCCACCTGCTCGGGGTCTTCGGCCAAGGCCAATTGGGTTTCGTACTGCAGCACCAGCACTGGCGGTGCGCCAGGCACATCGGACGGCAGCACCATGCGCCCCGGCAGCGCACCAGCCACGAACCCGCAAGCAGCGGCATGCTGGTTCAAATACCCAGGGCTCCACGACGCCCGGCGGGCACGCAAGGTAAAGCCCAGTTGCGCATCGTGGGCGCTGGCGAATTGGTCGAGTTCGCGGGCGCGGGTGACTTCGTCCAGCATCTCGGGAAACTCGGGCGCTGCACCCACCACATCGGCAAACCCCTGCACCTTGACCACGAACTCCGAAAATTCGATGTCGTTCAACGCCCCCGCCCGGCTGGCCAATTGAATGCCCGCACGCAAAGCGGTGTAGCGTTGCCCGGCGCGGGGTGCCTCCCAGGCGTCGAGCGCGGTGTTCAATCCTTCCACCACGAAAGACTTGCTGCCCACCCGGCGCGTGCCGGGCAACGCGGCCAGCACCGCATCACCGGACACCACGCCGTGCTCCAAGGACAGGGATACCATGGCGTCGAGCATGGGGTCGAGCACGGCCGGCTTGCCCGCGCTCACACCGGGCGAAATCGCCTCTGACGCGGGGCCGTCCATCACCGGGTCCAGCCGTTCGTCGAGCGACGGCAAACCGCTCTCCCGGATCGCTTCACCCGGCTCCAGCGCGGTCGACTCCGGCGCGATGGAGCGCTTGGGTTGCAGGCGACGGGTCAACCAGCGGTTGTACAGCCACACGCCCAGCACCACCAGGCCACCCAAGATCCACAGGCCCATTTGCAGCGAACTCATGTCAGGATGCCTCCATCATGCCGGCAGCGGTTTCCATGTCCACCGCCACGATGCGGGACACACCTTGCTCTTGCATGGTGACGCCGATGAGCTGTTTGGCCATTTCCATGGCGATCTTGTTGTGACTGATGAAAAGGAATTGGGTTTCGGTGCTCATGTGGGACACCAGTTTGGCATAACGTTCGGTGTTCGCGTCGTCCAACGGTGCGTCCACCTCGTCCAACAGACAGAACGGCGCCGGGTTGAGCTGGAAAATGGCGAACACCAGGGCAATCGCGGTCAGCGCCTTTTCGCCACCCGACAGCAGGTGGATGGTCTGGTTCTTCTTGCCGGGCGGCTGGGCCATCACTTGCACCCCCGCGTCCAGGATTTCTTCGCCGGTCATGACGAGTTTGGCTTGCCCGCCGCCAAACAGTTCCGGGAACATCCGCCCAAAATGCGCATTCACGGTCTCGAACGTGCTGCCGAGCAGGTCACGGGTTTCGGCGTCGATTTTCTTGATCGCGTCTTCCAGCGTGCGGATGGCCTCATTCAGGTCGCCCGATTGGGCGTCGAGGAACTGCTTGCGTTCGCGGGCGCTGGTCAGTTCCTCCAGAGCCGCCAGGTTGACGGCGCCCAGCGCGGTGATCTCGCGCTGGCAACGGTCGATGTCGCCTTGCAGCCCGTAAAGCTTGACGCTTTCGGCCTCGATCCCCTGCTCCAGCGCCTGCAAATCGGCGCGGGCTTCGGCCAGCCATTGGCTGTACTGCTCCAGCCCCAGGTTGGCGGCCTGTTCTTTGAGCTGAAATTCGGTGATGCGCGAACGCAGCGGGTCGAGTTCACGCTCCAGTTGCAGCCGGCGTTCGTCGCTGGCGCGCAGTTTGGCCGTCAGGTCGTCGTACTGGCTGCGCTGGGCGGCCAGGGCCTGCTCACGCTGCAACTTGGCGTCCAAGGCGTCTTGCAGGCCACCCTGCGCCGCCGCGTCAGACAGGCGTTGCAACTCCCCTTGCGCACGCTGGTGCTCGTCGGCCAGCGCGACCGTTTGCTGCCGGGCGGTTTCAATCGCGCGTTGGAGCTCACCCCGCCGCGCTTCCAGGCTGCGTTGCGAGAAGGTGGCCTCTTGCGCCTGCCGTTCCAACGCCCGCAATTGCTCGCGGGCCTGGTTCAGCCGTCGCTCGGCGTCCATCACGTCATCTTCCAACTGGGCATGGCGCTCTTGACCGTCGGCCAATTGCATGTCCAGCTCTTCAAAACGGGCTTCGGCGGTCACGCGCCGCTCCTGCAAGACTTCGAGCTGCTCATCCACCTCGGCGGTGTCCTGCTCCAACTGCTGGCTGCGGGCACGGGCCTGCTCGGCCAGTTGCGTCAGGCGCAGCGACTCCACCTGCAGCTGGTGCAGCTTGGTTTGCTGTTCGGTCGCTTCGCGGCGGGCCTGTTGCAAGCGCTGGTTGACATCGGCGTAAGTGGCCTCGGCCCGGTTGATGGAGGCACGGGCGTCGTCCGCCAGCAGTGCCTGGGCACGCACCTGCTTGTCGAGGTTGTCGATCTCGTGGGCACGGGCCAGCAGCCCGGCCTGTTCGCTGTCGGGGGCGTAAAAACCGACGTGGTGCGAGGTCACCACATGCCCTTGGGGAGTGTAAATCGCACCACCCGCAGGCAACTGAGCGCGGGCGGCCAAAGCCTCGTCCAAGGCAGAGGCCGCGTAACAACCGTGCAACCATTCGTTCAGCACCGCCTGCAGCGCGGCGTCGTGCTGGTGCAAGCGTTGGGCCAGCGGTGTCAACCCGGCCAGGGCTGCGCTGGGCCCGGGAGGATGGCTCCCCGTGGAGGGGCTGAAAAACGCCAGCTTGGCCGGCGGCGCATCGGCCAGAAAGGCGCGCACCATCTCTAAACGCGACACCTCCAGCGCGCCCATGCGCTCGCGCAAGGCCGCCTCGATCGCGTTTTCCCACCCCGCCTCGGTTTGCAAGCGGTTCCACAGCGCCACCAGCCCGTCCAGCCCGTGCTTGGCCAGCCAGGGCTGCAGTTTGCCGTCGGTCTTGAGCTTGTCTTGCAAGGCTTTCAGCGCATCCAGCCGGGCCGACAACTCGGCGTGGGTGCGGGTTTCGGTGTTCACCGTGGCTTGCGCCTGGCGACGTGCTTCGTCCAGTTGAGGCAGCAGTTCTTGCAATTCCTGCAGACGAGCATCGGCCTGGGCGTGGCTTTCCTGGGCCAGTTCCCGTTGTTCGTTGACCTCGTTCAAGCGCTCCAGGTCGGGGGCGACCATGGCCTTGCGGTCGGTGTTCAGGCGTTCTCGGCGCTGTTGCAACTGGCGCGCCTGTTCCTCAATGCCCCGCTGTTCGGCGGCCAGCACCTGGATCGCCTGCTGCACCTGCGTCACACTGGCGAACTGCTGGGTGGCACGTCCTTGGGCTTGGCGCAACGCATCTTCCAGCGCCGGCAGTTGCAGCGACTGTTCTTCCACCTGGGCGGCCAGCACTTCGCTTTGCTCCGCGGCGGATTCGTTCTGCTCCGCCAAGGTTTCCAGCTCCGCCTCGGCGGCTTCCTGGCGTTGGGCCCACTGGGCGGACTGCTCCTGCAATTGCGCCAGCCGCTGTTGCACCCGTTGGCGACCTTCCACCACGTAGCGGATTTCGGCCTCCAGCCGGGCCACCTCGGCACCGGCTTCGTACAAACGGCCCTGGGCCTGGTTGACCTGGTCGCCCGCATCGTAGTGCGCCTGGCGTATGGTTTCCAAGTCAGCCTCCACCCGGCGCAGGTCGGCCATGCGACTTTCCAGGTCGTTCACCGCCTGGCGGCCTTCGGCCTGCACGCGGGTCAGCTCCGCCTCGGCATCGCGCCGCTTCAGAAACCACAGGCGCTGCTGGCTGAGCGTGACCTGGGCCTGCAGGGCGTGGTAGCGTGTGGCCACCTCGGCCTGCTTCTCCAACTTGTCGAGGTTGGCGTTCAATTCGCGCAGAATGTCCTCGACCCGGGTCAGGTTCTCGCGCGTGTCGTCCAGGCGGTTGGCGGTTTCGCGGCGGCGTTCCTTGTATTTGGACACCCCCGCCGCCTCTTCCAGGAACAGGCGCAATTCCTCGGGCTTGCTCTCGATGATGCGGCTGATGGTGCCTTGCCCGATGATGGCGTAGGCACGCGGCCCCAAGCCGGTCCCCAGGAACACGTCCTGCACGTCGCGGCGGCGCACCGGCTGG
>CAZSZN010000072.1:0-13483 GCA_964610405.1 uncultured Macromonas sp. | reverse complement strand
TGATGAAGCGCTCGTAGTGGCCCAGGTCGAGGTCGGTTTCGGCGCCGTCGTCGGTCACGAAGACTTCACCGTGCTGGAACGGACTCATGGTGCCCGGGTCCACGTTGAGGTAGGGGTCCAGCTTGATGAGGGTGACTTTGAGGCCACGCGATTCGAGCAGCGCAGCCAGCGAGGCGGAGGCGATGCCCTTGCCCAGCGAGGACACCACACCACCGGTCACGAATACGAATTTGGTCATGTCGCAGGCGAGCCAGTGCGGCCCGCGGGTGAGGAAATTGGGATTATAAAAGGCAGGGCGTTTGAACGCTGACCCTGCTTCTCAAGAACGCCCTCTCTTGCTGAGTGTTTCAGTATAGGAAAGGTAGGAGGATGGCGAAGACTGTGGGGTCAGCCATTGACCCACTTGCGGTCACCGCGATGAGGCTTGTGGGGATTTACCCCGTAATCATTGCGGTAGCGAGGTGTACTCGGCCCGGTGCTCCTGCAACAGGCGGATGGCGCGTTCGCGAAGAAGTGCTCGGTCTGAACGTCAGATGCTGATGCCGTGTGCGCTGGAGGGCACGCACTACAATCCAGCCGCTGTGCCTTACAGCATTTTCTGAATCAATGTGCCTTTGAAAAGCACAGGGCCGGTCGGCCCCCCTTCGCTGGGTACCCCACCTTTGGGCTCCAAGCTCACAGCCAGGGTTGGGACGTTGCTGACATCGGGTTCATCCGCAGTCAATCGAATCAATTGCTCGCCACCCAGTACCCCCAGCGATTTAGGACTGCTTCCCGGTGGCAGTGCCCAAAGTTGTAGGGATTTGTCCCCCCCTTCTCTGAAGCCACCGACCCGCTGCAATGTCAACTTTTGGTGCTTGGGGTCGAAAGTGACCAGCATCGAAGCGGCAGACTGCTCATCCACCAGTACAGCCACGTATTCAATTTGCGGCGTGTCTTGCAATGTGCTCTGCAGTACTGCGATTTCGCGACTGAGCTCATGTTGCAGGTTCAGTCCGATGCTTACTGCTGCCAACGCGGCGAATGCACTGGCTGCGCTGATGCTGCGCCACACGGTGAGACTGCGCAGCCAACTGGCAAAGGTACTCGGTTGTTCTGCGGTCTGCGACGCAGCAGTTGGAGTGCGGCGGGCATGGATTTGAGCGAGTTCGCGGTCGGCCACTACGAGGTTCTCGATGCGAGTCCAGACCCTGGCATCTGGTTGCGCGCTGGGTTGCAGCTCGTTGATGCTGGAGAGTCGGCTCTGCCAGATCAAGGCTGCGGCGCGCACGGGCGCGATCTCGCGGGCCATCGCCTCAAAGCGACGGCGAGCGCCACCACGAAGTGTGCCTAACGCGTAGCTGGCAGCCATGCGTTCCAGCAGTTCAGGATGTCGGTGGATATTCATGATCGGCCTTCAAGCAAAACGGGCCATGCACGCGCGCAGCTGTTCCAGTCCACGGCGAATCCATGTTTTAACGGTCCCCAGTGGCAGTTGAAGTTGGGCAGCCAGCTCGGCATGGCTCATGTCTCGGATGTAAGCAAGATGGACCACTTCACGTTGCTTGTTGTCGAGACGACTCAGGCATTGATTCAACGCCCACGCTTGTTCGCTGGCGAGTGTGGTGTCCATCGGGGTGGGGCCTTCGCCATCGAGCGTGTCGGCCAGGAAATCGTCGATTTCCTGGGTCAGGTGGGAGCGCTCTGCGGCTCGGCGACGCAGGAGGTCGAGTGCTCGACTGCGCACGATCAGCCCCATCCAGGCCATCGGAGGGCTCAGGGTTGCCGAGTATCCCGGAGCGGATCGCCAGATGCTCAAGAACGCCTCCTGAAGCACATCTTCGGCAAATTCACGCTGGATGACCACGCGCAAGGCCAAACCATAGAGCTTGCCGGCACATTCGTCGTACAGAACTTTGAGGGCTTGTGAGTCCTGCTGGGCAATGCGTTCCAGCAGGACGATGAGCATCGCGTCTCGATTGTCGGCATTCATTTTTCCATTGTCAGCGAAAACTCGGTGTCTCTTATGCGGCACCACTCTGGTTGCAATCTTTGGATCAGTACGCATGAGACCTGCTGGTGGATTCCTGGGAAAAAAAATTAAAAAAAGTTGAATCCAACCTGCTTTAACCCTGCGTATCCGGGGCGTGAGCAAAAAAACTCTCCGCTCACTGGGCAGAACAACCATCAACCGAAAGGAATTCGACATGTCGTCCATCGTTAAAACTGTGAGCGGTACTGCTTTGGCATCCCGCCGTGGCTTCATGGGCCGTACCGGCACCTTGTCTGCAGTTGCCGTCGCTATGCTGGCTGGAAAAGAGTCTCTGGCTCAGGGTATGGCAGCCGATACATCCAAGGATGTGGGCATCCTGAACGTGGCCTTGGGTCTGGAGCACGAAGCCATCAATGCCTACCAACTCGGTGCTGGCAGTGGCTTGCTTCAAAAGGCTGTGCTAGACGTGGCTGTGCGCTTCCAAGCCGACCACAAAGCCCATCGCGATGCATTGGTGGCCACGATTCAGAAACTCGGCGGTATGCCGGTCATGGAGAAAAAGCTCGACGAATACGCCAAGGCCCTGAAAGCCGATACCCTGCGAAACCAGGGTGATGTTCTGGATTTGGCTGCCCGCTTGGAGTTGGGGGCTGTCAATGCGTACCTGGGCGTTATCCCAGCCTTCGGCAACCAGGATCTCGCCAAAGTGGCAGGACGCCTCGCCGCTGACGAGACCATGCATTATGTGTTGCTGAACAACGCGATGGGCCGACCCCTGCGGGCTGGTGCATTGTCGTTTGGAGCATGAATGAAAGCGCGCACCCGCTCGATCTGGTGCGCCTTGGCGTGGACCCTGACTGTGCCAACTCATGCGCAGACACGGTCTTTGTCCACTTCGATTGAGCAAGGGCGGCGGCTGACCGAAAGCCGCTGCTTTGCTTGCCACAGTCTGGACACCAACCGAGTAGGCCCCGCCCTGCAAGGAGTCGTCGGCCGGCAAGCCGGTAAGGCCGAGGGATACCTTTACTCAAAGGCCCTCGCTGCTGCCACCCACACCTGGACCGTTGAACGACTGAAAGCTTGGCTGACGGATCCAGAGAGCGTGGTTCCCGGACAAGAGATGAACTATCGCTTGGACTCGCCTCAAGACAGAGAGGATGTCGTGGCTTACCTGGCAAGCATCTCATTGGCGGGCAAACCATAACCATTTCATCTACATCACATGGAGGTCACCATGCAAATCCGCATCACCATTTCGTTGGCCGCATTGGCTGTGTTGTCTGCTTGCGCAACCCAGTCCACGCGTGCTTCCTTCAACCAATCGGACTTGCCGGCTGCCGTTCAGGTGCCTGCAGGCCACAAAGTGACCCTGGAAACCGCCGCCGCCGGCGATGTGACGTATCAATGCCGTGCCAAGAAAGACATGGCTGGACAGTACGAATGGGTATTTTTAGGGCCTGATGCCGGACTCAAAGATCGCGGCGGCAAGATCGTGGGCAAATACTATGGCCCACCCGCGACTTGGGAGGCGAACGACGGTTCAAAAGTGACAGCGACGCAATTGGCCGTGGCACCCAACGGTGCGGGCAACCTACCGCTGCAGTTGACCAAAGCCAATCCATCCACCGGGATGGGGGCGATGCAGGGTGTCACATACATTCAGCGTGTGGCCACGGTAGGTGGCGTTGCGCCGACGGCCATGTGCAGCAAAACCAACGAGGGTGCGAACCAGTTGGTGCGTTACACCGCAGACTATATCTACTACAAGGCCTTATAAAAGGCTCACACACGTCGTGCGACGGTTGCCAAGCCGTAACCACTGCGGCTTGGCAGTACATTGATTTTTGTGTTCGCGACCCAGGCTTTGGAGTGATTGCCACTCAATACGTCAGTGGTACATTCCCGCCCATGACTGACCTCGCCGGCAAACACATCGTCCTGGGCCTCTCGGGGGGCATTGCGTGCTACAAGTCCGCCGAACTGTGCCGGCTGCTGACCAAGGCGGGCGCCACGGTGCAGGTGGTGATGACCGAGGCGGCGGCCCAATTCATCACCCCGGTGACGATGCAGGCCTTGAGCAACCGGCCGGTGGTGACCAGCCAGTGGGACGCGCGCGAGCCCAACAACATGCCCCACATCAACCTGGGGCGCGAGGCCGATGTCATCCTGATCGCGCCGGCCAGCGCCGACCTGATGGCCAAGCTGGTGCAAGGCCGCGCGGACGATTTGTTGACCCTGATGTGCCTGGCCCGCCCGCTGGACCGGGTGCCCTTGCTGCTCGCACCGGCCATGAACCGCGAAATGTGGGCTCACCCTGCCACGCAGCGCAACCTGCAGCAACTGCAGGCTGATGGTGCGGTGGTGCTGCCGGTGGGGCAGGGCGACCAGGCTTGCGGTGAAGTAGGCAATGGCCGCATGCTGGAACCGGAGCAATTGCTGCACTTGTTGACGGCCCATTTCCAGCCCAAGGTGCTGGCCGGGCAACGGGTATTGGTCACGGCCGGCCCGACGTTTGAGGCGATCGACCCGGTGCGGGGCATCACCAACCATTCTTCGGGCAAGATGGGGTTTGCCATTGCCCGCGCCGCGCAGGAAGCCGGAGCCGAGGTCACACTGGTGGCGGGCCCGGTGCACTTGCCCACGCCCTGGGGCGTGAAACGGGTGAATGTGCAGTCTGCGTTGCAGATGCAAGCGGCAGTGCAGGCGGAAGTGGACCGTGCGACCATTTTTGTCGCGGCGGCGGCTGTGGCCGACTGGCGCCCCGCGAGCGCCGCAGACCAGAAGATCAAGAAAGACGGCAGCGGCTTGCCGCCTGCACTGGCGTTTGTGGAAAACCCGGACATACTGGCCGGCGTGGCTGCCAGCGAGCGGGCGCGCTGTGGCGAGCTGTTTTGCGTGGGCTTTGCGGCCGAAAGCCAGGACCTGGAAGCCAACGCCCAGGCCAAGCGTACGCGCAAGGGCGTGCCGCTGCTGGTGGGCAACATCGGGCCGGCCACCTTTGGGCAAGACGACAACAGCTTGTTGTTGGTGGATGAGCACGGCGCAACTCCGTTGCCACCGGGCCACAAGCTGGACTTGGCGCGCAGCCTGGTGGCCGAGGTGGCGCGCCGGTTCAACGCCCCCCGCCGCTGATTCATTGCCGCTCTGGCGGCGCCTTGCCTGCCATCCCTTTGACAGCCCCTGCAAGCGCAGTCAAAATATCAGCAATCAATTAATAACGGATGGATTGCGGTCGCAATCTGCCTTTGGAGACACCCATGCCCCCCTTCACGACACAGGCGCTGCCCACCCTCAACCGCCGCCGTTGGCTGACCTGGTCTGGAGGCGCTGCGCTGAGTGGTGCGGCCTTGGTGACGGTGCCTGAGGTGCGCCTGTTCGCTCAGCAGGTGCAAGACTTCATTGCCGGCCCGCCAGTGCCCGATGTGGCGCCGCAACAACTGTCGCCGCACGTGTGGATGGTGTACGCCAAGGAAGGCTTCCCTACCCCCGAGAACCAGGGATTGATGGCGAATGTGGTGTTCGTGGTCACCTCCGCCGGGGTGGTGGTGCTGGACAGCGGGTGTTCGCTGCAGGTGGGGGAAATGGCCCTGCGCATGATCCGGCGCGTGACCGACCAACCGGTGGTGGCGATTTTCAACAGCCACTACCACGGCGACCACTGGCTGGGCAACCACGCCTTCGTCAACGCTTACGGGCCCAGCCTGCCCATTTACGCGTTGCCTTTCACCATCGAGCAGATCAAAGGCGCGGAGGGCAACCTCTGGCGCAGCCTGATGGAGCGCTGGACCCACCAGGCCACCATGGGCACTCAGGTGGTGCCGCCCAACCAGGCGACGGAGCACGGTCGCACCTACCGGTTTGGGGATGTGACCTTGAAGATGCATTTCTATGGCCGTGCCCATTGCCATTCGGACTTGTGCGTGGAAGTGGTGGAAGACCGGTTGACCTACGTGGCCGACATTGCGATGGACCGCCGCATTGCCAACATGGACGATGGCTCCTACCCAGGCACTTTCAAGTACTACGCAGCGCTGGCGCAGGCCACCGGAGCGCAGTTGTGGGTGCCGGGCCACGGCCGCCCCAGCAAAACCTTGGTGCAGGACTACGGCACCTTCATGCGCGGGATTTACGAACCTTGCTTGAAGGCGGTGGAGGCCGGGCAGGGCATGGAAGCCGCCAAGGCAGCGGTGCTGGCCGACCCCAGGGTGGCGCCGCACGCCCGCACCACGGCTGGTTTTGAGAGCAACATTGGCAAGTACATCAGCTTGGCCTACCTGGAGGCCGAGAAGGAAGCCTTTTAAGCCGAACTGACCAGGGGGTTGGTTTTGGCGGTGCGGTATTGCCACCAGGGCAGCACATGACGCAGCGGCCGCACTGCGCCGCTGTGTTCGGCCTGGTAGCCGGGCAATTGCGGCAATTGTTGCGCCCAACTGGGGCTGGCCAGCACTTGGCGCAAGGCCTGCACGGCCGGTTGCTCCAGCGCCGATTTCAGGCACACCAGGTGGTAGCTTTCGGTCACCAGGGGCACAAAGTCCAGGCCGCGCGCCCGGGCCGCGAATTCGGTGCCCAGCCCGGCATCGGCGGCACCGCTGGCCACCGCCAGTGCCACCGCACTGTGCGACGGCTCGCAATGTTCGTAGCCCACCACCTGTTCGGGTGACAAGCCGCCTTCGGCCAGCAGTTCGTCCAGCAGCACCCGGGTGCCGGTGCCGTGGGATCGGTTGACGAAGCGCAGCTTCCATTTCGCCAGCCGCGCCAGGCTGTCGATGCGCAGCGGGTTGCCGGGCGCGACCATCAGGCCTTGGCTGCGCTGGGCAAAACCGATGAGCTTGTGTTTGCCAGGTTTGAGCAGCGGCTGGTAGGTGCGGCGGCTCAGGCTGTCCGGCCCCGCCTGCAGCCGGGTGTGGAAACCGGCCAGGGCGCAGCGGCCGTCGTTGAGGGCACGCAGCGCGTCCACGCTGCCGCAGAACTGGACGTCCAGGTGCAGGCCGGCCGTGGCGCTGGCCACGTCTTGCAGGCGCGACAAGGCATCGTCGTGGCTGGCGTACAGGCTCAGCACGTGGGCCGAAGGCTCGAACGCCAGCGCCAGCGTGCGCTCCAGTTCGGCCCGGAGGGCCTCGATTTTGGGGGCCAGGCGAGCCTGGGCGAGCCGTTCCGTCCACAGCAGCTTGTCGGCAAAGGCGGTCAGCACGGCGGCTTGCCCGCGCTCCCAAATCACCAGGGGTTGGCCCAGACGCTGTTCCCACTCTTTCAGTTGGCCCCAGACGTGCCGGTACGACAGGTCCAGCGCCCGTGCGGCCCCAGAGATGGAGCCTTCGGTCCGCACCGCGTAGAGCAGGGCCATCAGCGAGTTGTGGATCAAGGCTTCGCGCCCGCGTTGTTCGCTGAGGTGGTAACTGAAATGGACCTTGCGCATGGTGGCAGAGTGTGCCTGATCCGTAGCCAGCCTTCCAATGGCTTATGTCGTTGATTTCATACCTCGTGAACACCGTGGGCGAAGCGCCGGTCTGCGGCTAGCATGGTTGGCGATGAATACATTCTCAGACAGCTTTGCCACCGCTGGGCAGTTGATCGTGTCGATGGACGCCGGGCTGTGGACCGTGGTGGGCCGCTCGCTCGCGGTCAGCGCCACGGCGTGCCTGCTGGCGTGCGTGCTGGGCTTGTCGGCCGGGGCCTGGCTGGGGGTGGCGCGTTTTCGGGGGCGTGGGGCGGCCATCACGGTGTTGAATTCGGCGTTGGCCGTCCCGTCGGTGGTGGTAGGGCTGGTGGTGTACTTGCTGCTGTCGCGCACCGGGCCATTGGGCTTCTTGGGCTGGTTGTTCAGCTTTCAGGCCATGGTGCTGGCGCAGACGGTGCTGGTGCTGCCGGTGGCCATGGCACTGACCCGGCAACTGATTGAAGACGCCGAACGGCAACACGGCGAACAACTGGCCTCGCTGGGGGCGGGTTCGGCCTGCCGGGCGGCTTTGTTGGCCTGGGACGAACGTTATGCCTTGTTGACGGTGGTGATCACCGTGTTCGGCCGTGCGATTGCGGAAGTGGGCGCGGTGATGATCGTCGGCGGCAACATTGAGGGCTTTACCCGAGTGATGACGACAGCGATTGCGCTGGAAACCAGCAAGGGCGATCTGCCGCTGGCCCTGGCCCTGGGCTTGGTGCTGCTGGCGGTGGTGCTGCTGCTGAACGCGATGGTGGCGGCGGTGCGCCGCTGGCGCGAGCGGGTGGATGCCGAGGCTTTGCCTGCACAGGCGGGGTGGGCGGCATGAGGCACCCTGATGGCGTTGTACAGGCCGTGACCCCAGCGCTGGTGTTTGAAACCCACGATCTGCAGGTGCGACTGGGATCGGCGGGCCAAGTGCGGGCGCTGCAGGGCATCTCGTTGACCATCCGTGCTGGCGAGCGCGTGGCGGTGGTGGGGGCCAATGGCAGCGGCAAGAGCACGCTGTTGCGCGCGCTGCACGGTTTGCTGCCCTTGCACCAAGGGCGGCTGCAACGCGGGGGTGGGCGCGAGGCGATGCTGTTCCAGCGGCCCCATTTGTTGCGCTTGAGCGCCTTGAACAACGTGCGCGTGGGCCTGTGGCTGCAAGGGGTGCCTTGGCGCGCCACGCGGGAAAGAGCAGGGCAAGCCCTGGCCCGTGTGGGGTTGGATGCTTTGGCTCACCGCAACGGCCGCGCCTTGTCGGGTGGGCAACAGCAACGGCTGGCCTTGGCCCGCGCGTGGGCGCTGCAACCTGCAGTCTGGTTGCTGGACGAACCCACCGCCAGTCTGGACCCGCACGCCAAGCGCGAGGTGGAGGCACTGATGGCCTCGGTGGCCAGTGAGCCCAGCGCCACCCTGGTGTTCAGCAGCCACAACCTGGGCCAGGTCAAACGCCTGGCCACCCGTGTCTTGTACCTGGAAGGTGGCCGCCTGCTGGCGGACCTGCCGGCACAAGCGTTTTTCAACGACCCTGGGCTGGCGCAAACTTGCCCGCCCGCCTGGGCTTTTTTGCAAGGAGAGACCGCATGATGAAATGTTTCACCCTGGGGGCCATGGCCTTGTGTGTGGCTTGGGCAGCGCAAGCCCAGTCCATCGTGGTGGCCTCGACCACCTCCACCGAACAGTCGGGCTTGTTCAGCCATGTGCTGCCGCTGTTCAAGCAGGCCAGCGGCGTGGAGGTGAAAGTGGTGGCCCTGGGCACCGGGCAGGCAATCGACATGGCCCGTCGGGGCGATGCCGATGTGCTGTTCGTGCACGACAAAGTGGCCGAGGACAAGTTCGTGGCCGACGGCTTTGCTTCCAAGCGCCAGGAAGTGATGTACAACGACTTTGTGCTGATTGGCCCCAAGGCCGACCCCGCCGGCTCCAAGGGCCGTGACGTGGTGGCCGCGCTGAAGAAGGTGGCGGCCGCGAACGCGCCGTTCATTTCCCGGGGTGACAAGAGCGGTACCCACGCGGCGGAACTGCGCTTCTGGAAAATGACCGACAACGAAGCCGTCAAAGGCAGCGGTTACAAAGAGTGTGGGTGTGGCATGGGCCCGGCCTTGAACATCGCCGCGTCCAGTGGGGCCTACGTGCTGGCCGACCGGGGGACCTGGCTCAACTTCAAGAACCGCGTCGACCTGGCGGTGTTGGTGGAGGGGGATCAGCGCTTGTTCAACCAGTACGGTGTGATGCTGGTGAGCGCCGCCAGACACCCCCACGTGAAGACGGCCGAGGGCCAGAAGTTCGTGGATTGGGTGGTGGGCGCGGCGGGCCAGGCCGCGATCGCGTCGTACAAGATCGGTGGCGAGCAACTGTTCTTCCCGAACGCCAAGCCGTAAGCGGCCACCACGGCATGCCATCCCCGCTGGGCTGCAGGGCCTGGCGGGGATTTTTTTATGTGTGGTGCCTGTGTGCAACGTATGCACAGCGTTGCCGTACCAAGGCGGAACACTGGTGGACCCAGGTGTTGCCTGGCGGCACACCGTGCGGGCAACGGGTGTCACAAACGGGCCTTGCAGCGCCAGAAACGTGGGCAAACGTGGGCCTGCGCGCGGTGGCACGGAAGTTGAGGTGCAGGAAGCGTCTGCGATTCAGACGCTCCTTTTCTCCAAAACTTTCAGAGGACGACACCATGATCTACGCCGCACCCGGCACCGCCGGCGCTCACATCCAGTACCAAGCCAAGTACGACAACTTCATTGGTGGCCAGTGGACCCCGCCCGTCGATGGCCAGTACTTTGAGGTGAGCACCCCGGTCAACGGCAAGGTCTACACCCAGGCCGCCCGCTCCAACGCCAAGGACATTGAACTGGCCCTGGACGCCGCCCACGCCGCTGCCGATAAATGGGGCAAAACCGATGCCGCCACCCGCGCCAACATTCTGTTGAAGATTGCCGATCGCATCGAGGCCAACCTGGAGCGACTGGCCTACGCCGAAACGGTGGACAACGGCAAGCCCATCCGCGAAACGCTGGCCGCCGACATTCCGCTGGCGGTGGACCACTTCCGCTACTTCGCCGGCTGCGTGCGCGCGCAGGAAGGCGCGATCAGCGAGATCGACGAGAACACGATGGCGTACCACATCCACGAGCCGCTGGGCGTGGTGGGTCAGATCATCCCGTGGAACTTCCCCATCCTGATGGCGGCCTGGAAACTGGCGCCGGCCCTGGGCGCGGGCAACTGCGTGGTGCTGAAGCCGGCGGAATCCACCCCCATCAGCCTGCTGATTCTGGTGGACCTGATTGCCGACCTGCTGCCGCCGGGCGTGCTGAACGTGGTCAATGGTTTTGGCCGCGAAGCGGGCATGCCCCTGGCCACCAGCAAGCGCATCGCCAAAATCGCGTTCACCGGTTCCACCTCCACCGGCCGTGTGATCGCCCAGGCCGCTGCCAACAACCTCATTCCCGCCACGCTGGAATTGGGCGGCAAGAGCCCCAACATCTTCTTTGCCGACGTGATGGACAAAGACGATGGCTTCCTGGACAAGGCGATCGAGGGCCTCGTGCTGTTCGCCTTCAACCAGGGCGAGGTGTGCACCTGCCCCAGCCGCGCGCTGATCCAGGAAAGCATCTACGACAAGTTCATGGAACGGGCGCTCAAGCGCGTGGCGGCCATCCAGCACGGCAACCCGCTGGACTCCAACACCATGATGGGCGCGCAGGCGTCCAAGGAGCAACTGACCAAGATCCTGAGCTACCTGGACCTGGGCAAGCAGGAAGGCGCCGAGGTGTTGTGCGGCGGCGGTCAGGCCCAGTTTGGCAACGAGCTGGACGGTGGCTTCTACGTGCAGCCCACGCTCTTCAAGGGCCACAACAAGATGCGCATCTTCCAGGAAGAAATCTTTGGCCCGGTGCTGGCCGTGACCACCTTCAAAGACGAAGCGGAAGCGCTGGCGATTGCCAACGACACGCTGTATGGATTGGGCGCCGGCGTGTGGAGCCGCAATGGCAACGTGGCCTACCGCATGGGCCGCGCCATCAAGGCCGGCCGCGTGTGGACCAACTGCTACCACGCCTACCCGGCGCACGCGGCCTTCGGCGGCTACAAGGAATCGGGCATTGGCCGCGAAACCCACAAGATGATGCTGGACCACTACCAGCAGACCAAGAACCTGCTGGTGAGCTACAGCGAGCAGAAGCTGGGCTTTTTCTGATGGTCGAGAAAGTGGTGGCCACCCCGGCCGCCCTGGAACTCATAGCGTTCCTCAAGGGCAAACACGGGGACGGCCTGATGTTCCACCAGAGCGGCGGTTGCTGCGACAACAGCGCCGCCAACT
This sequence comes from uncultured Macromonas sp., assembly GCA_964610405.1. Lineage (GTDB taxonomy): Bacteria > Pseudomonadota > Gammaproteobacteria > Burkholderiales > Burkholderiaceae_C > CAZGDZ01. The sequence goes on along the minus strand of CAZSZN010000072.1, from coordinate 1,771 downwards.
GCTACTTGCTGGGGGAGCTCACCATCGGCGCCGGGGATGTGTACCTGGGCGACCTGGGGGGCTGTCCCTTCTACATCGGCAAGGCCCAGTACGAGTACTGGAAGCACACGCAGCTCATCATCGACGTGATCGAGGGCACGGGTGGCACGTTTTCGTTGGAAGGGCCGGAGGGCAAGGCCTTTCACACCCGGTCGCGGGTGTTCACGGCCGATGAACTGGCGGTCCTGGCTCGGGAAGCTGAACAGCCCATCAGCGCCGTTCCAGCTTGCGGTACACCGTGGCGCGGCTGATGCCCAGCACGCGGGCGGCTTCGGCGACGTTGCCGCCCGCGTCTTCCACCGCCTTGCGGATCATGGCCACTTCCACCTGCTTGAGCGGCACGCCGTAGTGGTTGGGGTGTGACGGTGGGAGCGAGCCGTCCAACTGTCCGTTGGCCAGCGACAGCACCTGCAGGCGCAGGCCGCACCACAGCGGCTGCTCCACTGGGCCGCGCTGCTGGCGTGCGGCGTCAAACAGGGTGCCGGCGGGCACCGCAAACACATCGCTGACGTGGGGCCAGGGCAGGCCAGGCACCAGGTTCAGCATGTCCACCGCTGCGCGGTTGGCGGCGGTGATGCGCCCCTCGCTGTCCAGGCACACCAAGCCATCGCTGTCTTCGCCCAGCACCCGGCCGGGCCAGTTCAGGCGCAGCAGCAGGTGGTGCGGTTGCGCCAGCGTCAGCGCATTTTCAATGCTGCGGGCCGATTGTGTGACCAGGTGCTTGAGTGCCGGGCGCTCGGGCACGTTGACGCCGGTCAGGTCCAGCATGCCCACACACAGGCCTTGGGGCCCGAACACTGGCGCACCGGCACAACTGAACACCGCATTGCTGCGGAAAAAATGCTCGCCCCGGTGCAACCAGACCGGTGCTTCCTCGGTCAGTGTCGCGCCAATGGCGGTGGTGCCCACGGCGTGCTCCGACAGGTCCACCCCCACGCGGGCAATCGCCTTGGCGCTGGGCTCCTGCCGGTCCACCGGCCCGTTGACGTCGATGACCACGCCTTGCGCATCGGTGAGGATGGCGAAGTAGCGGGTGTCGGCCATGGCGCGGGCCAGCGAGCGGATGACGGGTGCGGCGGCCCGCAGCAGCGGTTGGTTGGCTTCGATGGCGCGTCGGATCGTGGGCGCCGACACTTCCTCGAACGCCACGTTGTGCCCCGGCCGCATGCCCAGTTCCAGGCACCGGCGCCAGGAGCGTTGTATCCACGGCTGCACCCAGGGCACCACGGCCGGCGCTTCCTGGTCCATGACGGCAGCGCGCGCACGGTCGATCAGCACCAGGCGGTCCTGGGGCGTGGCGGGTGGGCGCGCAGGGAGTCCGGAATTCATGGGGCCTCGCAGTCGGTATGGGCGCAATGGTGCCGTGCTTGCTATTAGAGCAGTGTTTCAAATTGAGAATAAGTCGTTCGCACGATGCCTGACTAGGGATTTCCCTGAGCGTCAAGTGCAGCGGCTTCACAACAATGGCAATGCAATCTTGTTCATAAGCATGGCGTTGCATAGGTTGCAGCGCCGCTATCCACCGAGGAGAACTCCATGCAGAAAGTTCTGCACATCAATGCGGACAAATGCACCGGCTGCTTGCAGTGCGAGATGGCCTGTTCGTTCGAGAACTACGGAACGTACGCCACCTCCAAGTCGCGCATCAAGGTGTTCGACTTCCACCACACCGGCAAGAAGGTGCCCTACACCTGCACGCAGTGCGACGAGGCCTGGTGCCTGCACGCCTGCC